>SXMG01000088.1 GCA_005778835.1 Actinomycetota bacterium
GACGGCGGCCGTCGACGAGGGCATCGTCGCCGGTGGTGGCGTCGCCCTGATTCAGGCCGGCAAGATGGCGTTCGAGTCGAAGGCGCTCACCGACCTCGTCGGCGACGAGGCCACCGGCGCGAACATCGTCAAGGTCGCCATCGATGCTCCGCTCAAGCAGATCGCGCTCAACGCTGGCCTCGAGCCCGGCGTCGTCGCCGACAAGGTGCGCCACCTCCCCGTGGGCCACGGCCTCAACGCCGCCACGGGCGAGTACGGCGACATGCTGGCGGCCGGCATCGCCGACCCGGTGAAGGTCACGCGCTCGGCGCTGCTCAACGCGGCCTCGATCGCCGGTCTGGTCCTCACCACCGAGGCTGTCGTCGCCGACAAGCCCGAGAAGAACCCCGCGCCGATGGGCGACCCGAGCGGCGGCATGGACTTCTAAGTCCCCACCGCTGGTCAGCCAGCAGGCACGCCAGAACGGGGCGGCTCCGCACCGGAGCCGCCCCGTTTCTGCATTCTCGCGATGTGGGTGATTCCGGATGCCCGCGCGGGGTGCGGCGAGCCCGACGGCGGCGACTCAGGCGGCGACTCAGGCGGCGACTCAGGCGGCGACTCAGGCGGCGATGCGGCGCTCGCCGAGCTGCTCGAAGATGCGCGTGTTGTAGTCGTAGGCCCGCAGCACCTCGTCGACGACGAGCTCTTGCTCGCCCGGCGACCACTGCGCGGCGTCGAGCTGGGCGCGGTAGGCGTCTTTGAAGGCGGCGGGGTCGGCGATCAGGTCGAACAGGTAGAAGCCGATGCCGTTGGTCTCGAAGCCGAACTGGCGGGCGATGAGGCGGCCGATGTGCAGGCCGCCCGAGAGGTCGCCGAGGTAGCGCGTGTAGTGGTGCGCGATGTAGCCCGCGGGCCAGTCGGCGGCGACCTCGCGAATGCGAGCGGCGTACTCGACGGTCGCGGGCACGAGGCTCAGGCTCTCGCGCCAGTCGTCGCCGATCAGGAACTGCAGGTCGGTCTCTAGCGCGGGCAGCCGCGTCAGGGCCGGGGAGAGAAACGGCGCGACGAGCGGCTCGTCGCGCATGGCGGGCTCGGCGCCCTCGAGCGCGTCGTAGATCGCCCAATGCTGCGAGACGAGGGCCACGTAGTCGTCGCGGCTCGCCTCGCCCTTCAGCAGGTCGCCCATGAACGTGGCGCCTTCACTGCCGCGGTGGCTCGCCGCGCTGCGCTCGCGCACGAGTCGGGAGAACGGGATGACCTCGGCAGAGGCGCTGGCGCTGGTGGTCATGGTGCGGGTCTCCTGCAAGGTTAGGGTTGCCTAACCTTACCGAACACCGGCGCCCGAATCCAGGGTCGGCGGGTGGGCCCGGTCGTCAGTCGTGAGGGCGTGGCTCGATACCGAGCGCTGCGCAGGCCCGGTCGTAGAGCACGACGATCTCGCGGCGAATCTCGGCGCGCTCGGTGATCGGGCCCGACCACTCGACGCGCAGAGCGGCCTCGGCAGTCTGCGCGCCGCTCTCGTCCTCTGCAGCGACCGAATAGACCCAGTGCCCGGCATGGCCGTCGACATCGACCATGCGGGCCGTGGTCGCGCCGCGATCGCCGAACGCACGGGCGATCAGCAGGTTGTCGTCGGCGTGGTCGTCGTTCATGTGGTGCAGCACGGCAGCGACGATCGCGGGGTCGAAGGCGAAGGCAGAGAACGTCACCCTGCCACCCTACGACGCACGCTCGCGCGCACCCGTCGACGCCTCAGCGAAGGAACATGCGCGCAGCCTGCTGCTCGACCTCGGCGTAGCCGTGCCCGGCGTGGCCGAGTGCCTCGTTGAGCGCGGTGAGGGTCTGCTCGACGCGCTGGTAGGCGGCAGTCCACTCTCCGAGCAGAGAGTGGAAGGCCGTGGCGGCGGCGCCGCTCCAGGTGCCCTGCAGCCCCGAGAGGTTGGCCTGCAACCCGGCAGCCTCCGCCTGCAGCCGGCCGATCGAGCCCCGGGTCGCCGCCGTCGCGGTGAGCACGGCGTCGCTGTCGACCTGGTATCGCGTCATGAGGGTCTCCTTCCGGCGCCGGGGCACTCGCCCGATCGCCGGGGGCACCCTACGAGGCGGAAGCGGCGCTCGTCGTGGCGAGCGGCTCGGCGGGAGCATCCGGCGCAGCCACCGCGCTGGGGAGGAGCGGAAGCGAGACGCGGAACGTCGCGCCGCCGCCCGGGGTGTTGAGCACCTCGACACGACCGTTGTGCAGGGCAACGATCGAGGCGACGATGGCGAGCCCGAGGCCCGAGCCGCCGGTGTCGCGGGTGCGCGACGAATCGGCGCGGAAGAACCGCTCGAAGATGCGCTCTTGCAGCTGCGGCGGAATGCCGTCGCCGTGGTCGACGACCGCGATCGACGCGAGTCCCGCATCGTGGTCGACGCCGACCACGAGCTCGATGGGCGTGCCGTCGGGCGAGAAGCGCAGCGCGTTGCCGATGAGGTTGGTGATGACCTGGCGGATCTTGTTCTCTTCGGCCAGCACGAGCGCCGCGACCTCCGAGGGCACTGCGGCGGCGAGCGGCTCGGGGCTGGCGACAGGTGCCGAGGCGCGGCGGGAACGGCGGCTGCGCAACCGCGCGAACGCCGAACCGGCGAGCGTCGGGGCGGCGAGCGTCGGGGCGGCGAGCGGCGAGGGCGGGATGCTCGGGGCCTCGTGGTGCGCGAGCGCAGCATCCGTCTCCGGAGTCTCGGCGGTCGGAATCTCGATGACCACCGTGACCTCGCGATCGGGCGCGCCCGCGCGGGCGTCGAGGGCGGCGTCGCGTGCGAGCGGCACGAGATCGACGGGCGCGGGTTCGAGCGGACGCGATTCGTCGAGTCGCGCGAGCTCGAGCAGGTCGCTCACGAGCGCGCTCATGCGAATGGCCTCTTTCTCGATGCGCTCCATCGCCTGGCCGACCTGCTCGTCTCCCGTCAAGGCCCCCATGCGGTAGAGCTCGGCGTAGCCGCGCACCGAGACCAGGGGAGTGCGCAGCTCGTGGCTCGCGTCGCCGACGAAGCGGCGCATCTGCGAGATGGTGGCCGCGCGGTCGGCGAAGGCGCGGTCGATGCGACTGAGCATGGCGTTGAGCGAGCCGCTCAAGCGGCCGACCTCGGTATTGGGCGTGGCCCCGCTGAGGCGCTGGCTGAAGTCTCCGCCGGCGAATCGGGCGGCCGTCGCCTCGACGTCGCGCAGCGGCCGGAAGGTCGAGGTGACGAGCAGGCGGGTGAGCGCGGCACTCAGGATGACGACGACGAGGCCGAAGCCGAGAAAGATCGAGGCGAACGAGCCGATGATGCCGTTGGCGTCGGCCAGGTCGGCGCCGATGATGAGGGTCGCCTGCTGCGAGGCGCCCGAGTCGCCCTCGGTGACCCGCAGCGGGAAGGTCGCGACACGCCACTGGGTGGTGCGGTCGGCGCTCGTGAGGGTGATGCCCCCGTCGAGGCTCGAGACGTAGCTCAGGGTCAAGCGCGAGACGTCGGGCGCCTGTGCGCGGTTCGCCATCGTGATGTTGTCGTCGATGAGCACGCCCTCGGCGTCGACCGCGCCGAAGTAGAACGGATTCGAGAAGATCGACGGCGTCAAGTCGTCGAACGAGTCGAACTCATCGACCGCGAACGAGCCCGGCAGCTCATCGGCCGCCTGCCGCAACTGCCGGTCGACCTCGTCGACGAGCGTGCGCTGCAGCACGGTGAGCGTGCCGACACCGACGACGAGCAGGCCGACCGTCACCACGAACACCGTGACGCCGGTGATCTTCGAGCGGAGGGAGATCGATTCCCACCACTGGGTCAACTGCTCATGCATGAGGTGCCAAGGCTAGAGCTTGGCGGCCTTGAGCATGTAGCCGAAACCGCGCTTGGTCTGGATGAGCGGTTCGTCGGTGTGCGGGTCGAGCTTGCGACGCAGGTACGAGATGTAGCTCTCGACGATGCCGGCGTCGCCGTTGAAGTCGTACTCCCACACGTGGTCGAGAATCTGCGCCTTCGAGAGCACCCGGTTGGGGTTGAGCATGAGGTAGCGCAGCAGCTTGAACTCGGTCGGGCTGAGCTCGATGACCTCGTCGCCGACCGTGACCTCGTGCGTGTCCTGATCCATCGTGAGGCCGCCGGCGCGGATGATCGCGTCGTCCTCCTCCTGCATCGTGCGGCGCAGAATCGCCTTGATGCGCGCGACGATCTCGTCGAGGCTGAACGGCTTGGTGACGTCGTCGTCGCCGCCGACCGTGAGGCCCATGATCTTGTCGTCGGTGTCGTCTTTCGCCGTCAGGAACAAGATGGGGCTCGTGTAGCCGCTCGAGCGCAGCCGCTTGGTGACGCCGAACCCGTTGATGTCGGGCAGCATCACGTCGAGGATGATGAGGTCGGGCTCTTCTTCGAGAACGGCCGAGATGGCCTGCGCTCCGTTGCCGACGGCGCGCACGGCGAAGCCGGCGAAGCGAAGGCTCGTGGTGAGCAGGTCGCGAATGTTGGGTTCGTCGTCAACGATGAGAATCTTGGGTCCGTCAGCCATGAGAGCATTCTCTGGGCCTTTGGTGAAAGTTTCCTGAATGCCGTCGGCCTGTCGCGATGTCCCACCACGGCGCTACGGTTCAGGCATGCAGATCGTGATGATTCCGGGGTTCTGGCTCGACGGCGATTCGTGGAGCGAGGTGACCCCCGCCCTCGTCGCGGCCGGCCACACCGTGCACACTCCGACCCTTCCCGGCAAGCGGCCCGGAGACACCGACCTCGCCGGCATCGGGCTGCGTGATCATGTGGATGCGGTGATCGCCTTCGTCGACGCGCTCGATGGCGGTGACGGTGCTGATGACGACGGGCCGGGGCAGGTGACGCTCGTCGGCCACTCGGGCGGCGGCACGATCGCGTGGGCCGTCGCCGACGCGCGGCAGTCACGCATCGAGCGGGTCGTCTTCGTCGATGCCATACCGATGCCGGCGGGCACCTGCATCAACGACGAGCTGCCGGTCGAGGGCGATGGCGTGCCGCTGCCCGACTGGACGCTCTTCGAGCCCGAAGACCTCATCGATCTCGACGATGCCCTGCGCGAGCGATTCCGGGCCATCGCGAAGCCCGAGCCTGTCGGGGTCGCGCACGAGCCGACGCGGCTCGACGACGACGCGCGATTCTCTGTGCCGGTGACGGTCATCGCCTGCCAGTTTCCGGCCGACCTCATCCGCCAGGCCATCGCCAACGAACGCGAGTGGGCGGGCGAGCTGGCGGGCATGCAGCAGCTCGAGATCATCGAGCTGCCCACCGGCCACTGGCCGCAGTTCACGAAGCCGGTCGAGCTCGGTGCGAGCATCCTGACCGCCGTCGGCGGCTAGGGCACCGCTCGCTGTTCAGGCGGCCTGCGCGATCTGGTCAGCGTCGAGGATCGTGTAGCTGTAGCCCTGCTCGGCGAGAAAGCGCTGGCGGTTCTGCGCGAAGTCTTGATCGACGGTGTCGCGCGCGACGAGCGTGTAGAAGCTCGCCGGAATGCCGCTCTGCTTCGGCCGCAGCAGTCGCCCGAGGCGCTGCGCCTCCTCCTGCCGCGAGCCGAACGAGCCCGACACCTGAATCGCGACCGTGGCCTCGGGCAGGTCGATCGAGAAGTTGGCGACCTTCGAGACGACGAGGACCGGAGTGCGGCCATCCCGGAACTCCTGATAGAGCCGTTCGCGCTCGTCGACCGAGGTCGCACCGGTGAGTTGCGGCACGCCGAGCGCTTCGGCCAGCTCGTCGATCTGGTCGAGATACTGCCCGATGATGAGGATGCGCTCGCCCTCGTGCTGCTTCACCAGGCGCTTCACGACCCCGAGCTTGGCCGGTGCCGTCGCCGCGAGCCGGTAGCGCTGGTCGTCGGCGCTCGCCGCGTACTCGAGCCGCTCGCTCGCGGGCAGATCGATGCGCACCTCGAAGCAGCTCGCGGGTGAGATGTAACCCTGCGCCTCGATCTCCTTCCACGGGGCGTCGAAGCGCTGGGGGCCGATGAGGCTGAAGACGTCGCCCTCGCGGCCGTCTTCGCGCACCAGCGTCGCCGTGAGGCCGAGACGGCGGCGAGCCTGCAGCTCGGCCGTGGCGTAGGCGAGCCGCTCCGCATCGGTCATGGTGACTCGCACCTCGGTGCAGTCGGCGGGCGCGATGTAGCCCTGCGCCTCGATGTCTTTCCATGGCGCGTCGTAGCGCTTCGGGCCGATGAGCGAGAAGACGTCGC
>SXMG01000089.1 GCA_005778835.1 Actinomycetota bacterium
CTGCTGCTCGCCGCCCGAGAGCTCGTGCGGAAACCGCTGGCCCTTGCCGTCGAGACCGACCGTCTGCAACGCGTCGGGCACGGCCTCGTGAATGAAGCCCTTGCTCTTGCCGATGACCTGCAGGGTGAAGGCGACGTTGTCGAAGACGGTCTTGTTCGGCAGCAGTCGGAAGTCTTGGAACACCACACCGAGGTTGCGCCGGAAGTACGGAACCTTGCGACTCGAGATGCTGCCGAGGTCTTGCCCCAGCACATGGATCGACCCGCTCGACGGCTTCTCTTCCTTCAGCACGAGCCTCAGGAAGGTCGACTTGCCCGAGCCGGAAGCGCCGACGAGGAACACGAACTCACCGCTGAGAATCTCGAGGCTGACGCTGTTGAGCGCCGGCCGCGCGGTTCCGCGGTAGACCTTGGTGACCTCATCGAATCGAATCATCGTGCGCCAGCGTAGGCGGCGGCGCGCGTCGTACCGCGGTGCGACACCCGTGCGGGCGCGGTTCTCAGCGCTCGCTTAGTCGGCGGGAGGCTGGGTGATGCCGATGACCGTGCCCTCGAGGTCGCGGAACGCCGCGTAGCGACCCCAGCCCTCGACCACGTCGATCTCGGCGGCGATCTCTCCCCCGGCGTCGACGACGCGGGCGAGGATGCCCTCCATGTCGTCGACCGTGAGATAGAGACGCACGCCCTCTCCGCTCGGCGCATAGTCGTCGCCCTCGGTGATCGCGATGCCAGGACCCTCGGGGTCGTCTTGCGGAAAGAACACCATGCGCTGGTCGTCGATCTCGGTGATCTCGAGCTCCAGCGCGAAGACTCGGGCGTAGAACGCGAGAGCGCGCTCAAGACGGCGTGACGGAATCTCGACGATGCTGATGCTCACCATGGCGAGCACTCTACGGCGATGCGGCCTAGGCGTCGAGAGGGCGCTTGCGCCACTTGATGCCGGCGGCGATGAAGCCATCGAGGTCGCCGTCGAACACCGCCGAGGGGTTGTTGACCTCGTACTCGGTGCGCAGGTCTTTCACCATCTGGTACGGCGCGAGCACGTACGAGCGCATCTGGTCGCCCCAGCTCGCGGTGATGGTGCCGGCGAGCTCTTTCTTCGTCGCCGCCTCCTGCTCTTTCTGCATGATGAGCAGGCGCGACTGCAGCACGCGCATGGCCGCCGCGCGGTTCTGGATCTGGCTCTTCTCGTTCTGCATCGACACGACGAGGCCGGTCGGCAGGTGGGTGATGCGCACGGCCGAGTCGGTCGTGTTGACCGACTGCCCGCCGGGCCCCGATGACCGGAAGACATCGACGCGGATGTCCGACTCCGGCACCTCGATCGCCGCACTCTCTTCGAGCAGAGGAATGACCTCGACCGCGGCGAAGCTGGTCTGCCGCTTGCCCGCGGCGCCGAAGGGCGACATGCGCACGAGGCGGTGCGTACCCGCCTCGACGCTCAGCGTGCCGAAGGCGTGGGGCGCATCCACCTCGAAGGTCGCGCTCTTGATGCCCGCCTCCTCGGCGTACGAGACATCCATGACGGTCGTGCTGTAGCCGTGCTGCTCGGCCCAGCGCAAGTCCATGCGCATGAGCATCTCGGCGAAGTCGGCGGCATCGACGCCACCGGCGCCGGCGCGGATGGTGACGACGGCGGGGCGCGCGTCGTACTCGCCATCGAGCAGCGTCTGCACCTCCATCTCAGCGAGCGTCTTCTCGATCGCGTCGAGCTCGGCTGCGGCCTCCTCGGCCGCGTCGGCGTCGTCGGCCTCGCGCGCCATCTCGATGAGCACGTCGAGGTCGTCGAGCTTCGCCTGCAGCTCGCTGATGCGCTTGAACTCGCTCTGCCGGTGGCTGAGCGCGCTCGTCACCTTCTGCGCGTGCGCGGTGTCGTCCCAGAGGTCCGGCGAGCCCGCCTGCTCGCTGAGCTCGCGGATCTCGGCCTCGAGCCGGTCGACGTCGATCACCGATCGAATGTCGGCGAAGGTGCTGCGGGCGGCGGCGATGCGCTCGGCGAAGTCCAGATCGATCATGTCGCACCCAGCCTACCGGCGGGGCGTGGCATAGTCGGCGGGGTGACCTCGACTCCGCCGCCGTTCCGCTGGCGCTCGATCGTCGCACCGGCGCTGCTGCCGACCCTGCTGTTCACGATCGGCGAAGGCGCGATCATCCCACTCATCCCCTCTCTCGCGGCACAGGTCGGAGCCGACCTCGCGACAGCCGGTCTCGTGGCGGCGATGCTGCTCGTCGGGCAGCTGCTCGGCGATCTGCCTGCAGGGTGGATCGTCGCTCGCGTCGGAGAACGCGCAGCCATGCTCGGGGCACTCGTCGCGGCCGTGCTCGGCATTGCGATCTCTGCTCTCGCACCGATCGCCGCGGTGCTGGGGCTCGGGATGCTCGTGCTCGGTGCCTCGGCCGCCGTCTTCGCACTCGCGCGCCACGCCCTGCTGACGACTGCCGTGCCCGCGGCCTATCGCGCTCGCGCGCTGTCGACCCTCGGCGGGGTCTACCGGCTCGGTCTCATGATCGGCCCGTTCCTCGGTGCGGCGATCATCACCGTCACGGGTGAGACCGGATCGGTCTACTGGTTCGCGATTGGCTCCCTGGTGGCGGTCGCCGCGAGCCTGTTGCTGCTGCCCGACCCCGACGGGCTTCTGCGTCGCGAGGTCGACGTCACACGCTCGCCCGTCGCACCCCTCGACGTTCTCCGCACGATCGGTCGCCGCCGAGACGTGCTCGCACGACTGGGGCTCGCGGCGCTCACCGTCTCGGCCCTGCGCGCCAGTCGGCAAGTTCTGCTGCCACTCTGGGCGGTGAGCATCGGGCTCGGCGATGCGCAGACAGCCACGATCATCGGCGCCACAGCAGCGGTCGACTTCGCGCTGTTCTATCTCGGTGGCTGGCTCATGGACCGCTTCGGCAGGCTCTACACCGCTGTGCCGTCGACGATCGGTCTCGGGCTGGGCTTCATCGTGCTCGCGCTCTCGGCAGGAGCCGACGATCCGGTCGCCTGGTTCATCGGCGTAGCGATCGGGCTCGCGATCGCCAACGGCATCGGCGCAGGCATTCTCATGACCATGGGCAGTGATCTCGCGGGGCGCACCGAACCCGCGATGTTCCTCGGCGCGTGGCGCCTGATCCTCGACGCGGGCGGCGCAACCGCTCCCCTGCTGCTCGCCGGCCTCACGGCGGCGTTCTCACTCGCTGTCGGTGCGGGCGTGCTCGGCGTTCTCGGCCTCGTCGGCGCGGGCATGCTCGGCTACATGATTCCGCGGCACCTTCCGCGCGATACCGGGGCGCCCTGACGCGAAGTCAGCTCGCGGCGGTCGGCAGGCCCTGGAACGCGCTCGACGGCAGGTCTTTCTCGTCGCCGCGCACAGCATCCAGAATGCGCGTGACGACCGCGGCCGGCTCGTAGCCGACGGGGAACGCGGGTCGCTCACCCGCGACAGGATGGTGCGAGAGCTCGGTCTCGGTGTGGCCGGGCCGGGCGTCGATGACGCGGATGCCCGAGCGCCGCAGCTCGCGGGCGGCGACCTGGTGCGCCGCGGCCACGGCAGCCTTGACCGCGCTGTAGGCGCCGATGCCCGCGGTCGGGGTCTCGCTCACCACCCCACTGAGCGAGACGACGAACGGCGAGCCGCCCGCAGTCGCCGAGTCGGCGAGTGACGGGGCCGCGGCCCGCAGCACCCGCAGCGGAGCCATCACGTTGATGCGCCACAGGGTCTCGAACGTCTCATCAGTGGTGTCGGTGAGGGCGCCGAACGCGACGACTCCGGCCGCGTTGATGATGCCGTCGAGCCGGCCGTGGGCGGTGTGCGCGGCGGCGACGAGGTTGCGCGCCGCCCCCGCGTCGTCGAGATCGGCGGGAACGAGTGCTGCCCCGGGAATGTCGAGGTCGTCGAGCGCGAGCATTGAGCGGCCCGTCAGCGTCAGGAGCGCGCCCTCAGCGGCGAGCTGACGTGCGAACTCACGACCGAGGCCGCCCGTCGCGCCGAGTACGAGAACGGAAGCTCCAGCCAGATCTGTCATGTCGACCACCGTATGGCCGCACTCTGGGAACATGCAGAGCGCGCCCAGGGCGCATCGTGCTGCCGCTCAGGAGCGGGCGGCGTACTGCAGCGCCTGCTGGGCGAAGGCGGCTCCGACGTCGTGCGCCTGGTCGCGATAGCGCCGCCAGTTCTCATGACTGCGTCGCTCGTGCTCGGCGGGGTCGAGGCCTTCGCGCTCGTACACGCCGCGACCGCCGGCGATCCAGGCCAACTGCGTGGCGAGACCCACCTCGAGGTGGAACTGCAGACCCCAGGCGGCCTCGCCCACTCGGTAGGCCTCGATGATGCCGTCAGTCTCGGCGAGCAGTTCTGCGCCGTCAGGCAGCTCGTGGCTGTCGAAGTGGTAGTGGTACACATCGATGTCACCCGAATCGGACGAGCGCACGAGTGGTGCAACCACCGGGTCGTGCGCGGCTGCCTCAGTGAGCCGGGCGCGGGTCCAGCCGAGCTCGGGCACGGGCGACGGGCGAAAGGCAGCCCCCGCGGCTGCGGCGAGCAGCTGCGAGCCGAAGCACAGGCCCAGCACGGGCATGCCGAGGTCGAGGGCTCTCTGCATGAGTAGCTTCTCGTGCGTCATCCACGGGTGCTCCGGCTCGTCGGGCACTCCGGCGTAGGCGCCGAGCGAGATGATGCCGCTGAACCGCTCGAGAGCATCCACCGCCGGGGCTCCGTCGGGGTCGCGCTCGACGTCCCACGTGACGATGCGCAGCCCGGCCTCAGCCAGGGGCGGTGCGAGCTCGTTGAGGTTGTCGTCGACGTCGTGCAGCACGACGAGCACCTCGGGAGGTGGCATGCTCACGACTTGTCGGCGGCGGACTGCATCGCGACGATGTACTCCCGAATCGTCGGAACCCCCTCGAGCTTCTCGCGGAAGAACGTGTTGACGAGGTTCATGACGCGGTTCTGGGCGGCCTCGACATCGCTCGTGCGCCGCTCACCCGCGTTCTGGTCTTCGAGAGTGCGCCGCAGAGTCAGCAGTGCGGCGACGATCTCGGCCTCTTCATCGCCCTCGAGCATGTCGATGACCTGCAGCATGAGCGTGTCGGTCTGATCGCGCACCGAGTCGATCGGGATGCTCGTGCCCGGCTGCGTGGCGTTGTCGAGCGTCGAGATGAGCGACCACACCTGGTACAGGATCGTGGCGGGCTCGTCGAAGAGCTCGCGCACATAGGCCGCATCCAGATGCCGGCCCGAGAGCCGGAAGATGTTGTACATGCGCTTGGCGGCCTTGCCGTAGTTCAGCTGCTTGGTGAGGTACTTGCGCACCTCCTCCTCCAGCCGGTCGACATACTCATCGAGCGCGTCGTCGTTCACGAACGCCGCCACCTTGGCGAAGGTCGGCATCGAATCGGCGTCGAGGTAGACCTCTTGGAAGTAGGCGTCGAGGTATCCGTCGAGCGGCACGATCTCGCCGTCGGGGGCTTCCCACGTCACGTCGATCACGTTGCTCGCGTTCGAGAGCGCCTTGCGCGCGGGGTCGGCGACGACCCAGTCGAGCTTGCACCAGCCCGGGTCGAGCGCGGCCTCCTGCCAGGTGAGCGTCTGCACGGCGCCGTCCGACATGGTCAGCTCGATGCGCTCGGC
This sequence comes from Actinomycetota bacterium, assembly GCA_005778835.1. Taxonomy (GTDB): domain Bacteria; phylum Actinomycetota; class Actinomycetes; order Actinomycetales; family Microbacteriaceae; genus Microcella. The sequence goes on from SXMG01000089.1 coordinate 5,618, forward strand.
CTCGATCTCGGCCGGGGTCCAGGTGATCGGGCTGCCCTTCTTGCGTGCTGCGCCGCCGTGCAGGCAGTCGGCGGGGTAGCTGCCGAGCTTCCCCTCGAGAAACTGGAACGGATCGCCCGTGGCCGTGCGACGAGCGGCCGCACGCATGCAGTCGGCCATGATGCGGCACGCCTCTTCACGAGTATCGGCCTTGATGTTGAGGCGCTGGAAGTAGTCGCAGTCACCGGGGAACGACTGGATCTTCGACTGCGCGGCCGAGCCGCTGAGGGCGAGCGCCCCTTCGACCACTCCTTCCGGCCCGGTCACCTCGACGATCTCGCCGATGCGACGGAACCGCTCGAGGTCGCGCGGCGTGAAGTCGAGCATGGTCACGCGATGCCCGAACGTTCCGCTCTCGTGATGCACGATGTGGTCATCGTCGTCGGCGTCTGCTGCGATGGCCGCGAGCCACTGCAGGGCTCCCTCTTCGTCGAGCTGCACGCCGAGGCGGGCGGCCGACTCGCGAATGCGCTCGAGATCGTCGGCAGGAGTCTGAGTGGGGGGCGTCATCGGCGTGCCTCTCGGGTGGATGCGATGCCCGCCTCGGTCAGTCGGAGCGTGCGGCCCGCTCCGCCCGAACCGATCGGAACAGCGCCGCCTGGTCGCGAGCGTCGTCCAATGCATTATGCGTCAGGTCGACGGTCACTCGATAGTGCTCGGCGACGCGCGCCATGCTCGTCTCGGCCCACGGCAGCCCGGTGACACCCATGTAGAAGGCCTTGATGTCGAGCGCCGAGTGCCCGAACGGGTTGCGGCCGAGGTAGCGGTCGAAGTAGTCGGCAACGAACATCCAGTCGAAGGGAGCATTGAAGCCGACCATGACGGCGCGACTCCCTTCCGGCGTCACCGAGTCGATCCAATCGGCGAAGGCCTGCATCGCCGTCTTCGGGTCGGTTCCGGATGCTCGCAAGCCGTCGAGCGTGAACCCCCCCACACTCATCGCCGAGTCGAGAACGCCCTCGCGGTCGGGCTTGAGCTCGGCGTAGAAGTGGTCGGTCGCGGCTGTCTGCAGCCGATCGATGACGCACGCCCCGATCGAGAGCATCGCGTAGTTGCTCGGGCTCGGCCCCGCCGCCTCGATGTCGACGCTGATGAGGGTGACGGGGCGGTCGTCGCGCGCGTGGGGCATGGCTCCATTCTGGCCTGGGTCGAGGTCAGTCGAAGACGCTGCGGCTCGTCGCGGTGACCTGCAGCGGGATGCCCTGCGGCACGAAGATGCTGACCACTGGGGGCGCCCACACGGCTGAGAGGGTCACTCGTGCGCTCAGGCCGTCGGGCGTCGTCGCTGAGACGAGCCTCAGCCCCTCGAGCCGCGAGCCCGGTGCCTGCGCGAGGTAGTCGGCCGCAGCCGCCGCGACTTCGGGCTTCGTGAGGCGCGGCCGCAGCACGCCCTCGGCCGTCGGTCTCACCGACGCAAGGTCGAACGACTCGGCTGCGGCGAGCGCCGCCCCATCGGCGAGCGTGAAGAGGCGCGTGCGCTCGAGGTAGAGCGAAGTCGCGGCACTGCCGAGCAGCACGACGGCGAGCCCGAGTGCACCGAAGCCCGCGATGAGCGGCAGGATCGAGCCGCGATCGTCGCGCCACCGCATCACCGCGCGCCCCAGAATCGCGAGACCTGCTGGGTTGCGCTCGCCTCGACGGGCACCGCGAGAGGCACGCGCAGGTCGAACACCGGCGGCACGAGCGGCAGCGGCACGCGCACGGCGACGTCGACCGTGACCCAGCCGCGTCGGGTGTGGCACTGCCCGGGGTTGGGCGAGCAACTGATGCTCAGTGAGACGCCGCTCGGGTCGATTCCGTGGTCGGCGAGGGCCAGGTCGAGCGCTCGCCGAGCCGCCGCGGTTCCGGCGGTGGTCGACTCGGCCTGCACGAACACGCGCGCTCCCTGCCGGGCAGCACCCTCGGTCGCGAGCGCCGCCGACTGGATCGTGCCGAGCGTGAGAGTGAGGTAGACGAGCGGCACGAGCATGAGCAGCCCCGCGGTGATGAACTCAAGTGAGGCCGAGCCGCGGTCGGAGCATCCGTCAACGGCGCAGTCCTCAGCGGAGCGGGCTCTGCTATCGAAGAGGCTCAAGAGCCGCACGCCCGCTCACCTCCAGCGTGTCGTCGATGCCGATCATGCCGATGAGGGGCAGCGGCGAGCGCACGGTGATGATGACGACCGGATGCCCTCCGAACGCCCCCGTGCCCGCCGAGATGCTCTGCGCGTAGCTCTCGCCCAGGACCGCGGTGATGAGCTCGCGGCTCCGCTCGATGCCGGCGGGCAGGGAGCTGTCGGCCAGCGCAGCGAACCGCGCACCCTCCGCTGCCGCATCGATGAGCGTCGCGCGGATGTGCAGGGCGAACGCCACCTGCAGCACGCTCAGCGTCACGAGGGTGAGCAGCACGCCGACGAGCACGAACTCGACCGGAGCCGAGCCGCGGTCGTCGTGCAGGCGTCGCCGCAGGTCGTGCATCATCAACCGCCGGATTCTAGAAGCCGGTGACCCGGTCGATCGCCTGTTGGAAGACGCCCTGCAGCGCGGGGCCCGCGAGCGCCCAGATGAGGATGACCAACCCTGCAGTCATGAGCGTGATGAGCACCCAGCCCGGAACATCGCCACGGTCGTCATCGGCTCGGTCGAGGAAGTCGAGGATTCTGCGCATGCGCGCGATTCTGGCCCGTGTCGTGCTCGCGCGTCGCAGGCTTTCCACAGCAATCGTCATCGGTCAAGGGTTCGCCAAGGGAGTGCACGACGGGCATGCTTGAGTCGTGACCGACACCCGAGCGCCCGCGACCGTGTCGCTCGAGCGCCTTCGGGCGTCGCTCGCCGACGTCGGCCTCACGCTGCACCTCGACGGCATCTGGGAGCAGCGCGAAGCCGCGGCCGCCGCCGTGCGGCAGATCGACGACTACATTCGCCCGCGGCTTGCCGACCTCGACGCCCCGCTGCTCGCGGTCGTCGGCGGCTCGACGGGTTCGGGCAAGTCGACGATTGTCAACGCGCTGCTGGGGGTCGCGACGACTCGGGTCGGCGTCATCCGCCCGACGACGCGCCAGCCGATACTTGTGCACTCCCCCGCGGATGCCGGCTGGTTCGCGAGCGACCGCATTCTTCCCGGGCTCGCGCGCGTGCGCGGCCGGGTCAGCGCTCCAGGCACCGCCGCGAGCGCCGCGGGCGACACCCCCGAGGCCGCGCGCATCAGCGAGCTCATGCTGCTCGAGCACGAGGCCGTTCCGCGCTCGCTCGCGATCATCGACGCGCCCGACATCGACTCGGTCGCCGACGAGAACCGCGCCCTCGCGGCGCAGCTGCTCGCCGCCGCCGACCTGTGGCTCTTCGTCACGACTGCCAACCGCTACGCCGACGCCGTGCCGTGGCGGCTGCTCGAGGGTGCCGCTGCCCGGCAGATCACGGTCGGAGTCGTGCTCAACCGCGTGCCGCCGGGAGCGGTCGACGAGGTGCTGCCCGACCTGCGCACGATGCTCGCCGATCGCGGCCTCACCGATGCGCCCGTCTTCACGATCGACGAGCAGCCGCTCGACGAGCTCGGCATGCTGCCCGCTCCCGCGGTCGACGGCCCGCGCGCCTGGCTCGAGGGCATCGCCGGCGATCGCGCATCCCGAGCCCGCATCGCCGCGCGCACGCTGGGCGGTGCGATCACCGACCTCGACCGGCGCGTGGCCCGCATCGCGGATGCTCGCCAGCAGCAGCTCGACTGGCTCGACGGTGCCGAAGCCGCCGTGGACGCGCACTACCAAGCAGCGATCGACGCAGTCGACGCCGCGACGAGCGACGGTGCGCTCCTGCGCGGCGAAGTGCTCGCTCGGTGGCAAGACTTCGTGGGCACCTCCGACTTCTTCCGCAAGGTCGAATCGTGGTTCTCGCGCACGCGCGACAGCGTCACGGCGTGGGTGACCGGCAAGCCGAACCCTGTCATCGAGGTCGAGACGCAGATCGAGACGGGGCTGCAGGCCGTCATCATCGACCAGGCCGGGCGAGCAGCGGCGGCGGCGTGGGCCGACCTCGAGCGCAGCGGCCCCGGGCGGGGCATTGCCGAGCAGCACCCGCACCTCGCGGCCGAGAGCCCCGAGTTGCGCGAGAAGGCCTCGGCCATGATTCGCGAGTGGCAGGGCGCGCTCATGCAGCTCATCCACGACAACGCCGGCAACAAGCGCGTCAAGGCCCGCGTGCTCTCGTTCGGGCTCAACGTCGTGACGGTGTCGCTCATGATCGTCGTCTTCGCCTCGACCGGCGGGCTCACCGGCGGCGAACTCGCGATCGCGGGCGGCTCGGCCGTCGTCGGCCAGAAGCTGCTCGAGACGATCTTCGGTGAGGACGCCGTGCGCCGGCTCGCGGCCGAGGCGCGCCTCGACCTGCAGAAGCGGCTCGAGGCGCTCTTCGACGCGGAGGCCGACCGGCTCGGCACGGCGCTCGAACCGCTGCGATTCGGCTCATCTCCCGAGGTACTGCGGCGCGAGTCGCAGGCGCTGCTCGACGATGTGGCGCGAGCGGCGGAAGAAGCGTGAGCGCCGGGCTGAGCCGATGGGACGCGCCATGAGCGCGTCCAAGGCGACCCTCGACGAGCGCATCGCCGCTCTGCAGGCGGTGACGGAGGCGGGGGCTGGGCGCATCCCGAGTGCGATCGCCGCGGAGGCGGAGGCCCTGCTGCAGCAGGCTGAGGCTCGTCGGGCGCGCTCGCCCGAGCACACCGTCGTCGGCGTCTTCGGCGCGACGGGTTCGGGCAAGTCGAGCCTCGTCAACGCGCTCGTGGGCGATGAGGTGGCGAAAGCGCATGTGCGGCGCCCGACGACCTCGCAGGCCCTCGCCGTCACGTGGGATGCCACGGGTGCCGCCGACCTGCTCGACTGGCTCGAGATTCGCGAGCGCGTCGAGCGCACCGAGCCGATCGATCCGCGCGCGGGCAAGCTCGTGCTCGTCGACCTTCCCGACGTGGATTCTGTCGAGGCAGGCAACCGCGCGATCGCCGAGCGACTGGCCGGCCAAGTGGATGCTCTGCTCTGGGTCGTCGACCCGCAGAAGTATGCCGACGACGTGCTGCACGCCCAGTTCATCGCGCCGCACGCCAAGCACGCTGCCGTCACGCTCATCGTGCTCAATCAGGTGGACCTGCTCGCGGCGGGCGACCGAGCATCCGTCGTCGCGTCTCTGCAGTCGATCATCTCGCGCGACGGACTGCCGCGCGCCCGCGTGCTGCCCGTGAGCGCGCGCACGCTCGAGGGCATCGATGCGCTGAAGGCGGCGATCGGCGACCTCGCCGCGGCCCGCAAGGCTCGGGATGCTCGCCTCACCGCCGACGTGCAGACCCTCGCCGCGCGCATCGACGACCCGGGTTCGGCGGCTCGCCTCGATGCTCGTGCATCCGTTCGTGTGCGCGACGAGGTCGGCACGGCCGCGGGCGTCGACGTCGTCGCGGCTGCCGTCGCGAGCTCGTACCGCAAGCGAGCCGGTCAGGTCACGGGATGGCCGCTCGTCTCGTGGATCGGGCGGCTGCGCGCCGATCCGCTCACCCGCCTCGGGCTCGGGCCTCGACGTCGCGGCGCCGGCACAGACAGCGACCCCGACGTGCACCGCACGAGCATGCCGCTGCTGAGCGCCGGGGCTCAGGCCCGCCTCTCGCTCGCCGTGCGCTCGTTCGCCGACACTGCCGCTGACGGGCTGGCGGGGCCGTGGAACGCCGCCGTGCGTACCGCCGCCGAGGGCGCGCTCGACCGGCTGCCCGCCGACCTCGACCTCGCGATCGCGCGCACTCCCCTGCCCGCGAAGGGCTCGTGGTGGTGGGTGATCGTCGGCATCGTGCAGTGGTTCGCGATCGTGATCGGCGTGGGCGGTGCGCTCTGGCTCGTCGGCGCCTCCCTGCTGCCGACGTTCGGGATGCCCGCTCTGCTCATTCCGCGCGTCGAGGAAGGGCCGCTCGAGGGCTGGGCGATCCCCACGCTGCTGATCATCGCGGCCGTGCTCGTGGGAGTGCTGCTCGGGCTGATCTCGGCGGCGCTGAGCGGCCTGACCGCCGCCGGGCGCAGGCGCCGCACGCGGAAGCGGCTGCTCGCCTCCGTCGACGAGGTCGTGCAGCGCGACGTGGTGGCGCCGGTCGGGGCCGAGCTCGATCGCGCGCGCAGGGTATCGGCGGCGCTCTCGGTCGCTCGGCGTTAGCGCTCTACCCCTCACGAGCCCCTGCCGCAAGCCCCTGGCGCACGGCAGCGACGCTTGTCACAGTGGAGTTATGAACGACACATCAGACCGCAAGCAGCCGACCGATCACCTGCCGCCGCTCGACGAGCGCGAGGCCGACGACGAGCGCACGACCGACCAGTCGTATCCCGGCGACGAGCACGGCCCCGGCGAGGGCAGCGGCATCAGCGAAGAGACCGCCGCCGAGCCCGAGAAGCCTGCACGCCACGGCGTCGCCCAGTTGCCGCCCGGCCCGCACTAAGCGGCCAGCTCGGGCTAGAGCCCGAGCTGCAGCACCATCAGCCCGGGCCAGACGGCGAAGAGCACCGTCACGGGCAGGATGAGGAACACAAGGGGCACGAGCATCGCTACCTCGCGGGTTCCCGCGGCTTCGAGCAGGCGCCGCTTCGACTCTTCGCGCGCGTCGAGGGCGTGAGCGCGCAGCACCTCGGCGAGTGGGGTTCCGCGGTCGAGGGCGGCGAGAATCTGATCGACCAGGCGCCCGACGGCGGTGATCGCGAGGCCGTCGCGCAGCTCGGCGAGCGCCGCAGTGATCGGCTGGCCCGCGGATGACCGGCGCACGAGCCGCTGCAGCTCACCGGCGAGCTCGCCCGAGCCGGTGCGGGCGACGCGCCGCAGGGCATCCTGGATGCTCTCCCCCGCCGCGACGCTCAGTGCGAGAAACTCGACCACCGTCGGCAGCTCGTCGGCGATGCGGGCCGCGCGTCGGCGGGCGGATCGGGCGAGCAGGGCATCCACTGCCGCGATGCCGGCGATCGCGCCCGTGACGACTCCCGCCAGCGCGAGCGCGACGAGCGGGGCGCCGTCGCGCGACGCGACGATGCCGAGGGCGAGGCCCGCGGCGGCTCCGAGCAGGGCGCCGAACAGCTGCCGCGTGCGGTGCCCGGCCACGGTGAGCGCCGAACCCGACTGGCGCAGGCGCACGGCGACGACCTGCTCACCGCCGACCACGGTGTCGAGCACGCGCTGGGCCCACTCGACGGCGGGGGCCGCGAGGGCTCCGAGCACGGGCAGCGGGTCGGAGCGACGAGCTTCGGTCATCGCGCGCGCCTCGGCGGAGACGTCGACGAGGTAGGGGGCGAGGCGGTTGACGAGGCGCGGGCGGCCCAGCCGGGGCATCATCGAGACGAGCAGCCAGAGTCCAGCGCCGAGCGTGAGTCCGGCGAGCGCTCCGGCGGCGAGCAGTGGCGTCACTTGAACCACCGACCCTCTTCGGGCAGGCGCCCGAGCGCAATCATGAGTCGGTAGGCGACGAGCGTCGCGGCGAGTCCGCCCGCGACGAGCACGGCGCCGCCGGGGGTGTTGTAGGCGGCGGCGGCTTCGGGGCGCGTGCTGAGCAGGAGCAGCACGATCCACGGCGCGACGACGCCGAGGCGGGCCGCGGTGCGCACCCACGACTGGCGGGCATCGACCTCGGAGCGCACCGCCGCGTCGGCTCGCAGGTAGTGCGACAGCGACCGCAGCACGCTCGGCAACTCGGTGCCGCCTACCTCGCGCGCCATGCGGATCGTCTCGACGATGCGGTCGGCGACAGGGTCGGCGAGGCTCGCCTTCAGAGTGTCGAGGCACTCACTGAACTGGGCCGAGCGCAGGTAGTCGCGCCGGAACGCCAAGAACGCGGGCCGCACCGGCTCGGGCGCCGAGTCGGCGAGCGCCGCGACAGCCTGCGGCAGGCTGAGCCCTGCACGCACGCCCGAGAGCAGGTGGTCGACGACGTCGGGCCAGACGGCGCGAAGGGCTCGGCGGCGAGAGGCAGCCCGACTGCGCAGAGTGAGCACCGGCACAGCCGCAGAGACCACAGCGGCGATCGGTGCGAGGGCAACGACGGGGACGAGGATGAGCGTCACCGCTCCCCCGGCGAGGCCCGCCATGAGGATGATCGCGACGAGCACCACGGGCGAGACACTGTTGACTCCCGCACGGGCGAGCAGCTCGGCGAGCGGGGCGAGTGTGTCGCGGCGAGGATGGGAGGGCCGCTCCCTGCGCGGCCACAGCCACGGCGAGGCGATGAGCAGCACGCCCGCGGCGAGCAGCAGTGCCGCGACGAGGGTCATGCGCGCGAGCCCTCGCTGGCGGGCGCGACGGGCGGCGGCTCCGCCTCGGCACGGAGCAGCATCGCGGGGTCGAAGCCCGCGCCGGAGAACCTCTCGACCCGAGCCGGCAGGACTCCGGTCGGCGCGAGACCGCCCTCGTGCATCCGGAACAGCGTGTCGGCCTCAATCACGCCGTCGACCACGTGCCCCGTCGGCGCGACGATCTCGGCCACTCGACGCTGGCCGCCCTTCACGAGCTCGCAGTGCACGACGAGGTCGATCGCGCTCGCGACCGTCGGAACGACGAAGCCGGAGTCGATATTGCGGCCCACCAGCAGGGGCAAAGTCGAGAGCTTGACCAGGGCATCCCGTGCGCTGTTCGCGTGGATCGAGCACATGCCCGGCAGCCCCGAGTTGAGCGCGATCAAGAGGTCAAGAGACTCCGCCTCCCGCACCTCGCCGACGATGAGGCGGTCGGGACGCATGCGCAGCGCCTCCTTGATGAGGCGACGCAGGGTGATCTCGCCCGTGCCCTCGAGGTTGGGCGTGCGGCACTGCATCGCGACGACGTCGCCGGCCGAGAGGTCGAGCTCGAAGGTCTCTTCCACCGTCACGATGCGGTCGGCGGGGCGCGCGCTCGCGAGCATCGCGCCGAGCAGTGTGGTCTTGCCGGAGTGCGTTGCGCCGCTGACGAGGATGTTGCAGCCGGCGAGCACGCTCATGCGCAGGAACTCCGCGGCGAGGGCGGGCATCGACCCGAGCTCGACGAGGCGCTCGAGGCTGCCGATGCGCTGCGAGAACTTGCGCACATTGACGGCCCAGTGGCGCCGCGTCACATCGGGGATGACCACGTGCAGCCGCGAGCCATCGGGCAAGCTCGCGTCGACAAAGGGGCTGCTCAGGTCGACGCGCCTGCCCGTGCTCTGCAGCATGCGCTCGACGAGGGTGCGCACCTGGTCGTCGGTGAGGTGAGCATCCACCCGCTCGGTGACGCCGGCGCGCGCGATGAAGACGGCGTCGGGAGCGTTGATCCAGATCTCTTCGACCTCGGGGGCGTCGAAGTAGGGCTGCAGCGGACCGTAGCCGGTGAGGTCGGCGAGCACGCGGCCGAGCGCTGCCTGCTCGTCGGCGAGCGGCGGAAGCGAGCCCGCGAGCGACCGCTCGGCATAGGCCCGCAGCTCGTCGCGCACCAGGCGCTCGGCCGCGGTCGGGTCGGCGCCCAAGTCGAGCCGCTCGGCGCGCACCCGCTCGCGCACGCGCTCGGTGATCACACTGACGGCACTGGGCATGCGCGCCATTCTGCTGAGCGGGCGCGCCCAGGTTGCGCGACTCTCCACAAGCGCGTGGAGAGCGGAGTCCTCGTCAACCGGTGAGGGCGTCGCCCGCCGCGCGCAGGTGCGCGATGAGGTCGGGCACCTCGTCGACCGTGCGGCAGAACATCGCGGGCTTGAAGCAGATGCTCGTGTAGCCCTGCTCGACCTGTCGAGGCAGTGCGGCGAGGGCCTCGTCGAGGTCGGCGACAGCATCCGGCCCGTCGAAGCGGCCCCGGATGCCCCCCACAAGCTCGAGCTCGCTCATCGATCTGCCGGCCTCAGTCATGGCCGAGTCGAGCACGCCGAGATCGTCGGCAGTGAGCGTGCCGAAGGGGTTGAGCCCTGCGCCGTACTGCACGATACGCCGCACGAGCGGCGGGTGCATGCCCTGCCCACCGAACCAGAGCGGCGGGCCTCCAGGTCGGAACGGCCCCGGCTCGAGCCACACGTCGTCGAACTGGTAGAACTCGCCCTCGTGCCGCACGGGCGATTCGCGCCACGCGCGCGTGACGACGTCGAGCTGCTCGTCGAGAATCGCCCCGCGACGCCGGAAGGGCACCCCGAGCGCCGCATACTCGTCCTCATGCCAGCTGACCGTCGGCAGAACGACGAGCCGACCCTGCGAGAGCAGGTCGAGAGTTCCGAGGTCTTTCGCGAGCTGCAGCGGGTGCCGCAGCGGGAAGATGATCGCGCCCGCGACGAGCCGCAGCGTCGAGGTGGCCTGCGCGATCGCCGACATGAGCACGATCGAGCTCGGCCACGCGGTCGCCGGGTCTTGATTGCCGGGCGCGGCGTAGTCGCGCAGGTTATCCATCACGCCGTTCGCGCCGGCCGAGGGTCCGAGTGCGATGTGGTCGCTGAGCATCACCGCGTCGACGCCGTGCCGCTCTGCAGTCACTGCTAGCTCGACAAGCCCGCCGAGGTCACGCGGGTCAACGATCGCGTCGTTCTCGGTCAGAACCATCACCCAGCGGATGCTCACGCGATGCCTCCTCGCACGCTCGACAGTCGTTCGCTCACGAACGACGCTCCTCGAACTCTAGCGACGGTAATCTCCCCTTGCGAGAAAGGGGCCATCGATGGATGAGAGATTCGTTCAGGTGGGCGGCGGTCGTCTGCACGTCGTCGACTCGAGCACGCCCGGAGCCCCGGTGATTCTCATCGCCGGCGTGGGCAACACGGCCGCGGTGTGGGGTGACTTCTTCGCGCACCTCGCCACGGCGCATCGAGTCGTCGCCGTCACTCGTCGCGGATACGGGCGATCGCACGTACCGAACCCGGGGACGACGATCGCCGATCTTGCTGGTGACCTCCTTGGCCTGCTCGACGCGCTCTCTCTCGACCGGGCGCACTTCGTGGGTCACAGTGCTGCCGGATCAGAGCTCGCGTACCTTGCCCACGCCGCGCCAGAGAGGGCGGAGTCGATGGTGTTCCTCGACGCTGCGTACGACCGCCGCGAACTTCTCGAACTTCTTGCCGATGACCCCACGCCCGGACCGATTCCGCCGCCCACCGCGCGAACCTCGGTCGACGACCTGGTCGAGTGGTATCGATCCGTCTTCGGCGTCTGGAGTGACGGGATCGAGCACGATCTGCGCGAGAGCTTCATCACGACTGATCTCGGTGTGCAGCCCGTGACGCCGGGAACCGTCGCGCAGGAGATCGTCGACGCCCTGTTCAGCTTCGCCGTCGACTGGACCGCTGTGACCATGCCCGCTCTGGCGATGTATGCCATCGACCCGCCCTCGTACCTCCCGGATTCTGTCGATGCCGAGACCCAGGACGAGGTGCAACGGTTCGCGCGCGAGCGATACGTACCCTGGCAGCGTCAGCAGGTTGCCCTGTTCGCCGAATCGGTACCGCACGCGCAGGTCGTGCAATGGGAGGGCGCCGACCACCTTCTGTTCGCGGAGCACCCTGCGAAGACCGCGAACGTGGTGATGGAGTTTCTCGCTGCGAGTGACGCAACCTCAGCGCACGCCACTACCTGATCTCCGCTGCAGCGCCGCGGCGCTCGACCGCGGACGGTGTGCGCGACTCGAGAAGAGATCCGCTGCCGAGCGGCCACCACAGCGCCCGGCAGCGGAAGTGGTGAGGCCTACGCCTTCGGCACGAAGGTGTACTTCGTGGTGAGGTACTCGTCGATGCCCTCGAGCGAGCCCTCGCGGCCGATGCCCGACTGCTTGACGCCGCCGAAGGGCGCAGCTGCGTTGGAGATGACGCCCGCGTTGAGGCCCATCATGCCGGTCTCGAGGCGGTCGATCATGCGCATGCCGCGCGCGAGATCTTGCGTGTAGACGTAGCTGATCAGCCCGTACTCGGTCGCGTTGGCGAGCTCGACGGCCTCGTCTTCGGTGTCGAAAGGAACGATCGCGAGCACAGGGCCGAAGATCTCCTCCGTGAGCAGGCGCGTGCCCGCGGCGACCCCGGTGAGAACCGTGGCCGGGTAGAAGTGACCCGCGCCGTCGGGAATCGCCCCGCCCGTCGTGACGGTCGCGCCCTTCGACACCGCATCCTCGACGAGCTCGTGCGAGCCCTTCACGGCGTTGTCGTCGACGAGGGGGCCGATCTGCACGCCCTCCTCGGTGCCGCGGCCCATCTTCATGGCGGCGACCCGTTCGGTGACGCGGCGGCTGAACTCGTCGACCACGTCGCGCTGCACGAGGATGCGGTTGGCCGCCGTGCACGCCTGCCCGATGTTGCGGAACTTCGCGAGCATGACGCCATCGATCGCCTTGTCGAGGTCGGCGTCGCCGAAGACGACGAACGGTGCGTTGCCGCCGCGCTCCATCGAGGTGCGCAGAATGCCGTCGGCGGCCTGCTTCATGAGCACGCGACCGACCTCGGTCGAGCCCGTGAAACTCAGCTTGCGCAAGCGAGGGTCGGCGATGATCTCGGCCGACAGCGCGCCCGACTTCGCCGTCGTGACGACGTTCACCACGCCGGCCGGCAGGCCCGCGTCTTCGAGCGTCTTGACAAAGTACATCGTCGTGAGCGGGGTCAGCGCGGCGGGCTTGATGATCGAGGTGCAGCCGGCGGCGATCGCGGGCGCGATCTTGCGCGTGGCCATCGCGAGCGGAAAGTTCCAGGGGGTGATGAGGAACGACGGCCCGACCGGAGCATGCGAGACCACGATGTGTCCGGTGCCCTCGGGGTTCTCACCGAAGCGCCCGGTGATGCGCACGGCCTCTTCGCTGAACCAGCGCAAGAACTCGGCCCCGTAGGTGACCTCGCCGCGCGACTCGGCGAGCGGCTTGCCCATCTCGAGCGTCATGAGCAGGGCGAACTCGTCGGCTCGCTCGATGACGAGCTCCCACGCCTTGCGGAGCAGCTCGCCACGCACGCGAGGCGCGGTCGCGGCCCAGCTCGCCTTGGCGGCGGCCGCGGCATCCATCGCCTTCTTGCCGTCGGCGACGGATGCACTCGCGATCTCAGCGAGCACCGCGCCGTTCGACGGATCGGTCACGGTCATGGTCGCGCCGCCTTCGGCGTCGATCCACTGCCCGTCGATGTAGAGGCCGCGGGGAACCTTCGCGAGCAGGTCTGCTTCGGTGATCATGGTGGCTTCTCTCTTCTCGTTCGCGGCGCTAGTTCGACTCGAGGGCTTCGCCGATGACGCGGATGCCCTCTCGCAGCAGCTCGTCGCTGATCGACAGCGGCGGCAGCAGCCTGATCACGTTGCCGTCGGTGCCGCAGGTGAGCACCACGACGCCGTTCACGTGGCAGTGCTTCGCGACGCGATTCGTGAGAGCAGCATCCGGAGCCCCGTTCTCGTCGACGAGCTCGATCGCCATCATCGCGCCGCGTCCGCGGATGTCGCCGATGCGGCCGTCGCGCGCCTGCAGAGTGCTGAGCTCGTCGAGGATGATCGCCTCGAGCTCGTGCGCCCGCGCGAGCAGGTCGTGCTCGTCGTAGGCCTTCAGGGCACCGAGGGCCGCGGCGGTCGCGATGGGGTTGCCGCCGTAGGTGCCGCCGAGGCCGCCCGCGTGGGGAGCATCCATGATCTCGGCCCTGCCGGTGACGGCCGCGAGCGGAAGACCGCCGGCGATGCCCTTGGCGAGGGTGATGAGGTCGGGACCGATGCCCTCGTGCTCGCTCGCGAACATCTGGCCGGTGCGGGCGAAGCCGGTCTGCACCTCGTCTGCGATGAAGACCACGTCGTTCTCGTTGGCCCACTTCTGCAGGGCGGGCAGGAAGCCCGGCGCGGGCACGACGAAGCCGCCCTCGCCCTGAATCGGCTCGATGATGATGGCGGCGAGGCGGTCGGCACCGATCTGCTTCTCCATCGTGTGGATGGCGCGGGCGGCCGCTTCGGCTCCGCTGAGGCCGTCGCGGTAGGGGTACGACATGGGGGCGCGGTAGACGTCGGGCGCGAAGGGCCCGAAGCCGGCCTTGTAGGGCATGGCCTTGGCGGTGAGCGCCATCGTGAGGTTGGTGCGGCCGTGGTAGCCGTGGTCGAACGCGACGACGGCCGACTTGCCCGTGTAGTACCGGGCGATCTTGATGGCGTTCTCGACCGCTTCGGCGCCCGAGTTGAAGAGGGCGGTGCGCTTGGCGTGATCGCCCGGAGTCAGGCCGTTGAGCGCCTCGGCGACCTCGACGTAGCCGTCGTAAGGAGTGATCGTGAAGCACGTGTGCGTGAAGCGCTGCACCTGCTCGATGACGGCCGCGGTGACGTGCGGGTCGGCGTTGCCGACGTTCGTCACGGCGATGCCAGAACCGAGGTCGATGAGCGAGTTGCCGTCAACGTCGACGATGACGCCGCCGCCGGCCGCAGCCGCGTAGACCGGCATCATGGTGCCGACGCCGGCCGAGACGGCGGCCTGCTTGCGGGCCATGAGGGCCTCGCTCTTCGGGCCCGGGATGCTCGTCACGAGTCGGCGCTCTTGCGGCAGGCTCGGCCCGCCGAGGGTCGTCGGGGTGTCGATGGTCATGCTCATGCAGTCAGGGTAGGGGCGCTGGTGCTGCACTGCCTTGTACTTTCTGTATGTTGAGACGGCCTGGGCTGTACGCTGTGTATACCTTCTGCAGACTCCCGAAGTGTAGGAAGCCCGATGCCCGTCACGCTCGACGCCCTTCTCGCCCGCCCCGAGCTTCAGCTGCGACTCGTGTGGAGCGACGAGGCTGCGCGTGCACGGCCCTGGGGCTGGGTGCACTCGAGCGACCTCGTCGACCCGGCGCCGTTCCTCTCCCCCGGCGACGCGCTGCTCACGACGGGCACCCAGTGGGCGAGCGACGACGACATCGCCCCCTGGGTCTCGCGGCTGGCCGCGGCGGGGGTTCCGGCGGTCGGCTTCGGTACCGAGGTGATCCGTGATGGCACACCGGATGCTCTCGCCGAGGCCTGCGCCGCGCACGGCATCGCGCTGCTCGAGGTGCCGTACCGCACGCCGTTCATCGCCGTGGCTCGCGCGGTCGCCGACCTCGATGCGGAAGAGCGCTACGCCCGCGTGCGCTGGACGCTCGAGACGCAGCGCGCCATCGCCGTCGCGGCTCTCAAGCCCGCGGGGCTCGGGGCCGTTGTCGCCGAGCTCGGGCGCCGCATCGGTGCGCCGGTGGGCATCGTCGGCTCGAGCGAGACAGAGCCGGTCGCCGCGGCGAATGCCGACGTGCTCGGAGACGAGCCGCCCACAGCTGTGCTCGACGAGGCGCTCGGCATGCTGCGGGCCGGACGCCGCGCCGCGCGCACCGTCGACGACTGGAGCCTGCAGACCGTCGGCGCCTCCACCGCCCTCACGGGGGTGCTCGCGATCGGCCCGGGGTCGCTTCATGACGACGCCGAGCGCGCTGTGGTCACGAGCGTCGTCGCCCTGGCCGGTCTCGCGGGGGTCGCCGATCGGGATGCTCACGCCGCGTCGGCCGCCGACACCGCCGCACGCCTCGCGGCCCTGCAGTCGGCCGTGCGCGAGGCAATCGTCGCGAGCGAGCCATCCTCTTGGCTGGTCGCCGAGCAGCCCGACCCGGGCGACCCTGCCGCACTCGTGCAGCCGCTGCTCGAGCACGACGCCGCGACCGGCGACGAGCTCGTCGAGACGCTCGGCACGTGGCTGCGGTGCGATGCAGTGGCGGAGTCCGCGGCGCTGCGGTTGGGCATCCACCGCCATACGGTGCGTGCGCGCCTGCGGCGCGCCGCCGAACTGCTCGACCGCGACCTCGACGCGTTCTCGGCGCGGGCCGAGGTGTGGGCGGCGCTCCAGGCCGCCGGACGCCTGTAGCCCCCAAGTTCTAGACTGGCGGCACCAGCGGGAGTGGTGAAATCGGCAGACACGCAGGAGTTAGGTTCCTGTGCCTTCGGGCGTGAGGGTTCAAGTCCCTCCTTCCGCACAGGGGTTCGCATCGTGCTGCATTCGGCGCTGTATCGAGCGCGGCCTTGACCCTCGTGCGGCACGGGCATAACGTACAACCATATGGTTGTAGAAATTGCGCCTCGTGACACGCTCACGGAAGCCGAGATCGATGCGATCTTCCAGGCTCTGGCCGATGCCACGCGCCGCGACATCGTGGCCCGCGTCCTGGTGCGCGAGCAGTCGGTGTCAACGCTCGCGGCGAGCTACGCGATGAGTTTCGCCGCCGTGCAGAAGCACGTCGCCGTGCTCGAGCGCGCGGGGATCATCACCAAGGCACGACGCGGCCGCGAGCAGATCGTGCACGGCAATGCCCGCACGATCGAGAGCGCGCGCGGGCTGCTCGAACGCTACGAAGAACTCTGGAGGCATCGAATCGCACGCATCGATGACCTGCTCTCGACTGAAGGAGACCGCCATGCCCATTCTTGAATCGCGCGTCGACCGCGACACGCTCTCGATCGAGTTCACCGCCGAGTTCGACGCCCCCATCGAACGCGTGTGGGCGCTCTGGGAAGACCCACGGCAGCTCGAACTCTGGTGGGGGCCTCCCGGATGGCCTGCGACCTTCACTCGCCACGAGCTGACGGTGGGCGGCGAGTCGAGGTATCACATGACCGGCCCCGAGGGAGAAGTCAGCGCGGCGTGGTTTCGCATGACGAAGGTCGACCCGCCGACGGTCATCGAGTTCGACGACGGCTTCGCCGGCGACGACGGAGAGCCTGACCTCAGTCAACCGATCATTCGCGGACGTGTCAGCCTGGAGGCAGTCTCGGCGAACCGCACCCGCATGCTCACGACCGTGAGCTTCGACAGCCTCGACGACTTCGACACCATCGCAGGCATGGGCATGCACGAAGGCATGAGCGCCGCCATGGGTCAGATCGACGGGATTCTGCTCGCCGGATAGCCGCGAAGCTCAGGCGCTCAGCACGAGCAGCAGCGCGAGCACGCCGCCGAGCACGATCACGACGAGCGCGGTCGGCACGGTGCTGCGCAGTACGCGGCCCTCCTGCCCGGTGAGGCTCACGGTCGCGACGGCGGCCACGATGTTGTGCGGCGCGATGATGTTGCCGACCGCGGCGCCGAAGGTCTGCGCGCCGAGCAGCGGCAGCTCGGGTAGCGACAGGGCGCGAGCCGTCGAGGCCTGCAGGTCGGTGAAGAGCAGGTTCGAGGCCGTGGCCGAGCCCGTGATGAAGGTGCCGAAAGCCCCGACGAGCACGGTGAGCAGGGGCCACGCGAGCCCGATCGACGCGGCGGCGAGGGCGAGCTCTGCGGTCATGCCCGACGACGACATCGTGCGGGCGATCGTGATCATCGCGATGAGAGCCACGATGACGGGGCCCAGTTGCAGCGTCGCGGTGACGAACGCCACGCGCACGCGCCGCCACGACGCCCGCTGGATGACGGCGCCGGCGAGGAAGGCCACGGTCAGCAGCATCGTCGGGTGGTAGAACGGCTGCACCGAGCCCGAGAAGCCCGCGGGCAACTGCCAGGCCAGCTCGACGCTCTGCAGCGCCTCGCGCAGAGGCGGCACGAGCCGGGTGAGCAGCACGACGAGCACGAGCACGAGATAGGGGGCCGCGGCACGCAGCACGGAGAGCTCGGCGGTGACGACGTCGCGAGCATCCGGATGCGGGTGGGTCACGATGTCATCGGCGCCGTCGGCCGACCCGCCAGCAGGGTGGTACCGGTGGCGATGCCGCACGAGCACGAACCCGAACAGCAGCACCCCGACGAGCGCGCCGCCGAGGGTCGGCAGCTCGGGCCCGATGAACCACGCGATGAGCCCGAAGGGCACGAAGAAGCAGACCGCCGCGAAAAGCCCCCAGCGCCACAGCCCCCGGAAGTGTCCGTAGGCCTTGCCGATGATGACGATCATGACGGCAGTGAGCACGATGCCGAGGGCGAGCGGAAAGACGACCGTCGCTTGCGCGAGTTCAGCGGGCGTGAAGTCGACGAGGGTGCTCTGCGCGAGCACGGGCGTTCCGATAGCCCCGAACGCGACGCCCGCCGCGTGACCGACGAGTGCCGCCGACACCGCGGCGAGCGCCGGCATGCCCGCGGCGACGAGGAACGGGGCCGCGAGCGCGACAGGGGTGCCGAACCCGGCGGCGCCCTCGAGGAAGAGGGCGAAGAACCAGGCGACGAGAATCGCGCCGAGCCGCGGGTCGGGGTGCAGCAGGGCGAGCGCCTGGCGCAGGCGGGCGGCGGCACCCGTGCTGCGCTGCAGATAGTGGATGCCCAGGGCCGGGCCGATGATGCCCACGACCGTCAGCGCGATGAAACCTGCTTCGGCGAGAACGCCCGCAATGCCCTCCACGACGCTGAACGAGCCGTCGCCGCCGAACCCGAAGGCGATGACTGCGAGGCCGATCGTGAACACGGCCGTCACGAGGCCCGCGCGCGCGGCTGACCAGCCCGCGACCGTCATGAGCACGAGCACGAGAATCACCGGGGTGAGTGCGAGCAGGCTGAGCATTGCTTTCAGCGTAGGCGAGGCTCGCGCAGGGCATTCGGCAGGTAGCCTGAGACACCACCTTTTCTCTTGACCTCAATGGAGCCGCGCATGATGCCGATGGACCTCGGCCTCTTCGATGTGGAGGCGTGGATCACGGCCGCGGGCGCGTGGGGCCTCGTGCTCGTGTGCGCCATCGTCTTCGTCGAGACCGGCCTGCTCATCGGCTTCTTGCTGCCCGGTGACACCCTGCTGCTCATCACCGGAATCCTGACCTTCACCGGCGTGATTCCGCAGCCCATCTGGCTCGTCGTGCTGTGCATCTTCATCGCCGCGGTGCTGGGCGATCAGCTGGGTTACTACATCGGCTACAAGGCAGGGCCACCGATCTTCGAACGCAAGTCGGCCGGGTTCTTCAGCAAGAAGAGCGTCGCGCGCACCGAGTACTTCTTCGCGCGCTACGGCGGCTGGGCCGTCACGATCGCGCGCTTCATCGGCGTTGTGCGCACGATCGCCCCGGTCGCCGCGGGTGTCGGCAAGATGCCGTACAAGAAGTTCTTGTTCTTCAACATTCTGGGCGCGTTCCTGTGGGGCGTCGGCCTGCCGCTCATCGGCTGGTGGGCCGCGCACATTCCGGGCGTCGCCGAGGTGGTCACCGAGTACATCGAGATCGTGTTCCTCTCGGTGATCGGTCTCGCTCTGATCGGCATCGGCTGGCACCTCGGCCGCGAGCAGTGGGAGAAGCGCAAAGAGGCCAAGGCCGCCGCTGCCGGGCTGCCCGTGCCCGAGATCGAGATCTGGACGGCCGAGCCCGAGCACGACGGGCGGCACGAGGCCGAGCATCCGAAGGCCACCTACGGCATCGGTCCGCACGACGGTAAGCACGAGAAGAAACCGAGCATTTCGTGACCCGCGTGCATCCCGTCGCCCGCACCGTCGGCGACGCGGCCCGCGGTGCGCTCATCGGGTTCGCCGAGATCGTTCCTGGGGTGAGCGGCGGCACGATCGCCCTCATCGTCGGCGCCTACGACACGCTCATCGACGGGGCCGGTCACCTCGCACGCGGGGTCGCGCGCACGATCGGCGACGGGATGCGTGGCCGCGGTCTCTCGAAGGCCGCCGCGCACTTCCGCTCGGTGCGGTGGAGCGTCGTGCTGCCGATCGGCATCGGCATGCTCGCCGCGATCGTGGTGGGTGCCGCGCTGCTCGCGCCGCTGCTCGAGGCCTACCCGACCGGCACGCGCGCCGTGTTCGCGGGATTGATCGCTGCCTCGCTCATCGTGCCTGCGCGCATGGTGGGCGGGCGCTGGACGGCGCCCGAAGTCGTGATCGGCCTGCTCGCCGCCGTGCTGACGTTCGTGCTCACGGGCCTGCCGCGCGGTGCTGACGCCGACCCGACGCTGCCGATCGTCGCCGTCGCCGCGGCGTTCGCCGTGTGCGCGCTCGTGCTGCCGGGAGTCTCGGGTTCGTACCTGTTGCTCACCGTGGGCATGTACGCGCCGACGCTCGCGGCCGTCAATGACCGCAACTTCGCCTACCTCGGCGCCTTCATTCTGGGCGCGATCGTCGGTCTCGGTGTCTTCGTGTCAGGACTGCAGTGGCTGCTCAAGCACCGCCGCCGCATCACCCTCGTGATCATGACGGGCCTCATGCTCGGCTCGCTGAGGGCCCTCTGGCCGTGGCAGAACGAGACCGGCGGAGTGCTGCCGCCCGACGACGACCTCGGCCTCGTGCTGCTGCTCGTCATCGTCGGTGCCGGCATCGTGCTCGGCATCATGGCCATCGAGGCGGCGCTGCTCAAGCGACGGATGCTGTCGCCCGAGATCATCGCCGACCCCGAGCCTCACGAGCCCGACGAGACGGCCGTGGAGGGCGAGCTGCCGACCGAGAGCGCCCAGCCCCGGTCAGAGCCCGAACGCTAGGAGCACCAGCAGCGTCACATTGAGGGCGACGAGCAAGCCGGCGCACAGGATCGCGAGTGCCGTGGTCAGTCGCCGGTTGACCGACTCCCCCATCAGCGACTTGTCGGCCGTCAGTCGCACCAGCGGGATGAGCGCGAACGGGATGCCGAAACTCAGCACGACCTGGCTGAGCACGAGCGCGAGGGTGGGGTCGACGCCGAGGGCGAGAATCACCAGGGCCGGCGCGATCGTGATCGCTCGGCGCAGCAGCAGCGGAATGTTCACCCGCAGCAGCCCCTTCATGATCTCGGCTCCCGCGTAGGCACCGACCGAGGTCGAGGCGAGGCCGCTCGCGAGCAGCGCGATGGCGAAGAGCAGAGCGACCGCGGGGCCGAGCGCGTCGCCGAGAGCCGCGTGCGCGCCCTCGAGGGTGTCGGTGCCTTCGACGCCGGAAAGGTTCGCTGCCGCCAGCAAGAGCATCACGACATTGACCGTGCCCGCGATCGCGAGGGCAATCGTCACATCGATGCGCGTTGCCTTGAGCACCAGCGTGCGCTCGGCGCCGGCGGCGACCTGCCCGAAGCGGTCGCGCGTGAGGGCGGAGTGCGCGTAGATCGCGTGCGGCATGACCGTCGCGCCCATGATGCTCGCGGCGAGCAGCACACTCTCCGTGCCGTCGAACATCGGCAGCAGACCCGCCGCGGCTGCCGCGGGGTCGGGCGGGCCGATGATGAGCCCGGCGCAGAAGCCGATGACGATGATCGCGATGAGCCCCGTGATGATGCGTTCGAACGGTTTCGCGCCCTTGCGGCTCTGCACGACGAGCAAAAGCATCGAGACGACGCCCGTGATGATGCCGCCGACAAGCAACGGCAGGTCGAAGAGCAGGTACAGCGCGACGGCGCCGCCGATGACCTCGGCGACGTCGGTCGCCATGGCGACGAGTTCGGCCTGGCCCCAGTAGCCGAGCCGGGCCGGTCGACGACGGATGCGCTGGCCGAGCGCCTCGGGAAGACTCAGTCCGGTCGCGATGCCGAGCTTCGCCGAGAGGTACTGGATGAGCCACGCCATGACATTCGCCGTGACGACGACCCAGATGAGCAGGTAGCCGAACAGAGCGCCCGCGGTCATGTTCGCCGCGACATTGCCCGGGTCGAGGTAGGCGACGCCCGCCACCATGGCCGGCCCGAGCATCGGGGCGATGATGAGGCCGCGGCGCGCTGCAGTCAGTCGAGAGGTCGGTGCAGGGGTCGCGTCATCGGGCACGCCTCGACCCTAGCACCGTGTTTTCGGTCCGCCGAAATCTACTCCTGAGACGCCTTCTCGAGCCAGACGGCGGACGCAACAGCGGGCGAGACCACGACCTCTGTACCGGTGCCCCGCGCGATCGTCACGCCCGCGCCCGACGTCGGCTCGCTGACGCTCACGACCTCGTCGAGGGTGACGCCGAGGCGGTCGAGCACGCGGAGGGCATCCGGGTCTCGATCGCTGATGCGCACGACGCGGCCGCTGAATCCGATGGGGGCGCCGTCGAGGCGCACGGCGTCGGGGCGATGCAGCGTGCCGTCGGCGGCGGGAATGAGGTCGCCGTGCGGGTCTCGAGTCGGGTGGCCGAGCTGCGCGTCGATCGCGTCGAGCAGTCGGTCGCTCAGCGCGTGCTCGAGCACTTCGGCCTCGTCGTGCACTTCGTCCCAGCCGTAGCCGTGCTCGGCCACGAGCCAGGTCTCGATGAGCCGGTGCCGGCGCAGCATCGCGAGCGCGCGCTGCTCGCCCTCGGATGTCAGCCGGATGGCGCTGTACGGCCGGTGGTCGACGAGCCCCGCGGCCGCGAGTTTCTTGACCATCTCGGTGACGCTCGAGGGCGCGAGGGCGAGGCGCTCGGCGAGCTGGCTCGGCGTGATGGGCTCGGGCTGCCACTCGGTGAACTGGTAGATCGTCTTGAGGTAGTCGTCGATCGCGTCGGCGGTCGTGCGCGGAGCCGGGCGCGACTGCTGGTTCGACGACGACGGGGTCATGCTCGCCAGCCTAGGAGTCGGGCTTGCCGTACCGCTCGCGCAGCGCCTCGGCGAGCGCCGTGAAGGCCCGTCCGCGGTGGCTGATCGCGTTCTTCTCGTCGGCGCTGATCTCGGCACTCGTCACCTCGAGACCCTCGGGAATGAAGATCGGGTCGTAGCCGAAGCCGCCGATTCCCGCAGCCTCGAGCGCGATCGTGCCGGGCCACACCCCCAGGGCGACGTGCTCGAACGGGGCGCCCGCGCCGTCGAGCGGGTCGACGAGAGCGGCCGCGCACGTGAAGTGCGCCGCGCGGTTCGACTCGTCGCCGAGCTCGGCGAGCACGAGCTGCAGGTTGGCCGTGTCATCCCGCTGGCCCGAGTAGTGCGCGCTGTCGATGCCGGGGGCGCCGTCGAGAGCATCCACGCTCACGCCCGAATCGTCGGCGATCGACGGCAGGCCGGTGTGCGCTGCCGCCGCGCGCGCCTTGATGAGAGCGTTGGCCTCGAAGGTGTCGCCGTCTTCGACCGGCGCGGGGCCGCCGTAGGTCAGCAGGTGGATGCCCGGCACCAGCTGCTCGAGAATGCTCTGCAGCTCGGCCACCTTGTGGGCGTTGTGTGTCGCGACGACGATCTGCATGGCCCTAGCCCGCCAGCGTCGCGCGCTGCAGCTCGGCGAGCTCGACGCAACCGCCGAGCGCGAGGTCGAGCAAAGCATCGAGTTCCGCGCGGTCGAACGGGGCGGCTTCGGCCGTGCCCTGCACCTCGACGAACTTTCCGCTGCCGGTGACGACCACGTTCATGTCGGTCTCAGCTCGGCTGTCTTCGTCGTAGGGCAGGTCGAGCATCGGCACCCCATCGATGATGCCGACACTGACGGCGGCGATCGAGTCGGTGAGGGCCGTGGCCTTCTTGGCGATGAAGTTGTGCTCGCGGCCCCACTCGATCGCGTCGGCGAGCGCGACATAGGCGCCGGTGA
>SXMG01000090.1 GCA_005778835.1 Actinomycetota bacterium
CGCTGCAGGGCCTCAACAAGGCCGAGACTCTCGAGCAGCACGGCAATGACCTCTTCATGACGTGGCGCCGCAGCTTCGACACCCCGCCCCCGGTGCTCGACGACGATGCCGAGTACAGCCAGGTGCACGACCCGCGCTACGCCGGCATCGACGGCGAGGTGCCGCGCACCGAGAGCCTGAAGCTCGTCATCGACCGCATGCTGCCCTACTGGCAGAGCGACATCACCCGCGACCTCGCCACGGGCGAGACGGTGCTCGTCGTCGCGCACGGCAACTCGCTGCGGGCCCTCGTGAAGCACCTCGACGGCATCGCCGATGACGCGATCGCCGAGCTCAATATTCCGACCGGCATTCCGCTCGTCTACGAGCTCGGCGACGACTTCATGCCCGTGAAGCCCGCGGAGTACCTCGACCCCGAAGCGGCAGCCGCTGGCGCCGCGGCCGTCGCCGCGCAGGGCAAGAAGTAGACCGAACGACGAACGCCCCCGGCTCAGGCCGGGGGCGTTCGTCATGAGATCAGGTCTCAGTCGTCGGCCTGCACCCAGTCGCCGGTCGCGAGGTACTGAACCTTCTTGGCAATCGAGACAGCGTGGTCGGCGAAGCGCTCGTGGTAGCGCGAGGCGAGCGTCGCGTCGACCGTGTCGACGGCCTCGCCCTTCCAGCTCTCGCCGAGCACCTTGTCGAAGACGCTGAGGTGCAGGGCGTCGATCTTGTCGTCTTCGTCGCGGATGTACTCGGCGATCGAGAGGTCTTCGGTCTCGAGCAGCTCGACGAGCTTGCGCGCGATCTCGACGTCGAGCGCGCCCATCTCTTTGAACGTGCCGCGCAGGCTCTTCGGCACGACCTTGTCGGGGAACCGGTAGCGCGCGAGCTGCGCGATGTGCTCAGACATGTCGCCCATGCGCTCGAGCGAGGCGCTGATGCGCAGGGCGCTCACGACGACCCGCAGGTCGCGAGCCACCGGCTGCTGCCGGGCGAGAATGTTGATGGCGAGCTCGTCGAGCTCGGCGGCCGCGACATCGATCTTCGCGTCGTCGGCGATGACCGTCTCGGCGAGTGAGACGTTCGATTCGTTGAACGCTCGCGTGGCGTTGTCGATCGAGTCTGCGACGAGACCCGCGATCTCAACCAGGCGCTCGCGAACCTCGCGCAGCTCTTGCTGGAACACTTCGCGCATTGAACTCAATCCTCATTTCGTGGGGCTCTGGCACAGTCCCCCTCACCGTCCCGTTCTCTCGTGAACGGCACGTGGCCCGCAGGTGAACTCTGCACTTCGGGCCCTCTCGCAGCACGGGAAGCGGAGGAGAGAGCACTCGCCGGTCACTAATCTAGTGCTCATGGACTCGGCACTGCTCGTGCCCCTCGCTCTCGTGCTCGGCGCGCTGATCGGGGGCGGAGCCGTCGTCACGGTCGTGGCCGCCGCGCGACGAGGCCGCATGGCCGCCGAAGTGGCCTCGACCACGGTGCCCGACGGTGTCGATCAGGTGGTCGAGGCACTCGAGTCTGCGGGCGTCGTGCTCGACCCCAGCAACACCGTGGTCAAGGCCTCGCCGGCCGCTTTCGCACTCGGGCTCGTGTGGCATCGCACGCTCGTGCACGCGCGACTCGTCGAGCTCGTCGAACGCGTGCGCCGCAGTGGCGAGCCGGTGACCGAAGAGCTCGAGCTGAGTCGGGGGCCTCTCGGTGACGCGGCTCTGCACCTCTCGGTGCGCGTCGCCCGGCTGGGCAGCCGCTTCGTGCTGCTGCTGGCCGAAGACCGCACCGAGTCGTACCGTCTCGACGCCGTGCGGCGCGACTTCGTCGCGAACATCAGCCATGAGCTCAAGACTCCGATCGGCGCGATCGGCCTGTTGAGCGAAGCGCTCGGCCACGCTGCCGACGACCCCGTGCAGGTGCGGCGCTTCGCCGATCAGTTGCACCGTGAATCAGAGCGACTCGCGAGCATGACACAAGAGATCATCGAGCTCTCGCGACTGCAGGCGAAAGACGCCTTGAGCCACCCCGAGGTGGTCGAGATCGATGCGGTGATCGCCGCGGCGATCGACCAGAACCGCGTGCTCGCCGATGCGCACCGCATCGCGCTCGCGAGCGGCGGCGAGAAGGGTCTGCGCGTGTGGGGCGACGAGGTCATGCTCATCACGGCAGTGCACAACCTCATCGCCAACGCCGTGCAGTACTCGCCGTCGCCCTCCCGCGTCGGCATCGGCGTCAACGCGACCGACGACGTCATCGAGATCGCGGTGACCGATCAGGGCATCGGCATTCCCGCCGACGAGCTCGACCGCGTCTTCGAGCGCTTCTTCCGCGTCGACCAGGCCCGCTCGCGCGCCACCGGCGGCACGGGGCTCGGCTTGAGCATCGTCAAGCACGTCGTGCAGAATCACGGCGGCGACGTGCGCGTCTGGTCGCAGCACGGTCGAGGTTCGACGTTCACCATCCGACTGCCCCGGGTCGACCAGCCCGCGGCGACCGCCACCGGAAAGGCCCGCGCATGACCCGCATTCTCATCGTCGAAGACGAGCCGGCGCTCTCTGAGCCCCTCGCCTACCTGCTCACCCGTGAGGGCTACGAGACCACGGTGGTCGCCGACGGCGCTGCCGCGCTGACGACGTTCGATCAGGCCGGGGCCGATCTCGTGCTGCTCGACATCATGCTGCCGGGCCTGCCCGGCACCGAGGTCTGCCGCGAGCTGCGGCAGCGATCGAGTGTTCCGATCATCATGCTGACGGCGAAAGACAGCGAGGTCGACATCGTCGTGGGGCTCGAGCTGGGGGCGGACGACTACGTGACCAAGCCGTATTCGACCCGCGAACTGCTCGCGCGAATCCGTGCCGTCATGCGACGCCAGTCAGACGAGGGCGACCTGGATGATGGCGTGCTCACGGCCGGTCCGGTGCGCATGGACGTCGACAAGCACCAGGTCACCGTCGATGGCCGCGAGATCGCGATGCCGTTGAAAGAGTTCGAGCTGCTCGAGCTGCGGCTGCGCAACGCGGGTCGCGTGCTCACGCGCGGGCAGCTCATCGACCGCGTCTGGGGTGCCGACTACTTCGGCGACACCAAGACGCTCGACGTGCATGTCAAGCGCATCCGTTCGAAGATCGAGCCGGACCCGTCGAACCCGCGGATGCTCGTGACCGTTCGAGGCCTCGGCTACCGCTTCGAAGACTGACCGCCGCGATCGCGGCCACCCTCAGCAGCGGGTGAAGTTCTCGACCGCGGCCGAGACCGCGAGGGTGCTGCCGAGAATACGAACCTCATCGGCGTTGTGCCGCCAGGCGCCGTGCAGCACGTCGTTCGGCAGGCAGGTCGGGCGCACCATGTAGATCGGTGCTGCGTCGAGTGCCGCGAGAGTGATGCCCGCGAGCGCGTCGGGGAAGTTGGCGCCCGTCACCCAGTAGCTGAACGGCGACGGGCGGTAATCGAACCCGAGCTCCGTCACCGCTACTGAGGTCGAGTACCGGTCGGTGCCGGCGGCGCGCACTGCTTCAACCCCGGGAAGCGCATCCACTTGGGCGAAGATTCCCGCGCTCATGACATTCGATCCCCCGACCAGGATCACCCGCTCGGGCTTGAGGGTGCCCGTGATGAAGCTCAGCGTCGAGGCGGGCAGGCTGCTCGCAAGGCCGTCGACCAGCAGCATCGGCATGCCAGTCGCACCCGCTGCTGCACCGGCACTGAGCGCATCAGGGAAATTGCGGCCGGTCACGAGGTAGAGGTCTTCATAGCCTGCAGAGTCATCGAAGAATTCCTGCACGATGCGCTGCGACGTCGCGTACCGGCTGGGTCCCTCGAGCCGGAACACATCGGCTCCCGTGGCTTCGAGCTGGGCTTCGACGGCGTCGGAGATCACGAGATTGCTGCCGGCGATGAAGATCGTGTCAGGGTTGAGGCGCTGGACCTCAGCGAGCACCTCGGGCAGCAGCGTGTTCTTCGGGTTCAGCAGCAGAGACCCGTTGAGCACCGAGACCGCGGGCGCGAGCGAGAGGGCGTCGGGGAAGGACGTGCCGCTCGCGATGTAGACGTACTGGCTCGTACCGGGGTAGGCCTCCTTCGAGATCTCGATCGCGGTGCCGTAGCGGCTGGCGCCGAAGATGCGGTCGATCTTGAGCCGTGCGACAGAGACTGCGTCGGTGCTGGACGATGTCGAATAGACCGTGCGGCCGTCGAGCGACATGACCACATCGTTGGTGAAGCTCGGTGTCGTGTAGATTCCGCGCTCCAACCCGATATCGAGATCGATCTTCTTGACCGAGCTGCCAGTCGCAACGAAGAGGATGCGCCCGTCGACCGAGGGGGCCATGCCGGTGGGTTGGCCGCCGAGGCTCAGGTACCCGATGAGCGAATCGTTCGTGAGATCGATCTTCGCAACAGTGCCGACACCGAACATCGAGACGTAGGCGCGGTCGCGAGCGGCATCGATGTAGACCTCGTTCGCATCGTCGAAGAGCGAGAGCGACGTCACGGCTCCCGAGCTGAGGTTGACGAAGCTGACTCGTTCACCGGCGGTGTCTGATCCCTCCGAAGCGACAATGAGTCGATTGCGTTCGGTGTCGAGTGCGAGTCCGTCGGGAGAGTCGCCCACTGCCCACGTGGTGATCGTGGATCGTGTCGCGGCGTCGATCACGCGCACGGAGTCGATCAGCGGCATGGTGACATACGCGCGGGCACCGTTCGCGGAGAAGACGATGTTCTGCGGAGCGTTGCCCACGGAGAAGAACGTCGTTTCGACGAAGGTGAGAGCGTTGACAATCGAGATGGTGCCACTCGCGTAGTTCGTGACCCACAGCTCGTTCGTACCGGGACGCATCTGCAGGTCGCTCGGGCTGAACCCGACGGGGATGCTCGTCACGGTTTGCGTGCTCAGATTGATGGCGCTCACCGTTGCGGCCGCCTGGTTGGCAACGAAGGCGACCTGGCCGTCGGTGCGCAGTTCGATCGCCACGGGCGAGTCGCCGACGGGGATCGAACTGAGTGCGGAGATGCCGAGCGCGGGTGTGGCGCCGAAGGGCAGCAGCAGTGCCAGTGAAGCGATCGCTGCGAGGGGGGCGGCAGTGCGCACGCGTCGGGAAGCGGGCATCAGGGGGCTCCTCTCGATGGCCGCAGATCGCGTTCGCGATCGCTCGTCGTGCTTCGCACCCTAGCCAGCGCGCACCCAAAAGTGAAGAGTAGTTGCTACTTACCCCCGGGGCTCTGGTGCTCTAGCACGGGCTGAGAGACGCCACGTCCGCAGTCACGACCGACTCGCTGCCGAGCAGGAAGAGGTAGGTCGCCTGCCCGCCGAACACGGCCTCCATTCCGCCGGGCGTCACGCACGACTTCGGCACCAGATACAGGGGTGCGTTGGCCCGTGCGGCAAGCGAGGCGGCAGCGAGCGCGTCGGGAAAGTTGGCTCCCGTTGCGAAGATGACGCTCTCACTCGAGGCATAAGCATCGGCGCTGATGGCCGTCGACGTCTCGTAGCGGCTCGCGCCCGACAGGCGGCGCACATCGCCGCCGAACGCGGTGGTCAGCTGCGTCATAATGCCCGCGCTCACCACGTTCGCCCCGCCGGCGATGGTGATCTGGGTGGGGGCGAGGTCGGCGATGAGCGCCAGGGTCGAGGGCGGCACGGTCGAGCGGGTGCCGTCGACCAGGATCACGGGCACACCCTCGGCCGCAGCGACGGCCCCGGCGCTCAGCGCGTCGGGATAGTTGCGCCCCGTCGCGATGAAGACTTCGGGCACCGTGAGCGAGTCCCACACCGTGCTGACGACGACCTCAGCTGTGTCGTATCTGCTCGCACCGAACAGTCGCTCGACAGTCGGCTGCGGTTCGGGGCCGAAGTCGATGGCCTCGACCGCCGCTTTCACGGAAGCCGACACGGCGCTCACGCCTCCGACGATGTAGATGGTGTCGGGCGCGAGCCTCACGAGTTCGTCACGCACCACAGACGGCAGACTCGTCGGCGCCGTGAGCAGCAGCGAACCGTCGAGCAGACCCGCCGCGGGTCCGGCAGAAAGTGCGTCGGGGAAGTTCAGCCCATTGGCGAGGAAGACGGTGTTCGCACCCGACGGGAACGCGCGCTTCGACACCTCGACGGCGGTGGCGAAACGGCTCTGGCCTGCGAGCCGCTCGGTCTCGAGCCCGACGATCGAGATCGTGTCGTCGAAGAAGTTGGTCACGGCAACCTTGCCGGTCGAGTCGCTCGCGACCGAGTACGGTTCGTCTCCCACCCGCACACTCGACACGACCTCCAGGGTCGCGAGGTCGATCAGACTGACCTGGTCGAGGCTGTACTCCGTGACGTAGACGAAGTCACCGGTCGCAGAGAAGTCGAATCCCCCTGGTACACCTGCGAGCGGAATGGTCGTGATCACCTCGGTGGCGGTGGGATTCAGGATCGCGACGTAGGTGCTCGATTCCGCTTGCACCGTCGCCCACAACTGCGTGCCGTCAGGGCTGAGCAAGAGGTCGTTGGCTCGCCCGCTGTCGGGCAGGGGGACGGTCGCGTTGTAGTCGTAGATCTCGCTCACCAGGTCGAGTCTCACCACTCGATCGATGCCGCCGAGACCGGTGAAGTAGAGCTGCTGCTCGTCGGCCGACAAGACGCCGTACGTCGGAGACGGCAGAGAGCTGCCGAGCTCGGTGATGGCCTGAGTGCTCGTATTCACCGCTTGCACGAGGGCGAGCTGCGAGTTGAGCACGTAGGCGGTCGTGTCGTCAGCAGTGAAGATGACCTCACGGGGTCGCCCACCCGTGCTCAGGGTGTCGATCACGAGGTTCGTGGACGTATCAATGATCGAGATCGTGCCGTCGTCCACATTCGAGACCCACACGACCGACTGATCGTTGCTCGCACTGATGTTGTAGGGGTTGCTGCCGACGTTCAGCGTCGTCTCGAGACTCCAATCGGAGGTGTCGTAGACGGTGACGGAGTCGTCCAAGCGGTTCGCAATGTAGGCGAATCCGGCGGCCATCGCGATGGCTTGCGGCCCGTCGCCGGTCGGCAGGCTGCCGAATTCGCCGTGCGCGGTCGCGGGAGGGGCGGTGGCGCTGTCGATGCCGCTCAGCCCGACAATGATCAGAGAAGAGGCGGCGATCGATGCGAGGAGCGATCGGCGGCGCGCAGCAGGGGTCGAGGTAACAATGGGCATGTCGTGCTCCGGGTGCGGGGTGGTGGAACACAACTCACACGAGTTGCTGGCGACACGCTAGAGCAAACTCGCCGTCGGTGCACTACTCAGGTTTGCTCGTCACTACTCAGTCACGCCCCCGGACCCGTCGTCGACCGACTGCACGGTGAGATCGAGCTCGATCGCCGCCTCTGTCGATCGGTAGAAGAAACCCTGAGCGATCGTGATCGGCACGATCTCGCCCACGACTGCGCTCAACCCCGCGAGACGGAAGTCTCCTTCCGCTCCGATGGCGGTGGTGGAGAGCGCGGGAACCAGACGAGACTCCTCGCGGTTCTGCTCATCGACCGCCCATCTGACGGTGAACGCGCGGTCCACTGACGAGGTGTTCGTCACGGTGGCCGTCAAGGTTGTGGCACCATCGGCGTCAGCGAGAAGTCGAAGGTCGGCGATCTCCAGCTGTCCGACGCTCTCGACAACGACGTCATTCGAGGTCGATGCGCATCCGGTCACGACCGCGATGATCGCCACGCATGCCACCATCAGCGACGACGCAGGCGATCGACGTGACATCGTGGTCCCGGCGAGCTCTCCGTGATGCCGGCTAGTCGCCCGAGGGGACGAGCAGCTCGTACTCGGGCAGGCTGCCGTCGAGCACGGGCACGAGCAGTTCGACGCCGGGCACGGTGCCGTAGCTCAAGAAGAGCGGCACGAGGCCGCCGATCACATCGGTGCTGCCGGTCACGAGCACCTGCGGCTGGTCGGGGCTGCCGATCGCCGTGCGGCCGTTCGCCGTCACGAAGACCGACTCGGTGATGCGCTCGCCGCCGGCGCTCCACTGCACCGAGAGCCGGCGGTCGGTGTCGCCCGAGTTGACGATGGTCATGACGAGGTTGAGCGTCTCGGGGTCGTCGCCGATGAGCAGCGCGTTGCGCACGGCCAGGTCGCCGACCTCGGTGCCGACTCCGTCGCTCGGGTCGTACTCTTTCTCGGTCGCGATCTCGGCGCTGAACGTGCAGCCGGTCGTTGCCAGCAGAAGCGCCGCAGCCAGGGCGATCGACGCGGCCAGACGAGATTTCACGAGTTGCCTCCAGAGCACGGGGGGTAGCGATCGATGAGCCGCGGGCGACTCTCGATGGCCTCTTCGCATCAAGTCTATCCAGCGAGCGACGGCCGCGCGCAGGCTCGAGGAGTGCCCGCCCGACCGCTGAGGCTGAGAAACTGCTGTGGTAGACTGGAGGTTCTGCGGAAGGACCACCATCCATGCTTTTCCAGGTCGGCGAGACTGTCGTCTACCCCCATCACGGGGCTGCCACGATCATTGAAGTCAAGAACCGAACCATTCGGGGTGAAGAGAAGCTGTACCTCAAGCTCAACGTCACCCAGGGCGATCTGACGATCGAGGTTCCTGCTGAGAACGTCGACCTCGTCGGCGTTCGCGATGTCATCGGTCAAGAGGGTCTCGACAAGGTGTTCGAGGTGCTGCGCGCGCCGTTCACCGAAGAGCCCACCAACTGGTCTCGCCGTTACAAGGCGAACCTCGAGAAGCTCGCCTCCGGTGACGTCATCAAGGTCTCCGAGGTCGTGCGCGACCTGTGGCGCCGCGATCAAGACCGCGGTCTGAGTGCGGGCGAGAAGCGCATGCTCGCCAAGGCGCGTCAGATTCTCATCAGTGAGCTCGCTCTCGCCGAGAAGACCGACGAGGAAAAAGCCTCGACGGTTCTCGACGAGGTCCTCGCTTCCTGAGCGATTCCGCGGTGACCGAGTCGGCCGCTGCGTCCGCTCCATCGTCGGGATCACCACGCCTCGCGGTCGTCGTCGTTGCCGCGGGCAGCGGCACCCGGCTCGGGCGTGCTGAGCCCAAGGCCTTCGTCGCCGTCGGCGGCCGCACTCTGCTCGAGCATGCCCTCGATGCCGTGTTCTCGCTCGCCGAGCCGGCTCAGGTCGTCGTTGTCGCGCCCGGGTCGCATCGTGATGAAGCGCGCGCGGTCGCGTTGAGGTCGGCGGGTGCTGCGCGCGACGCCGTGAGCGTCGTCGTCGGCGGCGACAGCCGGCTGGCCTCAGTACGCGCTGGAGTGGCCGCGATCGGGGCGGGCGTCGAGACCGTGCTCGTGCACGACGCCGCGCGCGCCTTCACCCCCGTCGAGGTGTTCGACCGCGTCATTGCGCGCGTGCGTGCCGATGGAGTCGGAGTCATACCCGCGCTGCCGGTGGTCGACACGATCGCGCGGCGCACGCCCGACGGCGCGGTCGTCGAGCAGGTCGATCGCGCGCAGCTCGCGTCGATCCAGACCCCGCAGGGCTTTCCGCTCGACCAGTACCGCGCCGCACTCGCGGCGGTGGCGCCCGACGCAGAGCACACCGACGATGCGAGCGTGCACGCGGCGGCAGGGCATCCGGTGGTCACGGTGCTCGGAGACGACCGCGCCTTCAAGGTGACGACTCCGTGGGATCTTCGCCGCGCCCAGCAGCTCGTCGCCGACGATCGGCCTTCGCTGCGCACCGGGGTCGGCATCGACGTGCACGCCTACGACGATGCGCAGCCGCTCTGGCTCGGCGGCCTCTACTGGCCCGATGAGCCAGGCCTCGCCGGTCACAGCGACGGCGACGCGATCAGCCATGCGATCTGCGACGCGCTGCTGTCGGCGGCGGGGCTCGGCGACATCGGGTCGCGTTTCGGTGTCGATGATCCTCGATTCGCGGATGCTCGAGGCGAGGTCTTCCTGACCGCGACCCTCGACCTGCTGCGCGATGCGGGGTTCGACGTGCTCAACGTCGCGGTGCAAGTGGTCGCTCAGCGCCCCCGGTTCGCTGCCCGCCGCCACGAGGTCGAGGCACTGCTGAGCCGCGTGCTCGGCGCCCCCGTGAGCGTCGCCGCGACCACGAGCGACGGCCTGGGTTTCACGGGCCGCAGCGAAGGCGTCGCCGCTATTGCAACGGCACTGATTCGTTCCTAGCCCCGCCGGTAGGCTTGCCCGGTGACCGTGCGCCTCTATGACAGCCTGCAGCAGGCCGTCGTCGACCTCGCGCCACGGGTCGAGGGCCACGTCGGCATGTACGTCTGCGGGCCGACCGTGCAGTCGTCGCCCCATATCGGGCACGTGCGCAGCGCGCTCGTCTACGACCTCTGGCGGCGGTGGCTGACCCACCGCGGGTACGCCGTCACCTTCATCCGCAACGTCACCGACATCGATGACAAGGTGCTCGCGCAGCAGAGCGAGCACGAGGCGTGGTACGCCGTGGCCTACCGCGTCGAGCTCGAGTTCACGGCGGCATACCAGGCGCTCGGCATTCTGCCCCCGACCTACGAGCCGCGGGCCACGGCGAGCATCGAGCATATGCACGACCTCATCGCCGCTCTCATCGAGCGCGGTCACGCCTACGCGGCCGACGACGGCAGCGGCGACGTCTACATCGACGTGCGCAGCTGGAGCCGCTACGGCGAGCTCACCCGGCAGAGCCCCGACGACATGGAGGCGGCCGGTGATGCGCCGCCGCGCGCGAAGCGCGACCCGCGCGACTTCGCGCTCTGGAAGGGCGCCAAGCCCGACGAGCCGGCAAGCGCCCACTGGGCGTCGCCGTGGGGCCGTGGTCGACCCGGCTGGCCCATCGAATGCTCGGCGATGGCTGCCCGCTACCTGGGCGAGGCGTTCGACATTCACGGCGGCGGGCTCGACCTGCGGTTTCCGCATCACGAGAACGAGCTGGCGCAGTCGAGCGCCGCGGGGCACGAGTTCGCTCGCCACTGGGTGCACAACGGCCTGGTCATCGTGGGCGGTCAGAAGATGTCGAAGTCGCTCGGCAACTCGGTGTTCGCGCTCGACCTGCTCGCGAGCCATCGGCCGGCCGTCGTGCGCTACTGGCTCGGCTCGGCCCACTACCGGTCGACGATCGACTACACCCCGAGCTCGCTCGACGAGGCGCAGGCCGCTCTCGAGCGCATCGAGGGCTTTCTCGCGCGCGCATCCCGCCGCGTCGCCTCGACCCGCGTCGCCGAGGTCGAGGCCGAGCTGCCGGCCGAGTTCGCTGCCGCGATGGACGACGACCTCGCGGTGCCGCAGGCGCTCGCCGTGCTGCACGATCGCGTGAGGGCCGGCAATGCCGCGCTCGATGACGATGATGTGGCCGCCGTCGCGCGGGCCCGTGCCGAGGTGGCCGGCATGGTCGCCGTGCTCGGCTTCGACGCGACCGACACGGATGCTCGCGACGACGACCCCGCCCGCCGAGCCCTCTCGACGCTCGTCGACCGGTTGATCAGCGAACGCCGCGAGGCCCGCGAGTCGCGCGACTTCGCGACGGCCGACCGCATTCGCGATGACCTGGCAGCGGCCGGCATCGTGCTCGAAGACTCACCGACAGCAACCGACTGGAGTATCGATGGCTAAGCAAGGGCGCCCCGGCGCCAGCAAGAAGAAGAAGGGCCCGACGGTCGGTTCAGGGGGACAAGGTCGCCAGGCGCTCGAAGGCCGTGGACCGACCCCCAAGGCGGAGGACCGCACCTGGCACCCGGCCGGCAAGCGCAAGGCCGCGAACGATCGGCTCGCCGCTGCGCGCACTCGCGCGGGGGGAAACTCCGGGGGTGGCCAGCAGTCGAACCGCTCGCGCGCACCCAAGAAGAACGTCGACGCCGAGATCGTGAGCGGCCGCAACTCGGTGCTCGAGGCGCTGCGGGCGAAGATTCCGGCGAGCGCGTTCTACATCGCGGCGCGCGTCGAGATGGACGACCGGGTGAAAGAGGCTCTGTCGCTCGCGACGAAGCGCGGCATTCCGGTGCTCGAGATCATGCGTCCTGAGCTCGACCGCATGACGGGCGAGAACTCGGTCAACCAGGGCATCGCGATCTCGGTGCCTGCCTACGATTACGCGCACCCGATGGATCTCGTCACGAAGGCTGTCGACCGGGGGCAGACTCCTCTGATCGTCGCGCTCGACGGGGTGACGGATCCGCGCAATCTCGGGGCGATCATCCGCTCGACGGCCGCGTTCGGCGGGCACGGCGTCATCGTGCCGCAGCGTCGCTCGGTCGGCGTGACGGCCGCAGCGTGGAAGACCTCGGCGGGAGCCGCGGCGCGCACGCCCGTCGCCATGGCCGCCAACCTCACCCAGACCCTCAAGGCCATGAAGGCCGAGGGAGTCTTCGTGCTCGGTCTCGACGGGAGTGGCGACATGATGCTGCCGAACCTCGAGCTCGCCGATCGCCCGCTCGTCATCGTCGTCGGCAGCGAGGGCAAGGGCCTGTCGCGGCTCGTCACGGAGACGTGCGACGCGATCGTGTCGATCCCGATCTCGGCAGCGACCGAGTCGCTCAATGCGGGCATCGCGGCGAGCGTGGCGCTCTACGAGGTCTCGCGACGTCGGGCGGCTCTGTAGAGCGGCTCGCGCAGCACGACAGCCTCGTGTGTATCCTCGAAGTGTTCATCTTTACTGAACATGTGAGGAGAGAGCGATGGCGCTCGACCACCTGAAGATCGCGATCGTCGGCACGGGTGCCGTCGGCGGGTCGGTCGCAGCCGACCTGATTCGCGCGGGTCTCGATGTCACGGTGATCGACCAGTGGCCCGACCATGTCGAGGCGATGCGCGCTCAGGGGCTCACCGTGCACCTGCCGACCGAGACTCAGGTGACGCCGGTGCCGGCGCTGCACCTGTGCCAGGTCGCCGAGCTGCGCGAGCCCTTCGACATCGTGCTCACGGCAGTGAAGACCTATGACACCCGCTGGGTGGCCGAGCTCATGAAGCCGCTCCTGCGCCCTGACGGAGTCTTCGTGGGGCTGCAGAACGGCATGACCATCGACCATGTCGCCGAGATCGTCGGGGCCGAGCGCACGATCGGCTGCGTGCTCGGCATCGCGGCGAACCTGCGCACACCGGGCGTCATCGTGCGTCAGGTCTCGCCTGCCGACACGTGGTTCTCGGTCGGCACGCTGAGCGGGGAGCGCACCGAGCGCCTCGACCAGGTCGCCGCGGTGCTCGCGCCCGCCGCCGAGATCGTCGTGACCGACGACATCCGCTCGGCGAAGTGGATGAAGCTCATCGCCAACAGTCCCGAGATGCTGCCCTCGGGGCTGCTGGGAGTGCCCCTGCTCGAGGCAGCGCGCACTCCGGGCATCAGGCCCGTCATGGATGCGATGTCGCGCGAGGCGTACGCGCTCGCGATCGAGCTCGGCATCACGATGATGCCGTCGCTCGGCATCGCGGCAGACGACATGCCCGACTCGGATCAGTACGCGCTCGACCTGCTCGACCGCGTGCTGTCGCACTTCTCGCAGCCCGACACGCGCGTCGCGGTGCTGCAGGACTGGGAGAAGGGCCGCCGGGCCGAGCTCGATGCTTTCAGCGGGTACATCGTCGCGAAGCGTGCGGAACTCGGAGGCAGCGCGCCCGTCAACGAGCAGATCCTGCGGCTCTCCGAGCGCGTCGAACGCGGCGAGCTCGTTCCAGTGCCCGAGAACGCACCGTTGCTCATGGCCGCGCTCGAAGGTGCTCGTACGCCCGCTTGACAGCAGACCATGCGATCGCATTGACTATGTTCACTAAGGCTGAACGCGTCGAACTGCCGCGGAGCCCCACTGAGCAGACACCACGAAGGAGTCGATGATGACCCGCTATGTCGTCCGTACGGCCGACGAGGCCGACTACCGCGACCCCGGGGCGCTCGCCCCCGACTCGCACGGCTACTCGCGCTGGTGCGCGGTCGGGTACGCCGACGGCGCGGTGCACACCGACTTCGGCATGTCGCGGCTCGAGCCCGGCGGCGCCGTGCCGACGCACGTGCACTCGTTTGAAGAGTCGTTCCACCTCGTCGAAGGCGAGGTGCTGCTCGTGACGCCCGAGGCGACCGTGCACCTCGTCGCGGGCGACTACGGCGTCATTCCGCTCGGGGTTCCGCACTCGTGGCACTCGATCGGCGACGCCCCGGCGGTCTGGAGCGACATCTACTCGCCACCGCCGCGCATCGAGCACGGCTCGGACACCTATCGCGTCGCCGACCTCGCGCCGGGTGAGCCCATTAAGGTCGACCCGCGCGACCCGCGCACGCGCTCGTTCGGGGCGATCACGACCGAGCAGATGAACCCCGGCAAGCAGTCTCAAGAGCTGCTTGCGCAATCGGCCAGTATGCGCACCGCCCTGCTCGTCTACAGCGGCATCTCGCTGAAGATGATGGTCGACAGCGATCTCGGCTCGGTGCTGCACACCATGTTCATGGTGCAGTACGAGCCGACCGGCGTCGCGGGCCCGCACGACCACCCGCTCGAAGAGGCCTACTTGATCATGGACGGCGAGGTCGACGCGACCTTCGACGGCCACGAGGTGCGGATGAAGCCCGGCGACATCGCCTGGGCGGGCGTCGGCTGCGTGCACTCGTTCCGCGCAGTCGGCGAACCGGTTCGGTGGCTCGAGACGCAGTCGCCCCAGATGCCCGCGCGCCATGCGTACCGGTTCGCCCGCGACTGGACCTATCTGACCGACAAGCTCGGCTCGGCCTGACCGAGCCCGCTTCGCACCAGACAGCAACGCTCAAGGAGGAGCAGTGACTCAGCGCACGATCGCCGTCATCGGCGGAACATCCGGCATCGGCCTCGAGATCGCGAAGGAGGTTGTCGCCCGGGGCGACCGCGTCGTGCTGACCGGCCGCGATCAGACGCGTGCCGACGCCATCGCGCGGTCGATCGGCGAGAGTGCCACGGGCCTCGCGCTCGACATCTCCGAGCCCGAGTCGATCGCCGAGAGCCTCGCGAGCGTCGAGCAGGTGCACGGCCTGGTGCTCGCCGCGATCGAGCGCGACGCCAACACCGTGCGCGAGTACGACATCACACGGGCGCGACGGCTCGTGACCCTCAAGCTCGTCGGCTACACCGAGACGGTGCACACCCTGCTCGACCGGCTCGAGCCGACCGTCGACACGGGCATCGTGCTGTTCGGCGGTCGCGCGAAGGACGCACCGTACCCGGGTTCGACGACCGTGGCGACGATCAACGGCGGTGTCGAGGGCCTCGTGCACTCGATGGCGCTCGAGCTCGCCCCCATGCGCGTCAACGGCCTGCACCCCGGCATCATCGGCGACAGCCCGTTCTGGGCCGACAAGCCGGCGGCGGTGCTGCAGGGCTACGAGTCGCGCACGCCGGGCGGCAAGCTCGCCACCATGGCCGACATCGTGGGCGCCACGATGTTCCTGCTCGGCAACCGCGGAGTCTCGGGCACGAGCCTCTACGTCGACCGCGGCTGGCGGCTCACCTAGATTCGTCTGTCTCCACTAGATATATCCACGCGCATCGACTTATCATTTCACCAGGGCTGTACAGATGCGTGCACCTTTACTGAATTGCTCAACGAGGAGGAACTCATGACCGACGCCGCTCCCCGCGCCGCGGACTTCACACCCGGACGGCCCGTCGTCTTCCGCAACGCGACGGTGATCACCGTCGATGCTGCTGGCGTTCTCGAGAACGCCGACGTCTTGATCACGGATGACACCATCGCCGCCGTCGGTCATTCGCTCGAGGTGCCCGCAGGCACGCTCGAGATCGACGCCAAGGGCGGCATCCTCATGCCGGGCATGATCGACACGCACCGGCACATGTGGCAGACCGCTCTGCGCGGCTACGGCGGAGACTGGGCGCTCAGCCAGTACTTCGTCTTCTACTACCTGACGTGGGGCCACGTCTTCCGCGCGGAGGACATCGCGGCCGGCAACCAGCTCAGCGCGCTCGAGTCGATCGACGAGGGTGTCACGACGACCGTCGACTGGTCGCACGCCCTGCGCACGCCCGAGTACGCCGACGCGGCAGTGGAGGCTCTGCGCAGCATCCCCGGTCGATTCGTGCTCGCGTACGGCAACTACCTCGGGGCTCCGTGGGAGTGGATGAACGAGCCCGGCTTCCAGTCGTGGGTCAAGAACTTCAAGGCCGACGACATGATGGGCCTGCAGGTGGCCTTCGATGTCAACTCGGGCCCTGACTTCCACGAGAAGGGCGCCTTCGAGGCGGCTCGCGACCTCGGCTTGCGGGTCACCACGCACGCGGGCGTCTGGGGCGTCAACGGCGACCCCAACATCGAGCTCATGTACGACCACGGGTTCATGGACGACACGGTCACCTACGTGCACGCGAGCTCGCTCGGTCCCGAGAGCTACCACAAGATCGCCGCCACGGGCGGAACGATCTCGATCGCGACCGAGAGCGAGCAGAGCGCCGGCCAGGGCTACCCCTCGGCCTGGGTCGCGAAGAAGTACGGCATCACCGCGTCGCTGT
The DNA here is from genome assembly GCA_005778835.1 of Actinomycetota bacterium. Lineage (GTDB taxonomy): Bacteria > Actinomycetota > Actinomycetes > Actinomycetales > Microbacteriaceae > Microcella. Next base: position 16,366 of record SXMG01000090.1, read on the forward strand.
CGATGGACACGAGTGTGTGGTGGAGTGCCGACTTCTTCTCGGCCATGCGGGCGACCCTCAGCTCGTTCCGCTCGCGCGACCACCTCGAGGCTCACCTCAAGGGCGAGACGGTGAACGTCAACCGCATGAAGGCCGAAGACGCGGTCTGGCAGGCGACCATGGGCGGTGCGCACACGCTCGGCATGGCTGACAAGCTCGGCTCGATCACCGTGGGCAAGAAGGCCGACCTCGTGCTGCTCAAGAACGACGAGTCGCCCGCCATGACGCCCGTCCTCAACCCGTACGCGCACGTCGTGTACCAGGCGGGAACGGCCGACGTGCACACGGTGGTCGTCGACGGCAAGGTCGTGAAGTACAACGGCGAGCGCATCGGACTGCCCCTCAAGCCCGTTGCCGACCGCGTCGCCGCCTCGGTCGAGCACGTGCGCAGCGAGCTCGGCGAAGAGGCTTGGGCCGAGTGGATGAACCCCGCTCTGCCCGAGGACGAGCCGATCGCGAACCCCTACATGTACCTCGACGAGGAGAAGTAGGACAGCTGATCGATCAGAAACGGGGGCGTGCCGACAGCGGCGCGCCCCCGTTTCTCGTGTGTGACGTCAGCGCGACGCCAGCGCCAGCAGCACGTCGGCGTTGCTCGGGTGAGGCGCGAGCACACCGCGCTCGATGCGCCGGGCGACCTCGACGAGGGCGTCGTTGGCCGGGGTGGCGATGCCGAGTTCGGCACCCCTCCGCGCGACGAGGCCGTTGAACTGCTCGGCCTCGCTGCGACGGCCCTTGCGCCAATCGTGCAAGACGGTGGTCGTCGTGCTCGGCAGCACGAAACCCGCATAGAGAGCATCCAGCAGCACCTCGACGAGCGCATCGACGCGTGCGACGTCGTCGTCGTCGAGGCCGAAGATCGGCAGGACCGCCCGGCCGTCGCGCACGCCCACCTCGAGGGCCTCGTTGCCGGCGCGCACCATGAGCTCGCGCATGCCCGGGGTCTCCAGTGCGGCGATCATCGGCAGACCGAGCGCGGCGGTCGACACGAGCGTCGTGCAGTTGCTCACGAGCTTCATCCACTTCGCCGACAGGATGTCGTCGACGATCGCCACGGTGCCGGCATGCTCGAGTACCGCGGCGGCTTCCGCCAGTCGCGGATGGCCGTCGGCAGTGAGCGCGCCGAGGGCGAACCACGACCGATCGGCGGGCGTGTGGCGCATGACAACACCGGGCTCATCCATCTCGCTGGAGACCTCGATGACGCAGCCGAGGGTGCGGTGGGTGCCGACGACCTCGGCGATCGTCGTCGCCGTCATCCCGTTCTGCACGCCGATCAGCAGACCGTCGGCGGCGAGGTGCGGTTCTATGAGCCGCGCGGCCCACCCGGCGTCGTACGCCTTCATCAGCATGAGCACGATGTCGAACGGTTCGCGGAGAGTGGCGACCTCGCACAGGTGCAGGGTCGGAAGGCGCGTGACCGTCTCGCCGCCCGGCATGACCACGCGCAACCCGTCGCGGCGGATGGCCTCGACGTGCGCGGGCCACTGCTCGATGAGGGTCACGTCGACGCCCGCACGAGCGAGGTCGGCGCCGATGCCGCCGCCGTTCGCGCCCGCCCCGAGTACTGCGACCCGCAGCGGCCGCTGCTGGTCACGCGTCATCGCGAACCACCGGCCAGAAGCTCGTCGAGCAAGTGGATGCCCCGCTCGAGCTCGCCCCGCTCGATCTTCTCGGCGAGCGCGACGACGTGCGCGTTGACGGGAGCACGATCGCCGGCAGCGGCCAGCACGTCGACCACGAGGCCGTTCAGTTCGCGGTACTCCGACCGTCGACCCTTCATCCAGTCCTGCAGCACCGTCGTGCGCGTGTCCGGCAGCGAGTACTTGTCGAGCACTTCGCCGAGCAGCCGAGCAGCGTAGCCGTCGGGGTCGGTGAGTTCGTCGTCGCTCAAGCCGAAGATGCTCACGAGCCGGCTGCCGTCGGCGAGTGCAGCCCGTGCCGCCTCGGCCCCGCACACGATCATGAAGTCGTGCACTCCCGGCAGCCGGACGGCGTCGGCGAGCGGGAGGTCGAGGATCGCGGAGGGCACGAGCTCGCCAGCGTTGGCGACGAGCTTCATCCACTTCGACGAGCGGATGTCGTCGGAGACCTCGACAGTGCCGGTGCAGCTCATGATCTCTCTGACCTCGTCAGCGCGAGCATGGGCGCGCGGGTCGGTGCCGCCCACCGCGAACCACGAGTCGGCCGGGGCGTTCTGCCGGTTCACGATGCCGGGCTCGAACATGTTCGACGCCATCTCGATCACGGCCCCGAGCGTGCGATGCGCTCCGACAGCCGCGGCGATGTCGTCCATGGTCATGCCGTTCTGCACACCGACGACGACGCCGTCGTCGGCAAGCAGTGGCGCGATCAGTGCGCACGCCCACCGGGTGTCGTAGGCCTTCACGAGCAGCAGCACGATGTCGAACGGCTCGCGCAGGGTCGCGACATCGCAGAAGTGCACGGGCTGGGCTGGCGTGACGACCGTCTCGAGTGGGAGCCGCACTTCGATGCCACGCCTGCGCATGGCGTCGACGTGGGCGGGCCACTGCTCGATGAGGGTCACGTCGTGACCGGCGCGGATCAGGTCGGCGCCGATGCCGGCCCCTTGGGCTCCCGTGCCGAGAACGGCTATACGGGGTCTGGTCATGGAAGAGCCTCCTTGCTCTGGCTGGCACTGTGTCACGTCGACTCCGCCCGTTCAGTCCGACAGAACGAACTGGGTGCGTCTGCCCCTCGTGCCGGGGGAGCACACGCCGGAATGTGGCACTTGCAGGGGCGGCGACCCCCGTGTGTAAAGTATGGCTGAAACTCAAAGGAGAGTCAGCGTGAACACTATCGACCCGGCGCCATCGCGTCGACCCCTGCGTCGACGAAGCGGCCACTCCTGCGCAGCGCAGCGCAACGGAGGTCGAGCTCGCGCATGAGAGCGCTCGTGTTCCGTGGGGCGGCAGGCGCTGAGGTCGAGAGCATCCCGGTACCTGTGCCCGGGCCCGGTGAGGTGCTCGTGCGCGTCGCCGTGTGCGGCGTGTGCGGCAGCGATGCCGCCGAGCTCGATCACGGGCCGACTCTCACCTCGCCCCCTGTCGTGCTCGGTCACGAGTTCGCCGGAGTCGTCGAGTCGGTCGGCGCGGGCGTGTCGACGCTGGCGCCCGGAGCGCGCGTCGTCTGCGGAGCTGGCATCTCGTGCGGCGAGTGCCGGCCGTGCTCGCAGGGCCGCACCAACCTCTGCGTGCAGTACCGCACCGCAGGACTGCAGATCGACGGCGGCCTCGCTGAGTACGCCGTCGTGCCAGCATCGACGCTTCTCGACGTGACCGATTCGGGGCTGCCGCTCGACACTCTCGGTCTCGCGCAGCCGATGTCGATCGCCGTGCACGCCGTGCGGCGCAGCGGGCTGCGCGAGGGCGATGACGCGATCATCGTGGGTGTCGGAGGCATCGGCGCATTCCTGACCGTCGCTGCCTCGGCGCTGGCGGCGCGGGTGCTCGTCGTCGATCTCGATCCCGAGCGGCTCGAACTGGCGCTGCGCCTCGGAGCCGACCACGTCATGAACGCGCGTGAAGGATCGCTCGCCGACCGCATCGAGTCGCTAGGGCTCCACCCCGATGTTCTCTTCGAGGTCAGCGGCACCAAGCCCGGGCTCGACTCGGTGCTGGGCGCCGCGCGACCAGGCTCGACCATCGTGCCGCTCGGCATTCAGCGCGACGACGTCGCGGTGCCCCTCGCGCAGTGGACGGTGCGCGAGTACACCGTGATCGGTACGAACGCGCACGTGTTCGCCACCGACCTGCCCGACGCGGTTCGACTGCTCGCGACGAGAGACGACTGGAGCGACATCGCCCCGCTCGTGATCCCGCTCGACGACGCGGTCGCCGACGGCATCGAGCCGATCCGAACCGGCACGGCGCACCGCATCAAGACACTTGTCGACCCCACGATCCGGGCCGCGCGAGCGGCCGATCACCGAAGGAGCTGAACCATGCGCACTCTCATCACCCAGGCCGCGATCGTCTCGATGGACGACGCCATCGGCGACCTGCCGCGCGGCGACATCCTCATCGAGGACGGAGTCATCGTCGCTGTCGCGCCATCGATCGACGCCGCCGACGCCGAGATCATCGACGGGTCGACCATGATCGCGATGCCGGGAATGGTCGACACCCACCGCCACACCTGGCAGACCGCGCTGCGCGGTATCCTCGCCGACGGCAACATCCCCGACTATCTGCGCGGCATCCGGCTGCAGATGGCGCCGCGCTATCGGGCCGACGACATGTACGCCGGCAACTACGCCGGTGCGCTCGACGCCCTCAACTGCGGCGTCACCTCGCTTGTCGACTACTGCCACAACATCCTCGACCCCGACTGCGCGCACGCAGCGGTGACCGGGCTGCGCGACGCGGGCATCCGCGGCCTGTACGGTCACGGCCTCACGCCGATCACGAGCAACACGTGGAGCGAGAGCAAGGGAGGTTCGGCCGCAGACTCCGACCCCGCGGATCTCGAGACCCGGGCGCGGCTGGCGCGGAGCATCCGCGACGAGTACTTCTCCTCTGACGGACTGCTGCGATTCGGCATCGCGCCGCAAGAGCTCGCCATCGCGCCCGTCGCGACCGTGCAGGCGGAGTTCGCACTCGCTCGCGAGCTCGATGCGCGCATCACTATGCACGCCAATCAGGTGATGGTGCGGCAGCTCTTCAAGGACGTCGAAGTGCTGCACGAGAACTCGTTGCTGGGCGACGACCTTCTCCTCGTGCACTGCACGTTCAACACGGACGACGAGTGGCGCATGCTCGAGGGCACCGGAACGATGGTCTCCGTCTGCGCCGAGACAGAGATGCAGATGGGCATGGGCTACCCCGCCATCGCCGAGGTGACGAAGCACACGCCCGGCCCGAGTCTCGGCATCGACTGCGTGAGCGGAGACAGCGGCGACATGATCTCGCACGCGCGCCTCGTGCTGCAGGCGAGCCGCTATCGCGCGGACGAACCGGGCTACCAGCAGTGGGTCGCGCCGCAGACGATGTCGTGGACCACGCGGGATGCCCTCCGCTGGCTCACCATCAACGGCGCACACGCGGCCGGGGTGGGCGACCTCGTCGGCTCCTTGACCCCCGGAAAGCGCGCCGACATCGTGCTGCTCGAGATGGGCGGCATCAGCCAGGCCGGCTGGAACCGCAACGACCCCGCGGGCGCGATCATCGCCCAGGCTCACGCCGGCTGCGTCGACACGGTGCTCGTCGACGGCCGGGTGGTCAAGCGCGGAGGAGTGCTCGTGCACGTCGACCTGCCGGCGGCTCTGCGCACGCTCGATGAGTCGCACCAGTACCTCTATGAGCAGATGGAGCAGCACGGAGGCTTCATCCCCCAGCCCCCGATCGACATTCCGCTCTACCGCGACCGCGCCTGACGCGGCCCCACTGAACACCGCAGCCCCGATCTGGGCTGTTGTTCAACTATGATGAACAAAAGTGTAAGCAAGGCTTGACTAGCGTTCAGTCACACTTCTACGATGACGGCAGTACACCACGACGCGATGCGGCGCCCCTGGGCGACGTGTCGCCCGATACAGGAGTCAATGACGACATGAGCACCCGTACCCTGCTGCGTGGCGGCACTGTGATCACCTCGGCGCGAGCCGGCGAGGTCCTCCCCAACACCGACATTCTCATCGGCACCGACGGCACCATCGAGGCCATCGGCCACGGCCTCGACGCCGCCGATGCCGCGGTCATCGACGTGACCGGTCGCATCGTGCACGCTGGCTTCGTCGACACCCACCGCCACACCTGGCAGTCGGTCGTGCGGCACGTCGCCTCCGACTGGTCACTGACCGAGTACCTCGCGGGCCTGCACACGGGGCTCAGCAAGTACTTCCGCCCCGAAGACACCTACACCGGCAACTACCTCGGAGCCCTCGAGGCGCTCGATGCGGGCATCACGACGCTCGTCGACTGGTCGCACAACCTGGCGACGCCGGCACACGCGGATGCCGCGGTGCAGGCGCTCATGGACACCGGAATGCGAGCGGTCTTCGCGCACGGTGGCGGCGCGCAGCAGTGGGGCGCGCTGCCGTCGACCAACAACCACCCGGCGGAGGACGCGCGCCGCGTGCGCGACCAGTACTTCAGCTCGGACGACCAGCTGGTGACGATGGCGCTCGCCCTGCGCGGTCCGCAGTTCGTCGTCCCCGAGGTCAACACGCACGACTTCCAGTTAGCGAAAGATCTCGACCTGCGCGTGACGATGCACGTCGGCGACGGCTACTGGGGCAAGTCAGGCCCGGTCCGCAAGCTGAAAGAAGAGGGCCTGCTCTCTGACCGCATCACCTACGTGCACTGCAACACGCTCGGAGACGACGAGCTCGACATGATCGCCGGTTCCGGAGGCACCGCTTCGGTCTCGCCCGATGTCGAGATGCAGATGGGTCACGGCTACCCGGCGACCGGTCGCCTGCTCAAGGCGGGCATTCGCCCCACCTTCTCGATCGATGTCTGCAGCTCGAACGGCGGCGACATGTTCGGCACGATGCGCACCGCGATCGGCATGCAGCGGGCGCTCGACAACGCGCCGAGCGTCGAGACCGGCGAGGTGCTGCAGCGCATCGGCCTGAGCGTCACCGAGGTCATGCAGTTCGCCACCATCGACGGTGCCCACGCGGCCGGTCTCGACCACCGCACCGGCTCTCTCGAGGTCGGCAAGGCCGCCGACATCGTCGTGCTCGACGACCGATCGCTCGCGCTCACCCCGATGAACAACCCCATCGGCGCTGTCGTCTACTCCGCTCACCCGGGCCTCGTGCGCGACGTGTTCGTGCAGGGTCGCCAGGTCAAGAAGGATGGCGTGCTCGTCGGTGTCGACGTCGCGGCCCTCCGGGCGCGGGCCGAGGCGTCGCGCGACTACATCGTCGGTGAGATGCCCGAGGCCAAGCTCGACGGCACGTGGCACCCTGACCTGGCCCCGCAGGCCTGAGCGTCATGACTGCCGTTCAGCAGAGCCCGCAGGGTCGGCCCGAGATCGTCGATCGTGCCTCCCTCGCGCGCACCGTGTGGTCGTGGCCGGGAATGCGTGCTTTCGTGGCTGTGGTGCTGCTGTTCGCGGTGAGCCCGCTCATCGCTCTCGGCAGTGTCAGCGAGACCGCGATCATCTCGATGCTGCCGTTCGCTGCGCTGACGGCCATCGTCGCGATCGGCCAGACGCTCGTCATCCAGCAGGGCGGGCTCGACCTCTCGGTTCCCGGGGCAATCACCTTGAGCGCCCTCATCGTCGCCAAGTTCGGGGCCGACGAAGACTGGGGCTTGAGCACCGCGATCGTCGTCGCCATCGTGGCGACGTCGCTCTTCGGCATGCTGAGCGGTGTCGTGATCGCGGTCTTCGGTCTGCCGCCGCTCGTCGTGACGATCGCAAGCAACGCCCTCATGATCGGTGCGGTTCAGGCGATCTCGGGGGGCTTCAACGCCCAGACGACCGATGAGCTCAGCAGCTTCGCTCTCACGAGAGTGGCGGGGGTGCCGGTGCTGGCGTGGTTCGCGCTCGTGATCGTGATCGCCGTGCACATCGTGCTCAAGGGCACGCGCGTCGGCCGCCGATTCGAGCTCGTCGGTGAGAACCCGCGCAGCGCGGCCAACATCGGCGTCGCGACGCGGGGCTACATCATCTCGGCCTACTGGCTCTCGACCGCACTCGCCGCTGCGGGCGGCGTTCTCCTCGCCGGCCTGCTGCGGTCGCCGACTCTCACGGCCGGCAACGACTACCTGCTGCCTTCGATCGCTGCGGTGGTGCTCGGCGGCACCGCCCTCACGGGCGGCCGGGGAAGCATCGTCGGCACCGCCCTCGGGGCCCTCTTCCTCGCACAGCTCAGCCAGTTGGTTCAGACCTTCACGCAGGCGACCGCTGTGCAGAACATCGTCCAGGCGCTCATCATCGGCGTCGGGATTGTCGCCCAGCTCCAGCTGGGCGGCAACAGCGGACGGCTCAAGAGCCTGTTCCGCCTTAACCGCAACACCCATCCCTAGCACCAACGACTCAATGAGGAGTGTGCAATGAGCACCACAACCATGGGCAGAAGGCTCATCCCGGTGGCATCCGCCGCCGCGGTCGCCGCGATCATCCTTGCCGGATGCACGTCGACCAACGCCGAGGCACCCGAAGAAGGCGGCGTCGCCAACAACCTCCAGGCTGACATCGCCGCGGGCTCGGTCGGCACGGTCGACCAGTTCATCTCGATGGACGACGTCTGCCCGACCGAGGGCGACCCGATCACCGTCGGCGTTGTCGACGGCATCGGCACGAACAGCTGGTCGAAGACCGTGCTGGCCGAGATCGAGAGCGAAGCGGCGCAGTGCGAGCTCATCGAGAGCGTCGAGTTCGTCGCCGGTCTCTTCGACCTCGAGACGACCACGAGCGGCATCACGAGCCTCGCAGCCAAGGGCACCGACATCATCCTGGTGATCCCGGACGCCGGTCCGGGCGAGGCGCACCTTCCTGCGATCCGTCAGGCGACGCAGGCGGGCTCGATCGTGATCAACTTCGCTGCCGACCCGCAGGGTCAGGCCGGAGTCGACTACCTCGACTACACCGACCAGTCGCCGAAGTTCGTCGGCATCTCGAAGGCCGAGTGGCTCGTCGACCAGCTGGGCGAGGAAGGCGGCAACATCGTGTTCCTCGGCGGCCCCGCCGGTGCACTGGTCTCGACGCAGGAGTTCGAGGGCCTGCAGGAGGTTCTCGCCGAGAACCCGCAGCTCACCCTGCTCACTCCTGAGCCCGTCGTCACCAACTGGGACCCGGCGCAGGCGCAGCAGGCCATGGCCGGTCTGCTCTCGCAGTTCCCGGAGATCGACGCGATCATCGCCGACTACGGCGCAGCAGCTGCCGGCGTGATCCGCGCCTACGAGGCCGCGGGACTCTCGCTGCCGCTGGTCACGACGACCGACGACAACTCGCTGAGCTGCAACTTCGACGCTCTCAAGGAGACCAACCCGGCCTACGAGCTCGCGACGGTCTCGTCGCGCACGTGGATCGGTCGCGTCGCCCTCCGCAAGGCCGTCGCAGCGTTCTACGGCGGCTCGAACCCTGAGCCGTCGATCTACAACCTGGCGATCGTCGAAGACTCGACGGGCACCGCTCCGGGATCCATCCTGCCGAGCGAGGCCTGCCTGCCGGACGCGCCGCCGGACGCCACGCCGTCGACGCTGCTGACGGCTGACGAGATCAACGCGCTGTTCAACTAACAACGAAAGAACCGATGACCATGGACACCGCCCTCTCTCTCACGGGAATCACCAAGATCTATCCAGGGGTGCGCGCGCTCGACGATGTCAGCGTCACCGTCGCCCCCGGTAAGGTCCACGCGATCCTCGGCGAGAACGGAGCGGGCAAGTCCACGCTCGTCGGAATCGCCGCGGGGTCGGTCGTGCCTGATGCAGGCACGATCGGCCTCGCCGGCGACGAGCTTCCGCGCATGTTCCCGCGCGATGCTCGCGAGCGGGGGCTGGCGATCGTCTACCAGACCCCTGCTCTCGCACCGGCACTGTCAGTGCTGGATGCCGTGCTGCTGCTGCTCCCCGAGTCGAAGCGACCGGCGCGCAAGAACGCCGCAGCCTGGCTGTCATCCCACTTCACGACTCTCGGGCTGCGGGTCGACCCCGGCGCGCTCGTCTCGAATCTCTCGTTGCGCGACGCTCACCTGGTCGAGATCGCCGCGGCGCTCGCGAGCGACCCGAGTGTGCTCGTTCTCGACGAGCCCACCGAAGCTCTCGGCCCTGAAGAGACTCGCTGGTTGTTCGACCGCATCGCCGATCTGCTCGCGAGCGGCACGGCCATCGTGTACATCACGCACCGCATTCCCGAGGTGATCGAGATCGCGACCGATCTCACCGTCTTGCGCGACGGCCGCGTCGTCGGCCGCGGTCTCGTCGCCGACTACACCGAAGAGCAGATCGTCGAGCTCATCGTCGGTCGCTCGCTCGAGACGACCTTCCCCGACAAGGCGGTCGTCGAGCCCGACGCTGACGACGTCTACGCCGTGACTCGCATCACGGGCCAGGGCTTCACCGAGGTCAGCTTCGCCGCACGCCCCGGCGAGGTCATCGGCCTTGCGGGTGTGGAGGGCAACGGCCAGCGCGAGGTTCTGCGCGCCCTGGGCGGGCATGGACTCACCGACGGGTCTGTGGCGCTCGGAGGTCACCAGATCTCGGTGCGCTCGCCCCGGGCTGCCAAGCGAGCCGGCGTCGTCTATCTTCCCGGCGACCGCATCGGCGAGGCCATGTTCGGCAAGATGACCATTCGCGAGAACGTCGTCGCCCCCAACCTCACCGACGCCATGCCGTTCGGCATCGTGAACCGGCCCAAGGAGTACGAGCTGACGCGCAAGGCCATCGGCGGTCTCGCGGTCAAGACTCCGAGCCTCGAGACACCCATCGTCTCGCTCTCGGGCGGCAGCCAGCAGAAGGTGCTGCTCGCCCGCGCCCGTCTCGGCAACCCGCGCGTGCTGCTCGTCGAAGACCCCACACAAGGAGTCGACGCGGGCGCTCGCGTCGAGATCTACTCGTTCTTGCGGGCGATGGCGGCGTCGGGCGTCGTGGTCGTCGTGCTGTCGACCGATGCTGTCGAGCTCGAGGGTCTGTGCGACCGCGTGGTCGTGTTCTCGCGCGGCCGAGTGCAGACGGTGCTCAACGGCGATGACGTCACCGAGCGCGCCATCACCGGGGCAGCAGTACTGTCGACCGATACCTCGGAGTCGACGACGATCACTGCTGATAGCGGTCAGCGGCGCCGACGACTGCCACTGGGCCCCGGGGGAACACAGGCGACGATTCTGCTGGCGCTCGCGCTCACGCTGAGCATCGCGACGACCCTCGCGTCGTCGGCCTTCCTCAGCCCGTTGAACCTGAGCCAGCTGCTCGCCGCGTCATCCGTCATCATCCTGGTCGGCCTCGCGCAGCTGCTCGTGGTCATGACCGGCGGCATCGACCTCAGCATCGGTTCGGTGGTCGCGCTGTCGACGGTCGTCATCTCGTTCTTCGGGCAGGGAGGCCCCGGGCTCTTCGCTCTTGGCGTCGTGCTCGCGATCGTCGCGGGACTGGTTGTCGGCATCATCAATGGTCTGCTCGTGACCCGTCTCTCGCTGCCGCCCGTCATCGCGACCCTCGTCACCTCGATCGCGGTCGTGGGTGTTGCGCAAGTGATGCGGCCCGCTCCGGGCGGCTCGGCCACGGGCGACATCATGGCGGCCGTGGGCCTGGTCGTCGCTGGTGTGCCGGTCGTGCTCATGATCGCCGTCATCATCGCGGTCGCCCTCTGGTACGTCATCGAGCGCACGACGCTCGGCCGGGGGCTGCGTGCCGCGGGCTCCGACCCCATCAAGGCCAACCGGATGGGTGTCAACGTCGACCGCATGCGATTCCTGGCGAGTGTCGGCGCTGGCACGCTCGCAGCGATCGCCGGTCTCATCCTTTACACGCGCACCGGCATCGGCGATGCGAACACCGGTCAAGCGCTGACTCTGACCTCGGTGACCGCGATCGTCATCGCCGGGGCGAGCATCTTCGGCGGTTCGGGTTCGGCCATCGCAGTCGCCGCGGCCGGTCTGCTGCTGCAGACGATCACGAGCGCCTTGAGCTTCTTGTCGCTCGGTCTGTCATGGCAGTACTGGCTGCAGGGCATCTTCGTGATTCTGGCGGCACTGATCCCGATCGTCGCCGCGTGGCGCAAGGGGCGAGCTGGGCCGCGCTTGAGGTAGCGCCGGGCGCCCTTTCCCGGGCGCTCAGGCGAGTTGGTCACAATGAGGTCGAGTCATCGAGATTCTGTCAACGAGAGTGGAGATCATGAAGAGCACCGGAACAACCGGCACGAACGGCGTCGACTGGGAGGCGCGCATCGATTTCGATCGCCTCCGGGATGAACGGCTCACGAAGCTCAAGGCCGAGCTAGACCGTTCCGACGTCGGCGCGCTGCTCGCCTTCGACTTCTCGAACATCCGCTACATGACCGCGACGCACATCGGCACGTGGGCGATGGACAAGCTGATCAGGTTCAGCCTGCTGACCCGCAACACCGACCCCATCTCGTGGGATTTCGGCTCGGCGGCGAAGCACCACAAGCTCTACAACCCGTGGCTCGACGTGACGACCTCGGAGATGGACGCCGACCCGCATTCGCCGCACGAGGGTGCGAAGCGGCCCCGGCTCGAGAGCGGCGCCCGCGCCGGCATCTCGACGTTGCGCGGAGCCTTCCCGCCCGACGCCGGCATCGCCGAGGAGGTCGCCCGCAAGGTGAAGCGCGAGCTCGAGAAGTTCGGGGTCGCCGACCAGCCTCTCGGCGTCGATGTGATCGAGCTGCCCATTCTGTTCGCGCTGCAGAAGGAGGGCATCCAGGTCGTCGACGGTCAGCAGATCTTCCTCGAGGCGCGTCGCATCAAGACCCACGATGAGATCCGGCTGCTGACGCAGGCGGCGTCGATGGTGGATGCGGCCTACGAGAACCTCTACGAGTTCCTCCGGCCCGGCGTGCGCGAGAACGAGGCCGTCGGTCTGGTGGCGAAGACGCTGTACGACCTCGGCTCCGAGTACGTCGAGGGCGTCAACGCGATCTCGGGTGAGCGGTGCTCGCCCCACCCGCACGTGTTCAGCGACCGGCTGATTCGCCCGGGCGACCCCGCGTTCTTCGACATCCTGCACAGCTACAACGGGTACCGCACCTGCTACTACCGCACCTTTGCAGTCGGGTCGGCTAGCCGCGCGCAGAAGGACGCCTACACGCGGGCTCGCGAGTACATGGATCGCGCGATCGCGCTCGTGAAGCCCGGCGCGACCACCGCCGACATCGTCGCGGTCTGGCCGAAGGCCGAGGAGTTCGGATTCCCCGACGAAGAGGCGGCGTTCGCGCTGCAGTACGGCCACGGCGTGGGTCTCTCGATCTGGGAGAAGCCGATCTTCTCGCGCCTGACCTCGTTCGATCACCCCGAGCTCATCGAAGAGGGCATGGTCTTCGCCCTCGAGACCTACTGGCCGGCCTCGGACGGATGGGGTGCCGCGCGCATCGAAGAGGAGGTCGTCGTCACGGCGACCGGGTGCGAGGTCATCACGAAGTTCCCGGCCGAAGAGCTGCTCGTCGCGGGCAAGCGCTACTACGCCGTCGGCGGCGAGCTCAGCACGCTGCGCGACTCGCAGTCGCACCTCAACACGACCGACGGTCGCGGCGGCCACTGACCAGCGGGCGGCGGGAGCACGCTTCGTCCCCGCCGCTCGCTTGCTGCGCGTGCGGGCCTACAGCCCGCTGCGGCGCCGGGTGATCTCGGCGACGGCCGACCAGTCGAGCGCACTGAGGTCAGCGTCGGCCAGGGCTGCTTCGAACAGCTCGTGCAGCACGGGCGCGATCGGCAGCGATACCCCGCGCTCGGCCGCCGCGGCCTCGGCGAGGCCGAGATCCTTCAGGCCGAGCGACATGGCGAAGCCGACCGGCTCGTAGCGCTTCTCGGCGATGATCGGCGCGTAGCCCTTGTGGGCAGCGCCGCTGAAGGCCGTGTGGGTCAAGATCTCAACGAACTCGCTCGCGTCGATGCCCGTGGCCTCGACGAGCGACACCGATTCGGCGATCGACTGCATGGCGCTGATCAGGCTGTAGTTCACGGCGATCTTCACGACGCTCGCCATCGCGACGTCGTCGCCGAGGTTCCACGTCTTCTGGCCGAGTGCCTCCAAGGACGGCATCGCGGCGGCGACCGCTGACGGATCTCCGGAGGCGACCACCAGCAGGCCTCCCGTCGCCGCGATCGTCGAACGGCCGAGCACGGGCGCCTGTACGTAGCCGACGCCGTGACGCGCGTGCCGCTCCGCGAGCTCGTGGGCCGCGGACGGGCTGATCGTGGAGTGGTTTATGTGCACGCGGCCGGGCGGCACCGAGGTCAGCAGCTCGTCGTCGAAGACGGAGAGCAAAGCGGCGTCGTCGGCGAGCATCGAGTGCACGAGCTCGCAGGCGCCGAACGCTTCGGCGGGCGACGAGGCGACCGTGACACCCTCACGAGCGGCCAGCGCGTCGATCGCGGGCCGGCTGCGGTTCCAGATCGTGACGCCGTAGCCCTCGTCGAGCAGCCGGGAGACCATGCCGGCGCCCATGGCGCCGAGCCCGAGGAAGGCGACGACAGGGGAGGTCGCGCTCATCGCTCGCCTCGAGCGTCGAGCGGAGTGCGATGCCGTGCTGGATCCACGATGATCCTCCTCGTCGGGCGGTGGGCGATCACCGCTCCAGTGTACAGCAGCACTTCACACTGCTCCGGGTCGACGGATTCTGCGAACCTGCCGGGAAGCAGAAAGCAAGGCCGACGGGAGGGTTCGCTCGACTATGCTGAACGTCAGGTGAACGTTCACCATCACTGACGACCTGACTGACCCTCAGGGCGGCACAGTGCGGCGCGAGAGGGGCAGCGATGCAGTTCGATGTGGGCGCTGAACTGCGTCGTGTTCGCGAGTCTCGCAAGCTCAGCCTTCGAGCAGTCGCGTCGGCTGTCGGTGTCTCGGCGAGTCTGCTCTCGCAGGTGGAGACCGGCAAGACCCAGCCCTCGGTGAGCACCCTCTACGCCCTGGTCAACTACCTCGGCATCTCTCTCGACGGCCTCATGGGGCACAACCGTGTCGATGCCTCGCCCCTGGGGCTCTCGACCTCGACCGACTCGACCTCCAACGACGGCCGACGCAGCGACTCGGTCGTGCAGCGCCGCGAGGACAACCCGGTCATCGAGATGGAGAACGGCGTCACCTGGGAACGCCTCGCTGTCGGCGATTCGGCCGTCGCCGACCCGCTCATCGTCACCTACGCGCCCGCCGGCTCGTCGTCGGTCGAGGGCAAGATGATGCGCCACGCGGCACTCGAGTACGGGGTGCTGCTGGAAGGCCGGCTGACGCTCCGCATCGACTTCGAGACCTACGAGCTCACCCCCGGCGACTCGTTCTGCTTCGACGCCCAGCGGCCGCACCTCTACATCAACGAGGGTGATGTTCCGGCTCGCGGCATCTGGTTCGTCATCGGCCGACGCGAGATGGCGTACCAGACGCTGTCTGATCTCGGGCACGACGACACCGGTGAAGTTCGCCCCATCGCCTCGGCGGTCGACGTGCTGCAGGCGATGAAGTCGCTCAAGGTCGAGCCCCGCGACTGATCGGTCGTGGCGAGCTCAGTACGGGTTCGCGACGAACAGGTCTTGGGCCGGGAACTTGGTGAGCACCTGAGCGCCGTTCGCGGTGATGACGACCTCTTCTTCGATGCGCGCAGCCGAGACCCCGTCTGACGCGGGGCAGTAGGTCTCGAGCGCGAACACCATGCCGGCCTTGATCTCGACCGGGTGGGTCAACGAGTTGAGCCGCGAGATGATGGGGCGCTCGTGCAGGCCGAGCCCGAGGCCGTGCCCGAACTGCAACCCGAAAGCATCCATCTCGCTCGCAATGCCGATCTCCTGCGCAGTCGGCCACAGCTTCGCGACCTCGTCGGTGCCGACGCCGTCGGCGACCTTCTCGATCGCGGCATCCATCCACTCGCGAGCACGCCGGTACGCGTCGTGCTGGGCGGGGGTCGAGCTGCCGACCGAGAACGTGCGGTAGTAGCAGGTGCGGTACCCGTTGTACGAGTGGATGATGTCGAAGAAGGCCTGGTCTCCCGGCCGGATCAGACGGTCGGTGAAGTTGTGGGGGTGCGGGTTGCAGCGCTCGCCCGACACCGCGTTGATGGCCTCGACCTGCTCGCTGCCGAGCTCGTAGAGCTTCTTCGAGGCGAGAGCGACGATCTCGTTCTCACGGATTCCCGGCTTGAGTGCATCGGTGATGTCTTGGTAGACGCCGTCGACCATGGAGGCGGCCTGGCTCAGCAGCAGGATCTCGTCGACGTTCTTGATGGCGCGCGCGTCGAGCATCGACTGCTGAATATCGACGACCTCGATGCCTTGCCGCTGCATCTCGAACAGGAACGACGGCTCGACGATGTCGACGCCCACGGGCATGCCGCTCAGTCCGGCATCGTGCAGCAGACCCTTGATGGTCGTCACGGCCTCCTTCATGAGGCCGACCTCGGGGTGGATCGCACCGCGCAGGCCGAGCATGCCGCTGTGGCTGTGGCCCTCGTGCAACCAGGGGGAGAAGAGCCGGTGGTGCTTGGCGGCCGAGCCGAAGTCCCACAGGTGCGGCTTGCCGTCCCGGGGCAGCAGCGCGTAGCGCGACATCTTGTCGCCGAGCGCCCCGCCGATCCAGGTCTGGGTCGTGTAGCGGATGTTGTAGAAGTCGAAGAGCAGGAACGCCCCGCACTCGGTCGCTTCGAGCGCCTGCATCGCGCGGCTGAGCCGGTAGTCGCGAAGGCGGGCGAAATCGACTCGCTGTTCGTAGTCGACGGCCATGTGGCCGTGGGCGGGAATCATGCGATTGTCGAAGTCGAGCGCCGCGACGAGGGGCCGCGGGGCTTCGCTGCTCGAAGACATGAGGAAGTGCTCCTGACGTTGGGTGAATATGCTGGTCATGAGACCGGGGTGGGCGCCTTCACCGCGCCCACCCCGGTCACCTGCGTGACGAGTCAGACTCTGCTGATCACCACTCGGGAGCGACCGACGGGTCGTCCGCGTTGTCGGCCGTCACCTTGACCGAGGGCATGAACAGCTCACGGGGCGACGGGGTGTTGCCCGTGAGCACGTCGTACGCGACGCGCACGGCGTTCTCGCCATCCCACGACGACGACTGGAAGACGGTGCCGTCCAGTTCGCCCGAGACCACGAGCGGGTTGCCGAGGAACGTGTTGCCGATCGACGTGATGTAGAGCGACGCGGGGTCGATGCCACGAGCCTTGAGGGCGTCGATCGCACCGGCGACCATGGTGTCGTCAGCGGCGTAGATGCCCTGAACGTTCTCGGGGCCCACAGCGGTCAGCATCTCCGACACCGCGATCTGCGAGTCGTCCTTGTTCCAGTTGCCCGGCTGCTCGGCGAGGATCGTCACGTTCGGGCAGTTCGCCTCGATCGTGTCGACGAAGCCGGCGTTGCGGTTGATCGCCGTCGAGTTGCCCGTGAGGCCGTTCACGACGAGGATTCCGACCTCTTCGCCACCGACGAGATCGCACATGATCTCGGCCGAGGAGACGCCCTGACCGTAGGTGTCGGGGCCCGAGTAGGCCTCGGTCAGGTCTTGGTCTTCAGGGTTCACGTCAGAGTTCGTGACGGTGACCGGGATGCCGGCGGCGTTGGCGGCGGCCAGGCACGGACGCACGGTGTCGCCCACAGCGGGCCACAGGATGATCAAGTCGGGCTGAGCCGCGACCGCGACCTCGCACTCGCTCGCCTGCTGGTCGGCGTCGTACTGCGAGTTCGTGATGGTCAGGTTGATGCCCAGCTCATCGGCTGCGGCCTGCATCGGCGGCAGGTAGGTGGTGCCGTAGGGCTGGTCGGTGCCCTGAGGCAGCAGCGCGTAGACCTCGAAGGTCTCGTCGCCAGCGCCAGCGCCGTCGGTGCCGCCGTCGGACGAGTCTGCAGCTGCGCAGCCCGAGAGCACGAGCCCAGCGGCGGCCACAAGGCCGATCGCGGAGAACGTGATGCGAGTGTTTCGCATGGTCTTCCTCTTTCCGTTCTTGGTGGGGTTGACGTCGTCAGGGTTGACGACGAGCTGCTCAGACGGGGGTCTGAGCCCTCTCGCGACTGCGCAGAGACGAGCGAACGCCTGCGAGTGCCGCGCGAAGATTGGTGGGGTCGGTGATCACGGCGAGCAGCAGAATGACGCCGATGAAGATGTCTTGAATGTCGACCTGCACGCCCGAGAGCGTGAGGGCGATCTGCAGGATCCCGAGCGAGAAGGCGCCGATCAGGGTGCCGAGCACCGAACCGCGACCGCCGTTGAGCACGACGCCGCCGATGATGGCTGCGGCGAAGCTCGCGAGCAGCACCGTCGACCCTGCCGTCGGGTCGGCCGCGGTGCGCTCGAGCGTGTTGATGATGCCCGCGAGCGAGGCGACGAAGCCGGAGATCAGGAAGCCGGTCAGAATGCGGCGGCGCACGGGAATGCCCGCATCCACCGCAGCCTGACGGTTGCCGCCGACAGCGTAGAACTCGCGGCCGGCCTTGACGCGGGTCAAGAAGATCTGCAGCGCGACGAAGGCGAGCACGAAGAGCAGCACCCGGGGGGTGATCGGGCCCAGCAGCGGAGCGCCGAAGGCGATGCCGGCATCGATGTCGGTCAGGCGCACGGGCTTCTCGTCGGAGAGCACGAACGCGAGACCGCGCAGCGCGAAGAGCATGCCCAGTGTCGCAATGAACGAGTTGATGCCGACCACCACGACGAAGAACGCGTTGATGGCTCCGATGATCAGGCCGGTCGCGAGTGCGGCGAGAATGCCGAGCCAGAGGTCGGGAATGCTCGCCATCACGACGCCCGAGACCGCGAGCGTGCTCGCGACGCTGAGATCGAGCTCACCCATGAGAATGACCGCGGTGAGGCCCAGAGCGACGAGCCCGATGAGGGCGACGCGCCCCAGCGTGACCTGGTACGACGTGAACACGACGGGTTCGAGAATCGCGGCGGCGACGATGACGACCGACAGCAGGGCGAGACCGCGGCCCTCGGTGCGACGCGCCAGGGTCACCTTGAGCTGGTCGAACCAGCCGCCACGCGCCGCGCCGAGGTGCATGGTGGTCTGAGGCTGCTTCTCTGCAGTGCTCATTTCTTGGCCGCCCTTCTCGCCAGAGCATCGACAGAGACCGCGAGCACGATCAGCGCTCCGATCGCCATCTGCTGGAATCCGAACCCGATGCCCGAGAGCACGAGGATGTTGGTGAGCACGCTCACGAAGATCACGCCGAGCAGGGTGCGCAGCACGCTGCCCTTGCCGCCGAACACGCTCGTTCCGCCGATGATGATGGCGGCGAGGGCGCGGAACTCGTAGCCGTCGGACATCGATGACACCGCGGTGTTCGAGAACGCGGCGAGCACGAACCCGGCGACCATCGCCGAGAGCGCCGTGATGACGAAGGCCCCGACGACGACGGCGGTCGTGTTGACCCCCGCGAGTCGCGTCGCGCTCTTGTTCGAGCCGTAGGCGCGCACCGCGAATCCGAAGGTGGTGCGCGTGAGGACGAACCACAGGATGATCGTGACGAGGAGCAGCACGAGAGCCGAGAGCGGAATGGGCCCGAATCGCGCTTGCCCGAATGCTCGGATGGGGCCGTCTTCGGGGCCGAAGAAGATGCTGCCTCCCGAGAGCCAGCGCAGAATGCCGAGGCCGATGAAGGTCGTCGACAGCGTGACGATGACGGCATTCGCCTTGAAGAAGCCGACCGCGAGCCCGTTGACGATGCCGTACAGCATCGCCACGAGCGAGGCGACAGCGACAGCGGCGAAGACGCCGAACTCGTTGCTGATGCCGATGAAGATCACGGCGGAGGTGGCCACCTGGGCCACGACCGAGAGGTCGAGGTAGTTGGCGCTGATGACGACGAAGGTCATGCCGACCGCGACGATGCCGATGGGGGCAGCCCGGTAGAACACGTCGGTCAGGTTGGGCAAAGTCGCGAAGCCGTCGATGAAGATCACGGCGGCGAGAATGAGCAGCACGGTGAACACGATCACGCCGCGGTCGGCCATCCAGAGCAGCAGGCTGAACCGCTTCTTCTCGATGCCGGCCTCGGGCCGGCTCGCGACCGCGATCGTCTCGGTCAGGGTCTCGGATTCACGGCTCATCAGGCACCCACCAGGGTCTCGCCGGATGCCAACGACATCACGGTCTTCTCATCGGCTTCGGACTGCGCGAGCGTGCCCATGATGCGGCCGTCGCGCACGACGTGGATCACGTCAGAGAGCTCGAGCAGCTCGGGCAGGTCGGAACTCACCACGAGCACCGCTGCGCCGTTGTCGGCGAGCTCGCGCACCAGGCGGTGGATCTCGGCCTTCGCGCCGACATCGACGCCGAGCGTCGGCTCATCGAGCACGATGAAATCGGGCTTGCGGCCGAGCCACTTGGCGATGACGACCTTCTGCTGATTGCCGCCGGAGTACTCGCCCACGTCGCGCGTGATCGCAGGCGGACGCAAGCCCACGACGTCGGCGAGCCGGCGCACGAAGGCGCTGATCGCCTTGGGCCTGAGAACGGAGGCTCGCGAGAGCTCCGCGCGGTTCGGCAGGGCGACGTTGTCGGAGACGCTCATGGTGAGCGCGAGCCCGTCGACGCGGCGTTCTTCGGGCACGTAGCCGATGCCCGCGCGCACGGCCGACTGGAAGCTGCCGATGACCGTGCGGCGGCCATCCACCGTCATGGTCACGGTGCCCGCGGTGCGCGGGTCGGCGCCGACGATCGCGCGCACGAGCTCGGTGCGACCGGCGCCGACGAGCCCGCCGAGCCCCACGATCTCGCCCGCGCGCACGTCGAGGTCGACGTCGTTGACGTTCGGAGCCTTGATGCCCCGCGCCGAGATGACGACATCACCGGGGTTGGCGGTGCGGCGCACCTGCAGGTCGAGCTGCAACTCGCGACCGACCATGGCGTCGATGACCGCGCTGGGCGTGGTGCTGGCGATCTCGGTGCGCTCGACCAGGTGGCCGTCGCGCAGAATCGTGACGGCCTCGCAGATGGCGAACACCTCGGGGATGCGGTGCGAGATGTAGATGACCGCCATGCCCTTGCTCGCGAGCCGCTGCAGCATGGCCAGCAGGTAGTCGGTCTCGGCCGGGGTGAGCGTGGCCGTCGGCTCGTCGAGTATCAGCACGCGCGGCTTGCGGGCGACGGCACGGGCGATCTCGACGAATTGGCGCAGCGAGACCGAGAGGCGCGCGATCGGCTCGTCCAGATCGACGGTCACGCCGATCTCGTCGAGCGCTTCACGGGCGATCGACTTCAGCTGGCGCGAGCGGATGAAACCGGCCGTCGTCGGGGGAGCGCCGAGCAGGATGTTCTCGGCGACGGTCATCTCGGGCACCAGGCTGAGCTCCTGGTGCACGAGGGCGATGCCGGCATCGATCGCCGCGCGCGGCCCGCCCTCGAGCTCGTCGCCGCCGACGCGGATGCTGCCCGAGTCGGGAGTGATGATGCCGGCCAGGATGCGCATGAGCGTCGACTTGCCCGCGCCGTTCTCTCCGACCACTGCGTGGATCTCGCCGGGGCGCACCTCGAGGTCGACGTCGGCCAGGGCGAGAGCGCCGCCGAATCGCTTCGAGATGCCGCGCGCCTGCAGGATCGGCGCGGGGGGCTCGTGGTGCGTTGAGTTCGTCATCACTCTCCATTGGGTGGTGAACGCGGACGTCGGCGTCGCTCTGAGTGTAAACACACAAAGAACAGATTCGCCAGCGTTGTGGCAGATTTGTTATGTAAGAGAGAACGAATCGGGGCTGCAGCCCCGGAATCGGACTCGGGGCTACTGCATCACCATGCCGCCGTCGATCATGATGAGCTGGCCCGTCATGTAGTCGCTCTCGGGGCTCGCGAGGAAGGCTGCGGTGCCCACGACGTCTTCGGGGTACGAGTACCGCTTCATGAGGATCATGTTCTCGGCGAGCGAGTCCATCGACTCGCCGGGCTTCTTGAATTTGCCGATCGCGACGAGATCTTTGTCGAGCTGCTCCCACAGCTCGGTGCGCACGACGCCCGGCCCGTAGCCGTTGACCGTGATGTTGTGCTCGATGAGCGCCTTCGCGCCGCCCTTGATGAAGGCGAGCACGGCGTGCTTGGAGGCCGAGTAGGGGATGACATCGTCGAACGCCTCGCGCGACAGGATCGAGCCGACGTTGATGATCTTGTAGGGGAAGTCTTGCTTGCCCTGCGCGACCATCTGCTTGGCGGCCTCCTGCATGCACACGAGCGTGCCCCAGGCGTTGACATCCATGATGCGCTGCCAGTTCTCTTCCGTGATGTCGAGGAAGAACAGCGGCTTGTTGATGCCGGCGTTGTTGAGCAGCACATTGATCGAGCCGAACTCGGCGACCGTGTGCGCCACGGCGGCGGCGGCCGATTCGCGCTTCGTCACGTCGAGCGACACCGCGGTCGCGACGCCGCCCGCGGCGTTGATCTCGTCCGCGACGCTCTGCGCGCCCTCGAGATTGACGTCGCCGAGGCAGACCTTGGCGCCTTGCGCCGCGTAGTAGCGCCCGACGGCGGCACCCATTCCCTGGGCTGCGCCGGTGATCAAGACGTTCTTTCCTGCGAGTCGCGTGGTGTCCATGCGAGGCTTCTCCGTTTCGCTGTGTCTGAGGAGGACGGGCCCGGAGGAGAGAACAGCGTGTGGTCTCGCACCACCGGCGACCCTGTCGGTGTTATGTCACACAATACACGACGGCCGTGAAAGCGCCACAGGAAGGGGTTATCGTGGCTCCTGGGAGAACACTGGCCGCACAGGGGTGGATTCAGCACGGTTCTGTGTTGCGCACAGCCGTACACTGTTGACGAACACCCAAGGAATGGATTGTCACCATGAGCAACGCCGACGACGAATGGTCGATCGTGGGGGAGCGCATCCGGCTCGCGCGGGAATCCCTCGGCATGAGCGTGCGCGAGCTCTCGCGACGGGTCGACGTCTCGGCGAGCCACGTGTCGCAGGTCGAGCGCGGCCTGGCGTCGTTCAGCGTTCGTGCCCTCTACACGGTCGTGAGCGAGCTCGGCATCTCGATGGACAGCCTCTTCGAGGATTCTGCCGTCGACGCCGACCAATCTCCGTTTCCGGATGACGATGCCGTGGTCGCCCGCTCGAAAGACACGTCGCTCGAAGAGGCAGGAATCGTGCTGCGGCACGCCGATCGACCGACGATCAGCCTGAGCTCGGGCCCGCGCTGGGAGCGCCTCACCGCCAAGCCCGAGTCGAACGCCGAGTTCATCGACGTCATCTACGCCCCGGCGCCGGGGGCAGAGCCACCGGCCGACTTCGTGCGGCACGACGGTCGCGAGTACGGCGTGATCATCCGCGGCGAGCTCAACGTGCAGGTCGGCTTCGGCACAGCTGTGCTCGGCGTCGGCGACTCGATCTCGTTCGACTCGTCGATTCCGCACCGCTTCTGGAACAGCTCAGACGACGAAGTGCACGCCATCTGGTTCGTGCTCGACAACCACCTCGATGAGATGCGTCAGCAGTTCTCGAGCGTGGGCGCGACGAATCACCTGCACGGCTCGAGCGAGCGCGGGCCGGCGAGCGAGCGCTGACGGTCAGCGAGAGCACGCTCGCCGCAGGTCTCGGCGCCTACGCCCGCCAGACCGTCTTGAGGTTGCAGAACTCGCGGATTCCCGCGGCGGCGAGCTCGCGGCCGATGCCGGAGTTCTTGATGCCGCCGAAGGGCAGCTCGGGGTACGAGACGGTCATGCCGTTGATGAACACCGCGCCAGCATCCAGCTCGCGAGAGACGCGGTCTTGCTCGTCGGGGTCGGTCGTCCAGACGGCTGAGCTCAGCCCGAAGGGCGTCTGGTTCGCAATGGCGACGGCGTCGTCGACGCTCGAGGCGCGATAGACGGTCGCGACCGGACCGAAGGCCTCCTCCATGACCAGGCGGGCATGGTCGGGAAGGTCGGCGATGACGGTCGGCGGGTAGAAGAAGCCCTCACCCTCGGGCACGGTGCCGCCGGTGAGCAC
Organism: Actinomycetota bacterium; assembly: GCA_005778835.1. Lineage (GTDB taxonomy): Bacteria > Actinomycetota > Actinomycetes > Actinomycetales > Microbacteriaceae > Microcella. The sequence continues at coordinate 39,953 of SXMG01000090.1, forward strand.
CGTGGCGCCCTGGGCGACGGCGTCGTCGACGAGCTCGGCGAGCTCGTCGCGCCCGCTCTTGGTCGCCAGCGGCCCGACCTGCACCGACTCGTCGAGCGGGTCGCCGACCACGAGGGCGGCCATCTTCTCGACGAAGAGCGCCAGGAAGCGGTCGTAGACGTCGGTGTGCACGATGAAGCGCTTGCCGGCGACGCACGACTGCCCGTTGTTGATGGTGCGGGCGGTGACGGCCATCGATGCCGCCGCCTCGAGGTCGGCGCTCGGCAGCACGATGAACGGGTCAGAGCCGCCGAGCTCGAGCACGGCCTTCTTCACCGCGGCGCCGGCCTGCGACCCGACCGCGCGGCCCGCGGGTTCAGAGCCCGTGAGCGTCACGGCCTTGATGCGCGAGTCGGCGATGATCGCCTCGACCGCGGCCGAGCCGATGAGCAGGCTCGTGAACGCTCCTTCCGGGAACCCCCCGCGCGTGAAGAGCGTGTCGAGGTAGAGCGCCGACTCGGGCACGTTCGAGGCGTGCTTGAGCACGCCGGCATTGCCGGCCATGAGCGCCGGGGCGGCGAACCGGATCACCTGCCAGAGCGGGTAGTTCCAGGGCATGCCGGCGAGCACGACGCCGAGCGGCTCGTAGCGTGCTCCGGCGGACGAGGCGTTGACGGCAGCGGGGTTCTCAAGCGGCTCGTCGGCGAGGAAGCGCTCGGCGTTCTCGGCGTAGAACCGCATGTTCTTGACGCACTTGAGCGCCTCGGCGCGCGCCTGCGCGATGGGCTTGCCCATCTCGCGCACCATCATGACCGCCACGTCGCCGGCCTCGGCCTCGAGCAGATCGGCAGCCGCGCGCATCCAGACCGCCCGCTGGGCGAAGTCGGTGCTGCGCATCGACTGCACCGCGCTCTCGGCGAGCGCGACGCGCCGCTCGATCTCGGCGGCGTCGTGCGCGTCGAACGTGCGCTCGGTCGTTCCGGTGGTCGGGTTGATGACGGCGATGGCCATGATTGCCTCTCTATCGGTGCGACGTGGTCGCGTCGGTGAAGATCTCGGGATGCGCGGCGAGCAGTCGTCGCGTGCGCCTGATGTGGTTCTCGACCGTGCGCTCGGCACTCTCGAGATCGCCCTCACGCAGCGCGGTGACGAGCAGGTGGTGCTCGTCGTGCACGATGCGCTGGCTGTGGTCGTCGATCATGAGCGTGTACGCGCGGCGGTAGGGCTGCGTGGTGTTCCACAGGCGCGTGACCAGGTCGCTCAGCACGAGCGTGTCGGCACCCGAGTAGCTGAGCATGTGGAAGGCGCGATCGAGCCGCAGGAACTCGGCGACGTCATCGGTCTCGGTCATTTGCTGCGCCAGTTCGGCGAGCTCGATGAGGTCGCGCGGTGTCAGCGACGGCATCGAATAGCGCATGAGCAGGGGCTCGAGCCGCTCGCGCGCCTGATACACCTCTTCGCACTCGGCGAGGGTGAGGCGCGAGACCCACGCCCCGGCGTTCGGCACGAGCGTCACGAGACCCTCGGCCTCGAGCAGCTTGAGCGCTTCGCGCACGGGCACGCGGCTCGCCCCGAAGCGCTCGGCGATCTCCTCCTGCCGCAGTCGCGCGCCAGGAGGGTATGTGCCGCGCACGATGCCGTCGCGAATGCCCTCGGCGACGCGCGAGCTCGCGTTGCCGTCGCGGGTGGCCGGGGCCGGCACGAAGGCGGCGGTCATTCGGCCGGCCTCCGCGGATCCCAGAGGCGCACGGTCGCGTCGCGCTCGTAGGCCTTGCCCTCGGGGTAGCTCACGAGCTCGAGCTGCATGCCCCAGGGCGACAGGAAGTACACCCAGCGCTGGCCCTCGCTGGAGTTGCGGCTCGACGTCGGCTCGCCGAGCAGCCGCACGCCGTGCTCGCGCAAGTGGGCGATACCGGCATCGAGGTCGTCGACGTAGAACGCCAGGTGGTGGCCTCCGATGTCGCTGTTGCGCGGCTGGGGCGCCTGACCGTCGGCCGACTCCCACTGGAAGATCTCGAAGTTCGGGCCGTGACCGCAGCGGAAGAAGCGCAGCTCGCGCACGACCGAGCGGGGGTGCACGTTCAAGTGCTCGTGCATCCAGTCGTCATCGCGCTCGAAGGGGCCGAGGGTGTAGACGTACTCGCACCCGATGACGTCGACGAAGAACCGCTGGGCTTCGTCGAGGTCGGGCACCGTGAAGCCGATGTGCTCGGTGCCTCTCAACCCGGGTAGCGCCATGTCGACATCCCTTCTTCGCGACGACTGGATGCAATCCTAGCCACAGCGGTGGACGCACGGCCAGGAATCCGGCGAAACTTGTTGAGATTGGATGCAATTGCGGGTATCGTCACGGCCATGCCGAAACAACGACGTTTGGAATCCACCGCTCCGTGGGTCGAGCTCAGCACGACGGCCGCCGACTGGAAAGCAGCCGACCCTGCGCTGCTCGCCACGATGCTCGGCCAGCTGCACCTCATCCGCGCCTTCGAAGAGCGCGTGCTCGACCTGGCCGCCGAGGGTCTCGTGCACGGCCCGGCGCACTCGTCGATCGGCCAGGAGGGCGGCGCCGTCGGCTCGATCGTCGGTCTGCGCTCCTCCGACGCCGTCAACGGCTCGCACCGCGGCCACCACCAGTTTCTCGCCAAGGCGCTGACGCACGTCGCGCAGGGCGGCCTCGATGTCGACGCGCTCGTCACCGCCGACATCCAGACCGTGCTGCAGAAGACGCTGGCCGAGATTCTCGGTCTGGCGCAGGGCTACTGCCGCGGCCGTGGCGGCTCGATGCACCTGCAGTGGTTCGAGGCCGGCGCGCTCGGCACGAACGCCATCGTCGGCGGCGGCGCCCCGATGGCCACCGGCAACGCCTGGGCCCAGAAGCGCTCGGGCACGACCGATCTCACCATCAACTACTTCGGCGACGGTGCCGCGCAGATCGGCTCGGTGCTCGAGTCGATGAACCTCGCCGCTGCCTGGAAGCTGCCGGTCTGCTTCTTCGTCGAGAACAACTTCTACGCGGTCGCGACCCGCATCGAGGAGAGCGTGGCCGACACGCGACTCTCGGTGCGCGGCATGGGCTTCGGCATTCCGTCCTGGCGCGTCGACGGCATGGACCCGCTCGCCGTGCACCTCGCGATGGAGCAGGCCGCCGAGGTCATGCGCTCGGGCGGCGGCCCGGCCGTCGTCGAGGCCGAGGTCTACCGCTTCTTCCACCAGAACGGGCCGTACCCGGGCAGCGCCTTCGGCTACCGCACGAAAGAAGAAGAGGCAGAGTGGAAGAAGCGCGACCCGCTCGAGCGCGTCGCCCGCGAGATGATCAAGCTCGGTCTCATCGATGAGGCCGGCGTCGAGAGCGTGCGCGCCCAGGCGGTCGCGGCGATGGATGCGGCCACCGAGCCCCTGCTCGAGGCCGACCCCGAGAAGCAGGGCCGCCGGCGCATCCGCCCCGAGCTCTGGCCCGACCCGAACTTCGTCGACGTCGGCGTGCGCGGCGACGCGAGCGAGCTCGACCCGCTCACCGCGCTCGACCCGAGCACGTCAGACGCCGCGCGCGAGGAGACGAAGTTCGTCGACGCCGTGGCCGGGGTCATGGAGCGCCGGATGTCGCAAGACGATCGCATCGTGGTGCTCGGTGAGGACATCCACCGGCTCAAGGGCGGCACGAACGGCGCGACCAAGGGTCTCGCCGACGCCTTCCCCGACCGCATTCTCGGCACGCCGATCAGCGAGAACGCCTTCATGGGCCTCGGCGGCGGGCTCGCGCTCGACGGGCGCTACCGGCCCGTCATCGAGTTCATGTACCCCGACTTCATGTGGGTGGCCGCCGACCAGGTGTTCAACCAGGTGGGCAAGGCGCGGCACATGTTCGGCGGTGACAACCCCGTGCCGCTCGTGCTGCGCACGAAGGTCGCGATGGGCTCCGGCTATGGCTCGCAGCACCTCATGGACCCGGCGGGCATCTTCGCCACGAGCCCGGGCTGGCGCATCGTCGCCCCCTCGACGGCGGCCGACTACGTGGGCCTCATGAACGCGGCGCTCGCGCTGCAGGACCCGGTGCTCGTCATCGAGCACGTCGACCTCTACGGCGAGAAGGACGAGGTCATCGCCGGCGATCTGGACTACATCATTCCGCCGGGCACCGCCGCGGTGCGCCGCGAGGGCGCCGAGATGACGGTCATCAGCTACCTCTCGATGGTGCGGCATTGCGCCGAGGCCATTGAGCAGACGGGCGTGGATGCTGAGCTCGTCGACCTGCGCTGGCTCGACCGCGCGTCGATCGACTGGGCGACCATCGAGGCCAGCGTCAAGAAGACGAACGCGGTGCTCATCGTCGAGCAGGGAGCCCTCGGCACCTCGTACGGCGGCTGGCTCGCCGACGAGATTCAGCGCCGGTTCTTCGACTGGCTCGACCAGCCGGTGCAGCGCGTCACGGGCACCGAGTCGTCGCCGTCGATCTCGCGCGTGCTCGAGCGTGCCGCGATCGCCCGCACCGAAGAGGTCGTCGCCGGCCTCGAGACCGTGCGCCGGAATGCGGGGGGTGCCTGATGGCCACGACCATCCGCATGCCCGAGGTGCTCGCGAACGTCACCGAGGCCGCCGTGCAGAAGTGGCTCGTCGCCCCGGGCGACGCCATCGCCGTGGGGCAGCCCTTCGCCGAGATCGAGACCGAGAAGGCCGTCGTCGAGTACACGGCCGAGACGGCGGGAACCGTGCTCGAGCTGCTCATCAAGGAGGGCGACAACGTCGACGTCGGCGCCCCCATCGCGATCGTGGGGGAGGCGGGGGAGGTGGCCCCCGCCTCTCCCGCGGCAGACTCCTCTGCCGCTGAACCCGCGGCCACCGCCGCACCCGCCGAGCCGGCACCTGCCGCAGCAGCACCCGCTGCGCCCGAGCAGACCACGGCCGCTCCGGGGGGCGAGGCGCACCCCGGAGCGCGCCGGTTCATCAGCCCGCTCGTGCGTCGGCTCGCTCGAGAGCGCGGGCTCGATCTGTCGTCGGTCACGGGTAGCGGCCCCGACGGCCGCATCGTGCGGCGCGACATCGAGGCGCTCGTCGCCGGCGCCGCCGCGCCGGCATCGCCCGCCCCCGCAGCGGCGGCCACGGCAGCCCCTGCGTCGGCCTCGGCCGAGCCCGACCTCATTCCGCACAGCCGCATGCGCACGACGATCGCTCGCCGGCTCACCGAGAGCAAGTCGACGGTGCCGCACTTCTACCTCACGGCCGATCTCCGCGTCGACCGGCTGCTCGAGCTTCGGCGCGAGATCAACGCGATCGACGGCGTCAAGATCTCGGTCAACGACCTGGTCGTCAAGGCGGTGGCAGCGGCATTCGCCGATGTGCCCGAGGCCAACACGACGTGGAGCGACGAGGGTCGACTGCGTCACCGCACTGCCGACATCGCGATCGCGGTCTCGCTCGACGACGGACTCGTGACACCGGTGGTGCGCGGCGTCGAGTCGCTCACGGTCACGGCCCTCTCGGCCGCGATCGTCGACCTCGCCACGCGGGCCCGCGAGGGCAAGCTCAAGCAGCACGAGATCGAGGGCGGCAGCTTCGCCGTCTCGAACCTCGGCATGTTCGGCACGCAGGCGTTCAGCGCGATCATCAATCCGCCGCAGGCGGGAATCCTCGCGGTCGGCGCGGCGCGTCAAGCTCCCGTCGTGGTCGACGGTGCGCTCGAGGTCGGCATGGTCATGACCGTGACGCTCTCGGCCGATCACCGCGTCATGGATGGCGCGCTCGCCGCGCGCTGGCTCGCCGCCTTCACTGCTCGCATCGAGAACCCGGTGTCGATCCTCGCCTGACCGCGCGCGTTTCCCCGCGCTGAAGAACCGCAGAACTTTCACGAATCACGGGCGCCTTCGCGGCGGCCGCTCGGCGCGCGCGGGATAGTGTTCCCCTGGTCGCCGATGACCTGAGGGAGCCCGCTATGCAGATCGCCATCCGGCGCGAACCGATCGACGGAGAGCTGCGCGTCGCCGCGACTCCGGCCACGGTGAGCCAGTACGTCGCCGCGGGCTACGCGGTCACGGTCGAGAAGGGTGCCGGTGTCGCGGCCGGCCACGCCGATGCCGCCTATGCCGACGCGGGCGCGACGCTCGTGGCGAGCATCCCGCTCGCGAAGATCAACGTGCTCGCCCACGTGCGTCCGCTCGATGCCGCGACGATCGCGGCGCTGCCGAAAGGTGCGGTCACCGTGGGCTTCGCCTCGCCCGCGAGCGAACTCGACGGTGTCGCGGCGCTCGCCGAACGCGGGGTCACGGCGTTCTCGCTCGAGCTGATTCCGCGCATCTCGCGCGCTCAGTCGATGGATGCGCTGACCTCGCAGTCGCTCGTCGCCGGCTACCGCTGCGTGCTCGAGGCCGCGATGCGGTTCGACCGGTTCCTTCCTCTCTACATGACCGCGGCTGGAACGATCCCGCCCGCGAAAGCCCTCGTGCTGGGCGCGGGAGTCGCCGGCCTGCAGGCGATCGCGACGGCCAAGCGGCTCGGCGCCAAGGTCTCGGCCTACGACGTGCGCTCGGCCTCCGCCGACGAGGTGCAGTCGATGGGCGGCACCTTCATCCACCTCGAGCTCGACGCCGAGGCCGATGCTGCGGGCGGCTACGCGAAAGAGCTCGCCGCCGACCGCGCGGATCGCCAGCGGCAGCTGCTCGCGCCGCACATCGCCGACGCCGACCTCATCATCACGACGGCGGCGATTCCCGGGAGGCCCGCACCGCGGCTCGTGACGGCAGAGATGGTGCAGGCCATGCGCCCCGGCTCGGTCATCGTCGACCTGGCCGCCGAGACGGGCGGCAACGTCGAAGGCGCCGTTCCGGGCGTCGACACCGCCGTGCCGGTCGCGGGCGGCACCGTCACGATCGTCGGCATGAAGGATGCTCCCTCGACGATGCCCGCCGACGCCTCGCGCCTGCTCGCCCAGAACATCGCGAACTTCATCGCGCTCATGACGGTCGAGGGCGGCCTGACCCCCGACTTCGACGACGAGGTTGTCGCGTCGTCCTGTCTCACCCACGAGGGAGCGGTGCGGCACGAGCCCACCGCCGCAGCCCTCGCCGACCGAAAGGGTGCGAACTGATGGATGCCATCACGCTGCTGACCTTCTTCGTGCTGTCGGTGTTCGTCGGCTTCGAGGTCGTCTCGAAGGTGTCGAGCACGCTGCACACCCCGCTCATGTCGGGGGCAAACGCCATCCACGGCATCATTCTGGTCGGCGCCGTCATCGTCGCCGGGCAGGCCGAGAGCACGCTCGTGCTCGTCGTCGCCCTCGTCGCGGTGCTCATGGCGACCATCAACCTGGTCGGCGGCTTCGTCGTCACCGACCGCATGCTCACGATGTTCGGCGGCCGGCCCAAGGCTCCCGCGCGTGAGGAGGCGGCCCAGTGATGCTGCTCAGCCCCGAGCTCACGGCACTGCTCTACCTCGTCGCGGCCGTCTGCTTCATCCTCGCTCTCAAGGGCCTCGGCTCGCCGAAGACCGCCCGCCGCGGCAACCTGATCGGCGCATTCGGCGCGGTGCTCGCCATGGTCGTGGTCTTCCTCTCGACCGAGCTCGACAACGTCGCCCTGATTCTCGGCGTCATCGCCGTCGGCACGATCATCGCCGTGCCCGCGTCGCGCATGGTCAAGATGACGCAGATGCCGCAGCTCGTGGCCCTGTTCAACGGCGTCGGCGGCGGCGCGGCAGCGCTCGTCGCGCTGCTCGAGCTGCAGCACAGCACGACAATCGGCGCCTTCATCGCCGTGGCGTTCACCCTGCTCATCGGCTCGATCTCGTTCTCGGGCTCGGTCATCACGTTCCTCAAGCTGCAAGAGCTCATGCCGACGCGGCCCATCGTGTTCCCCGGCCAGGCACTCGTGATCGTGCTGCTGCTCGTCGTCGGACTCGCGAGCGCGGTCATCATCGTGCTCGACGACGCCGTGCTCGTGGGCCTCGGCCTCGCGGGCGCGAAGACGGTCGCCGCCATCGTGGCCCTTCTCGTCGGCCTCGTGCTCGGCGTGCTGCTCGTGCTGCCGGTCGGCGGAGCCGATGTGCCCATCGTCATCTCGCTGCTCAACGCCGGCACCGGCCTCGCGGTCGCAGCCTCGGGTCTCGTGCTCAGCAACACGCTGCTGCTGGTCGCGGGCACCCTCGTGGGAGCATCCGGCTCGATCCTCACGCGCGAGATGGCGAAGGCCATGGGGCGCAGTGTCACGGGCACGCTCTTCGGGGCGTTCCGCGGCGGATCGACGGCGGGCTCGACCGCCGTGAGCGATCGCCCCGTGCGGTCGTCGAGCGCAGAGGATGTCGCCATTCTGCTCGGCTACGCCCAGCGCATCATCGTCGTGCCGGGCTACGGCCTCGCGGTCGCCCAGGCGCAGCACACGATGGCCGAGCTCGCCACCACGCTCGAGGCGAAGGGCATTGAGGTCGTCTTCGGCATCCACCCCGTCGCGGGTCGCATGCCCGGCCACTTGAACGTGCTGCTCGCCGAGGCGAACGTGCCCTACGAGGTGCTCGCCGAGATGGACGAGGTGAACCCGCAGTTCAAGAACGCCGACGTCGCCCTCGTCGTGGGTGCGAACGACGTCGTCAACCCCGCGGCGAAGACGAGCCCCGGCTCGCCGATCTACGGCATGCCGATTCTCGACGTCGCGGCGGCCCGACAGGTGGTCTTTCTCAAGCGTTCGATGCGCCCCGGCTTCGCGGGCATCGAGAACGACCTGCTCTACGAGCCCCAGACGACGCTGCTGTTCGGCGACGCGAAAGACTCGCTGACCAAGGTGCTGACGGCCGTCAAGAACCTCTAGCCTCTCAGACGCACGCGGCGGGCGCCGCTCTTAGACCTTGTCGCGCCAGCTGCCGGTCGGCTCGTCGTCGCCCTCGACGATCTCGATCTCGCTCGTCTCGAGCGGAGGCAGCGAGAGGGTCTCGGTCGGCGGAGCGATGACCGTCGCCTCGTCGCGTCGGTGCCGCAGCACGGTGTCGATGTACGAGCTCAGGGCTTCGGCGAGCGGGATCGACCGCGCCTCGTTCTGCGACAGGTACCAGCGGTGCTCGAGCAGCTGGTGGAACATCTCCGGCGTCTCGAGCTTGCCGCGCAGGTCTTTCGGAATCGCGCGCACGACGGGCTCGAACACGCGCGCGAGCCACTCGTGGGCGACCTCCTCCTCATCCATCTCCCTGCCCGGGTAGGTGGATGCCGCATAGGCATCGAGGTCGTTGAGCAGGCGGCGGGCCTGGTTCTCGCCGGCGTCGATACCGGTCAGGCGGATGAGCCGGCGCGTGTGATGCCCGGCGTCGACGACCTTCGGGCGGATGCGCACCTCGGTGCTCGCCCCGTCGGTCGTGATCGCGAGCTCTTCGATGTCGAAGCCGAGAGCGTTGAGCCGCTCGACGCGCTGGTTGATGCGCCAGCGCTCCGATCGGTCGAACGACTCCCACCCGGTGAGCTCCCTCCAGAGCGAGCGGTACGACTCGATGATGCCGTTGCTCGTCTCGATCGCGTCGACGCTCTCGTCGAGGCGCCCGCCCGCCTCGAGGTCGAGAAGCTCGCCAGCGATGTTGACGCGCGCGATCTCGAGATCGTTCTCGCGCTGACCGTTCGACAGGCCGCCCTCGTAGAGCTGGCCGGTCTCGGCGTCGCCGAGGTAGGCGGCGAACGCTCCCGCGTCGCGGCGGAAGAGCGTGTTCGAGAGCGAGACGTCGCCCCAGAAGAAGCCGATGATGTGCAGGCGCACGAGCAGCAGCGCGAGAGCATCCACCAGCCGCGTCGCCGTATCGGGGCGCAGGGTCTGCGAATACAGCGCGCGGTAGGGCAGCGAGAACCGGAGGTGCCGGGTGACGAGCACGGGCAGCAGCTCTTCGCCATCGGCGCTCACACGCCCCGTGATGACGGCGACGGGCTCGACGCACGGAATGTCGAGCCGCTGCAGCGTGCGCAGCATGTCGTACTCGCGGCGCGCCATCTCTTCGGTCGTCTCTTTCACCGCGACGACGAAGTCGCTCATGTGCACGAAGCGCACGAGGTGGCGCGAGATGCCCTTGGGCAGCGAGGCGATCGAGTCGTCGGGCCAGAGCTCGAGCGGCAGGTGCCAGGGCAGATCGAGCAGGGCGGTGTCGGTCACGGCCGACGTGATGTTCAGCGAGGCGGTCATGGCAGGGTGCTCATGATCAGGTTCTCCTGTCGCAGTGCGGCGGCGAGAATGCGACGAGGGCGGGGCGGCCTGGTGGCTCACCCCGCCCTCGTCGGCAGTGTCGTCAGTGGTGTCGGTTCGACGGGTCGTCGACCGATCAGCTGGCGATGGGCTCCTTGTTGAGACGCAGACCCGACGCCGTGTCGAACACGTGCACGTGCTTCGGCTCGGGCGTGATGTAGACGGTGTCGCCGCTGTGCGGGTGCACGCGGCCGTCGACGCGGGCCACGATGTCGACGCGCTGGCCGGCGACCTCGGTGTTGCCGTAGAGGTAGCCGTCGGCGCCGAGCTCTTCGACGATGTCGACCGTGACCGGCAGGCCGTCGCCCTCGGTCTTGACGATCATGTCCTCAGGGCGCACGCCCACCGTGACGATCTTCTCGCTCGTCGACGAGAGCACGTCGCGGGCGACCGGAGCGATCGCGGTGCCGAACTTCACGCCGCCGTCGCCGACCTCGGCCGGGAACAGGTTCATCGCGGGCGAGCCGATGAAGCC
>SXMG01000091.1 GCA_005778835.1 Actinomycetota bacterium
CACGTAGTTGGTGATGTCGACGACGAGCGAGATCGAGCGGATGCCGGCGAGCGACAGGCGGGAGATCATCCACGCCGGAGTCGGCCGGGCGGTGTCGATGCCGCGCACGACGCGCGTGACGAAGGCGTCGCAGCCCGGAAGGCCGTGAATCGGCGCATCATCGCGCACGGCGACGTCGAAGCCCGATCCCTGGGCAGGGGTGACCGCACGAGCGGGGTCGCGGAAGGGCACGCCTGTCGCGTGCGAGTACTCGCGCGCGACACCGCGGATCGACAGCGCGTAGCCGCGGTCGGGCGTCACGTTGATCTCGACCGCGAGGTCATCGAGGCCGAGGAGGGCGATCGCGTCAGTGCCGACCTCGGGGTCGAGGCCCAGCGTCGCGAGGCGCAGAATGCCGTCGTGCTCGTCACCGAGACCGAGCTCGCGCGCACTCGCGATCATGCCGTCGGACACGTGGCCGTAGGTCTTCCGGGCCGAGATCGGGAAGGGCCCGGGCAGCACGGCTCCGGGCAGCGAGACGACGACCTTGTCGCCGACGGCGAAGTTGCTCGCGCCGCAGACGATGCCGCGGGTCTCGTTCGGCGCCGTCAGCACCTGGCACCAGCGGATGGTCTTGCCGTTCGATTGCGGCTCGTCGACGAACTCGAGCACCTGGCCGACGACGATCGGTCCGGTCAGCGCGACGCCGTGGATCTCTTCTTCTTCGAGACCGACGCGCACGAGCGCGGCGTGCACCGCCTCGGCGTCGGCCGCAGGGTCGCCGGTCGACGGCACGTCGACGAACTCGCGAAGCCATGACAGAGGAATGCGCATCAGACCACCAACCCGAACTGCTGCGAGAAGCGCACATCGCCCTCGACCATGTCGCGCATGTCGCTGACCCCATTGCGGAACATGAGCGTGCGCTCGATGCCCATGCCGAACGCGAAGCCCTGGTAGACCTCGGGGTCGATGCCCGCCGAACGCAGCACGTTGGGGTTGACCATGCCGCAGCCGCCCCACTCGATCCAGCGCGGGCCGTCGCGGAAGGTCGGGTGCCACACATCGAGCTCGGCGCTCGGCTCGGTGACCGGGAAGTAGGAGGGCCGCAGGCGGATGCGCGCACCCTCGCCGAACAGCGCACGCGCGAGGTGCTCGAGTGCACCCCGTAAGTGCGCCATCGTCAAGCCCTTGTCGATCGCGATGCCCTCCATCTGGTGGAAGACGGGGGTGTGCGTCGCGTCGAGTTCGTCCGTGCGGTACACGCGCCCCGGGGCCACGATGTAGAGCGGCACCCCGCGCGAGAGCATCGAGCGCGACTGCACTGGGCTCGTGTGCGTGCGCAGAATCAGGTGACGGTCAACGGGCTCGATGAAGAAGGTGTCTTGCATCGCGCGCGCCGGGTGATCGGGGGCGAAGTTGAGCGCGTCGAAGTTGAACCAGTCGTTCTCGAGCTCGGGCCCTTCGTCGACCTCCCACCCCATCGCGATGAAGATGTCGCTCATGTCCTCCATGAGCGTCGTGAGCGGATGGCGGGCGCCGGCGGTGCGCAGGGGCGGGATGCCCGTGACATCGATCGCCTCGGCGGCGAGCCGCGCGTGCTCTTCTGCCTCAGCCAGCTCGGCCTCGCGTGCGGCGACGGCCTGCGCGACGCGTCCGCGAGCCTGACCGACGAGCTTGCCGAGAGCAGCCTTCTGATCGGCCGGCACGTCGCGCAGCGTGGCATTGAGGCTCGCGAGCGGAGACGACTCTCCTGCGTGGGCAGACTTAGCGGCCTTGAGCGCGGCGGTGTCGGAAGCGGCGGCAACGGCCGCGAGCGCCGCCTCGACGGCGGCGTCGACGGCGGATTCGGAGATCGCGGCGTTCGCAGGGCTTTCAGGGCTAGACGGCACGAGAGTCGAGTTTAGTGCGGAGCCGCGCCGGCGCTCGCCCGCTGGGCGAAGGCGCTCTCATAGAGGCACACCGCGGCGGCGGTCGCGAGGTTGAGCGACTCGGCCTTGCCGTAGATCGGCACGATCACCGCACGGTCGGCGAGCTCGAGCTGCTCGGCTGTGAGCCCGCGCGCCTCGTTGCCGAACAGCCAGGCCGTCGGCCCGTCGAGGTGTCCGTCTGACCGCACGGCGAGCAGGTCGTCGCCCGAGATATCGGCCGCGAGAATGCGGCTGCCCGCCTCGCGCAGCCGCTGCAGGGTCGGCTCGAGCGGCACGCCCACGACGACCGGCACGTGGAAGAGCGATCCGGTCGTCGCCCGCACGACCTTGGGGTTGAAGACGTCGACGCTCGTGCCGCTGAGGATGACCGCGTCAGCGCCGGCAGCATCCGCGACGCGGATGATCGTGCCGGCGTTGCCCGGGTCGCGCACTTCTTCGAGCACGGCGACGAGGCGCGGGCGGCGGCTGAGCAGCTCGTCGAGCCCGAGGGGGAACTGGCGGCAGACCGCGACCACGCCCTGGGGAGTCACGGTGTCGGCGATGGTCTCGAGCACAGCATCCGTCACCTGCTCGACGCGGCACCCGGATGCGGTCGCGGCGCGCCCGATGCCGGCGTGGCGGTCGAGGGCGGCCGGGGTGGCGAAGATCTCGACGATGAGCTCGGGTCGGTACTGCAGCGCTTCGGCCACAGCCTGCGGGCCCTCGAGCAGGAACAGCCCGGTCTCCGCGCGCTGATTCTTCTTGGCGAGCTTCGCGGCGGCGCGCACGCGGGGCGAGCGCGGGTTGTCGATCACAGCGTCATGCTAGCGAGGCGGGTATGAACGCCAGGTGAACCCGCCCCGGCGCGCCCGGAGTGCTCACGCGCCGTGCATGACGACGCGGCGCGCCCCCGAGTCGGGGACGCGCCGCGTTGACGATGAACGAGCGGACTACGCCGCGTCAGTCTTCGGCGCCGAGGTGTCGGCCGGAAGGGCCTCCTTGGCGACCTTGACGAGCGCGGTGAAGGCCGCGGGCTCGTTGACCGCGAGCTCGGCGAGCATGCGGCGGTCGACCTCGACGCCGGCCAGGCCGAGGCCCTGGATGAGGCGGTTGTAGGTCAGGCCGTTCGCGCGCGAGGCGGCGTTGATGCGCTGGATCCAGAGGCGGCGGAACTCGCCCTTCTTCGCACGACGGTCGCGGTACGAGTAGACCAGCGAGTGCGTGACCTGCTCTTTGGCCTTGCGGTACAGGCGCGCCCGCTGGCCGCGGTAGCCCTCGGCCCGTTCGAGGATGACCCGACGCTTCTTGTGGGCGTTGACCGCCCGCTTGACTCTAGCCATTTCTTCTTTTCCTTACGGTTCTGTCTCGGGTCTTACTTCTTGCCGATGAGCTTCTTGATGACCTTGGCGTCTTGCGGAGCAAGAACGACCTCGCGGTTCAGGCGGCGCGTGACCTTGCTGCTCTTCTTCTCAAGGTTGTGGCGCATGCCGGCGCCCTGCTTCATGACCTTGCCGGAGCCGGTCAACTTGAAGCGCTTCTTGGCACCGGAGTGCGTCTTCTGCTTGGGCATCGTTTCCTCGTTTCGTCGTGGTTCTACTCCGCCGTCGCCGAGGCGCCGTCGGTGGTGGTCGTGGGGGTCTTGCTCGCAGCCTTCGCAGCGGGCTTCGCGGCAGCCGGCTTGGCTGCCGCCGGCTTCGCTGCTGCGGGCTTGGCCGCGGCCGGCTTCGCTGCCGCAGGCTTCGCCGCAGCGGGCTTTGCTGCAACAGGCTTCGCGGCGGCTGGCTTCTTGTCGGCAACGGGCTTCTCGGCAGCCGGAGCTGCTTCGGGGGCCGGAGCTGCTTCAGGAGCCGCTTCCTTCTTCACCGCAGGAGCCTTCGCAGGAGCCTCGGCAGCCGGAGCAGCCTCGCTCTCTTTGCGCGCCGCCTTGGTGGCAGCCCGGGCAGCCATCTGCTCAGCCTTCGCGTCGGCCTTGGTGCGCAGCGGGCCGATGATCATGACCATGTTGCGGCCGTCGATCATGGGGGTCGACTCGACGGTGCCGTACTCGGCGACGTCTTCGGCGAAGCGCTGCAGCAGGCGAACGCCCTGCTCGGGGCGCGACTGCTCGCGGCCGCGGAACAGGATCATGGCCTTGACCTTGTCGCCCGCCTGCAGGAAGCCCTCGGCGCGCTTGCGCTTGGTCTCGTAGTCGTGCTTGTCGATCTTCAGGCGGAAGCGCACCTCTTTGAGGATCGTGTTCGCCTGGTTGCGACGCGCTTCTTTCGCCTTCTGCGCTGCCTCGTACTGGAACTTGCCGTAGTCCATGATCTTGACCACGGGCGGCTTCGAGTTGGGGGCGACCTCGACCAGATCGAGGTCGGCTTCTTGGGCCAGGCGCAGTGCCACCTCGATCTTGACGACTCCGACCTGCTCTCCGGCGGGGCCGACGAGGCGTACCTCGGGCACTCGGATGCGATCGTTCGTTCTCGGTTCGCTGATGCGATTCTCCTCTGTTGGTTCACCACGGTTGTTCGGTGAAAGAGGAGAGCACCCCTGGCGCACGGCCAGCACCACCCGCGGACTTCGCGCGGCTCTCGGAAGAGCCGACGAACGGGGTGATTCGACCCGGTAACCTAAAAGCGGTCAAGCGCGGGTGGGAGGATTCTCCACTTTCGTACCGGGGATCTGGCCCCGGAGCCCGCATAACCCTACCAGCACCGCACCGTTTTCGAAACGCGGGCGGCGTTCCTCCCCGCAGTCACCGCAACCGAGAGGCACCATGAGCGAGCTAGACGCCGACATCGACCCCGCCCGCGACATCGCCGATGTGCCGGCCGTGGAGATCATCAACACGGTCGCCGTGCACCTTCTCAGCGCCGCCGCGGTGAAGTGCGGGCTCTCGGAGCAGGGTGACGACGAGATCGATCTTGCCGAGGCGCGCAAGCTCATCGTCGCGCTCGCCGGCCTCATCACCGCCGCGTCGCCCGAGTTGGGCGACCACCACGCCCGCGTGCTGCGCGATGGGCTTCGGTCGGTGCAGCTCGCCTTCCGCGAGGCCTCGCCGTTCCCCGACGCGCCGGGCATGGGCCCGGGCGAGAAGCTCACGGGGCCTGTCAACTAGACCGGCTCGGCCGCGACCGGCTGCACCGACATCGAGTCGATGCGCTCGGCGACGGTCGCATCCTGAGCCCAGGCGGCGCTCAACGATGCTGTGATCGTGCGCAGCGTTGCCGCGTCGAGTCCTGGCTCGACCCCCAGGCGCACGATCACCTCCGGGCCGGTTCCGCGCGCATGCGGATCACCCGCCAGCAACGAGACCGCCCAGACCTGCGGATGCTCTGCCGCCGGTCGCGCGACCGCCTCGAGCACGTCGGCGTCGTCGACCGCCGGCACCCAGGGCGCGCCCTGCGCGATCGCCCACACGGCCGGGCGCGGCAGCACAACCTCGTCGCCGCCCGAGCGCGGGTCGATCACGATGCGGTCGGTGTGCTCGCTCGCCGCGGCGAGGGCGACGCGCACCGCGTCGGCCGGCACGGGGCGAGCATCCGGCCGCCAGCGCGTCATCGCGGCGACCGACGAGAACACCGGCAGGATCGGGCGCCCATCGGGGCCGGAGACCGTGATGATCGACAGCTCTTGACTCTTGTCGATGACGAGACCGTCGTCGGTGACACCCGTCTGCCCCGCGACGGCGACGAGCGGGATCAGGAAGCGGCAGGAGCGCACGATGTCGACGAGGCCCGCGAGGCTCAGCTCTCCGGCCCGGAAGGCCGATCGCGCGCGCAGGAAGACCTCGGGCGCCGAGCCGTCGTCGTCGGCGTTCGTGTTGGGCTCGAAGTGCCGGCCCTGCCAGGGCTGACCGGCCGAATCAGCGGCCGGCGACATCCAGTGCTTCGGGCAGGGTGAACGCACCGGCGTAGAGCGCCTTGCCGACGATCGCGCCCTCGAGACCGAGCGGCACGAGCTCACGCAGCGCGGCGATGTCGTCGAGGCTCGCGACGCCGCCCGACGCGATGACCGGACGGTGCGTGCGCTCCATGACTGAGCGGAGCAGGTCGAGGTTCGGGCCCTTGAGTGTGCCGTCTTTCGTCACGTCCGTGACGACGTAGCGGGCGCAGCCCGCCGACTCGAGCCGCTCGAGCACCGCCCACAGGTCGCCGCCCTCTTCTGTCCAGCCGCGAGCCGCGAGCGTCGTGCCGCGCACATCGAGACCGACCGCGATCGCCTCGCCGTACTCGGCGATGACGTGCGCCGCCCACTCGGGGTTCTCGAGCGCCGCGGTGCCGAGGTTGATGCGCTTCGCTCCCGTCGCGAGTGCTGCCTCGAGCGTCGCGTCGTCGCGGATGCCGCCCGAGAGCTCGATGTTGACGTTGCGCGGCGTCGTCTTGACGACCTTCTTGATGATCGAGCGGTTGCTGCCGCGCCCGAACGCCGCGTCGAGGTCGACCAGGTGGATCCACTCCGCACCCTGGTCGGCCCACTCGTGAGCAGCGTCGATGGGGTCGCCGTAGCTCGTCTCGGTGCCGGCTTCACCCTGGGTGAGGCGCACGGCCTTGCCTCCTGCGACATCCACCGCCGGAAGGAGCGTGAGGGCGGGGATCGTCGAGAACTCGCTCATCGATGGCTTTCTGATCGTCGTGTCATGGTGGTGCGTCGTCGTGGTCGGCTGGTCACGACCAAACACAGCATCGTACCCCGTCGGCGGGCACAGCCTGCGCTCAGAAGGTGCCCAGCCAGTTGCTCAGCAGCCGCAACCCCGCCGCACCCGACTTCTCGGGGTGGAACTGCGTGCTCGTCAACGGGCCGTTCTCGACCGCCGCGATGAACCTCTCGCCATGCTCGGCCCACGTGACGATCGGCGCCGGAATCGCCGGGTGCGGGTCGAGCGTCCACTCGTGTGCGGCATAGGAGTGCACGAAGTAGAACCGCTCGTCGTGCAGGCCCGCGAAGAGCCTCGAGTCGTCGTCGGCCTCGACGGTGTTCCAGCCCATGTGGGGCACGGTCGGCGCGCGCAAGGCGGTCACGGTGCCGGGCCACTGCCCGAGGCCGGCGGTCACGACGCCGCGCTCGTCACCGCTCTCGAACAAGACCTGCTGACCCACGCAGATGCCGAGCACGGGCCGGCCGCCCGCGAGTCGCCGATCGATGAGCTCGTCGCCGCGCACGGCGCGGAGAGCATCCATCACGGCGCTGAAGGCACCGACGCCGGGAACCAGAAGTCCGTCGGCGGCCAGCACGCGATCACGGTCGGCCGTCAGCTCGACCCGGGCCCCGGCTGCCTCCAGGGCTTTTGCCGCCGAGTGCACGTTGCCAGAGCCGTAGTCGAGCACGACCACGTCAGGAGCGCTCACGATCAGAGCGCGCCCTTCGTCGACGGAATGCCGTGCACCCGCGCGTCGAGCTGCACTGCCTGGCGGAACGCCCGCGCGAAGGCCTTGAACTCGGCTTCGGCGATGTGGTGCGGGTCGCGGCCGGCAAGCACCGTGAGGTGCACCGTGAGGCCGGCGTGCATGGTGACCGCCTCGAAGACGTGACGCACCATCGAGCCGGTGAAGTGACCGCCGATGAGGTGGTGCTCGAAGCCCGCCGGCTCGCCCGAGTGCACGAGGTAGGGCCGACCGCTGATGTCGACGACGGCCTGCGCGAGCGCCTCATCGAGCGGCACGAGCGCATCACCGAACCGCGCGATGCCGGCCTTGTCGCCGAGCGCACGGGCGATCGCGGTGCCGAGCACGATGCCCGTGTCTTCGACCGTGTGGTGCACGTCGATGTCGGTGTCGCCGCTCGCCGAGATGTCGAGGTCGACGAGCGCGTGCTTGGCGAACGCCGTCAGCATGTGGTCGAAGAACGGCACAGTGGTCGAGATCGACGAGCGGCCTGTGCCGTCGAGGTCGATGCGCAGTTCGATCGACGACTCGCTCGTCTCACGGCTCAGCTCGGCAATGCGGGGGGTGCTCACCGGCTCATCTTAGCGAGCACGTCGAGGAACTCTGTGGTCTCGGCCTCGGTGCCCGCCGTGACCCTCAAGTGGTGCGCGAGACCGACGTCGCGAATCAGGATGCCGTGGTCGAGCAGGTACTGGAAGGTCGCCTGCGGGTCATCGACACCGCCGAACAGCACGAAGTTGGCCCCGCTCTCGTACGGGCTGTAGCCGAGTGCGGCGAGCTCGACCACGAGGCGGTCGCGCTGGCGGCGGATGTCGTCGACGGTGCGCAGCATCGTCGGAGCGTGCTCAAGCGCGGCGGCGGCCGCCGCCTGGGTGAGGGCAGAAAGGTGGTACGGAAGGCGCACGAGCCTGAGAGCGTCGATCACCGCAGGGTCGGCAGCCAGGTACCCGAGCCGAGCACCGGCGAAGGCGAAGGCCTTGCTCATCGTGCGCGAGACGACCAGCCGCTCTCGGCCGGGTAGCAGGCTGAGAGCATCGGGCTGACCGGCGGGCATGAACTCGGCGTAGGCCTCGTCGACCATGACGATGCCACGGCTGGCCTCGTAGACCGCGGCGATCGTGTCGAGACCGAGCGGCGTGCCCGTGGGGTTGTTGGGGGCGCACAGAAAGACGAGGTCGGGATCGAATCGCTCGACGGCCGCGACGGCTGTGGCGGGAGTGAGTGCGAAGTCGCCGTCGCGATCGCCGGCGAGCCAGGTCGTGCCGGTGCCCGCCGCGATGATCGAGTGCATCGAGTAGGTCGGCGGAAAGCCGAGCACCGAGCGGCCGGGGCCGCCGAACGCCTGCAGGATGTGCTGAATGACCTCGTTCGAGCCGTTCGCGGCCCAGATCTGCTCGGTAGCCACACCGCTGCCGAGGTACTCGGCGAGGTGCTCGCGCAACCGCGTGAACTCGCGATCGGGGTAGCGGTTGACCGACTGCAGCTCGCGCGCGACCGCGGCCGTGACATGCGCGATGACCTCGTCAGGAACAGGGTGGGTGTTCTCGTTGACGTTGAGCGCGATGCGCACCGATTTCTGGGGGGCGCCGTACGGAGTCAGGCCCCGCAGATCGTCACGGATCGGCAGATCGTCGAGGGTCGTCACCCGCTCATCGTAGCCGCGGGCAGATCGACGTCAGTCGAGGTAGCGCTCGGGAACGATGAGCTGCTGGCCGGGCACGACCGACGCGCTCTCGAGAGCATTGATCGTCATGAGGTCGGCGACCACATCGGCCGTCGAGGAGTCTGGCGCGATCGTCGCGGCGAGCGACCACAGCGATTGACCGGCCTCGACGGTGACGGTCGTGACGGCGGCCGTGTCGGCGTTGGTCGACGTCGCCGTCGCTCCCCCGCCGTTGAGCGACATGCTCAGCAGGGCAATCACGAGCGGCAGCGAGACGAGCACGGCGATGACAGCCCGGCCACGACGCGTCAGGCGGAGGCGCGTGCGAGGCGCGAGAGCGACCTGCGGCATCGTCGATGCGAAGCGGTGGTCGTAGATGACTGCGCTCATGGTGTCGCCCTTCGGTCGGTGCTGCTGTGCGGTGCTGCGATGGTGCGGTGCTGACGTGGTACAGGTCCCCCGGCAGGGGGGCTGCCGGGGGATGCACCGCTTCTCGGCCGGGAGAGGCGGTGCGAACCTGTGTTCCGAACATACCTTCGATCGAACACAGTTTCAAGCCCTCGACCCACATTCGTGACCAATCGCGCGACACACTCGAACAGATGTTTGATCTAAGCCGTTCGACTGGATAGAGTTTCGAGGGTTCGAGTGCATTCCACTCGAGACCTCCGACATTCGTCAGAGCTGAATTGTCAGAACGGAGCCGACATGGCCGATGCGCAGCACGATGACCCTCGTGAGGTCGAGAGCGTCGCCTCGGCGCACGCCCCCTCGACTCGCCGCCGCACGACGTTGAGCGACAAGCAGCGCGAGATCCTCTCTGTCATCCAGGCCTCGGTCGCTCGACGCGGCTACCCGCCGAGCATGCGGGAGATCGCCGAGGCCGTCGGTCTCGCCTCGCTCTCGAGCGTCTCGCACCAGCTGGGGCAGCTCGAGCTGAGCGGCTACCTGCGGCGCGACCCCAACCGGCCCCGCGCGCTCGAAGTGCTCATCGACCTCGAGCCCGACCCCTCGCACGCGGTCGACTCCGACGCCCTTCCGGGTCCGTCGGTGGGCGATGCCGCCATGGTGCCACTCGTCGGTCGCATCGCCGCGGGCATTCCGATCACCGCCGACCAGATGGTCGAAGAGGTCGTTCCCCTGCCGCGCCAGTTGGTGGGCAAGGGCGAGCTGTTCATGCTCACCGTGGTCGGCGACTCGATGATCGACGCGGCGATCTGCGATGGCGACTGGGTCGTCGTCCGCCAGCAGAGCACTGCCGAGAATGGCGAGATCGTCGCGGCCATGCTCGACAACGAGGCCACCGTCAAGGTCTTCAAGCAGCGCGACGGGCACACCTGGCTGCTGCCGCAGAACTCGGCGTACGAGCCGATCCTCGGCGACCACGCGACGGTGCTCGGCAAGGTCGTCGCTGTACTGCGCTCGGTCTAGTCCGAGCAGCGCTCAGCGAGCATCCGGCTAGCCCGCCGGCTGCACCGTGTACTGCTCGACCAGCGTCGCGATCTCGGGAGTCGCGAAAGCGTGCACGCGCGTGCCCGACTCGACGTACTCGGTCGCGATGATGCGGCCGCGCTCGTGCAGCAGCGAGACGAGGTCGCCACGCTCGTAGGGCACCACGACGGTCAGCTCGACCTCCGGGTTCGGCAGCAGGGCGGCGATGCGCTGCTCCAGCTCGTCGATGCCCTCGCCGGTCTTGGCCGAGACGAAGACGGCGTCGGGCACGAGCCCGCGCAGCAGCAGTCGGGCGTCGTCGTCGAGCAGGTCGCTTTTGTTGATGGCGACCAGTTCGGGAAGTTCCCGCGCGCCGACCTCGCCGATGACATCGCGCACCGTGGCGATCTGCGAGGCGGGATCGGGGTGCGCGCCGTCGACCACGTGCAGCACGACGTCGGACTCGGCGACCTCTTCGAGCGTCGACCGGAAGGCCTCGACGAGCTGGTGCGGCAGATTGCGCACGAAGCCGACGGTGTCGGCGATCGTGTACGGACGGCCGTCAGGCGTCGTCGACTTGCGCACCGTAGGGTCGAGCGTCGCGAACAGCGCGTTCTCGACGAGCACCCCCGCGCGCGTGATGCGGTTGAGCAGACTCGACTTGCCGGCGTTTGTGTACCCGGCGATCGCGACGCTCGGCACCGAGTAACGGTCGCGGTTCGCTCGCTTCGCGGCTCGCGCCGGAGCGAAGCCCTTGATCTGGCGCCGCAACTTGGCCATGCGCGTATTGATGCGTCGGCGGTCGAGCTCGATCTTCGTCTCACCCGGGCCGCGGCTGCCCATGCCCGCGCCTGCCGCGCCGACCTGACCACCGGCCTGTCGCGACATCGACTCGCCCCAGCCGCGCAGTCGCGGCAGAAGGTACTCGAGCTGCGCCAGCTCGACCTGGGCCTTGCCCTCGCGGCTCTTCGCGTGCTGGCTGAAGATGTCGAGGATCACGGCCGTGCGGTCGATGACCTTGACCTTGACGACGTCTTCCAGTGCGCGTCTCTGGCTCGGGGCGAGCTCGGTGTCGGCGATGACGGTGTCGGCGCCGAGCTCCTTGACGACGAGGGCGAGCTCCTGAGCCTTGCCCTTGCCGAGAAAGGTGCTCGGGTCAGGGTGCGGTCGACGCTGCAGCAGGCCGTCGAGCACGACCGCGCCCGCCGTCTCGGCCAGTGCGGCGAGCTCGCGCAATGAGTTCTCGGCGTCGTCGAGCGCACCCTGCGGGTAGATGCCGATCAGCACGACGTTCTCGAGCCGCAGCTGCCGGTACTCGACCTCGGTGACGTCGTCGAGTTCGGTCGACAGCCCGCCGACACGACGAAGGGCAGCGCGATCTTCGCGATCGAACTGCTCGCCGTCACGGTCGGCCGAGTAGCTCGCGTCGACGTTGAGCGCAGCAGCGCCGTGCAGCGTCACCGAGCGGGCGCGGGCGTCGCCATGGGCCAGCACGCGCGCCACAGCATCCGCCCCGACGTCGGGGGTCTGGGCGGCAGAATCCGCAGCGTTCGCAGCGTCGGTGTCGTCGTGGTCGATCATCGCGTTCACTGTACTCCGCCGCAGTTCGGTAGATTCTGGGCATGGCTCACGAGCACTACTTCAGCGCTCAGCCGAGCGGAGAGTTCGTCGCCAAGCCGCTGACGGTCACGATCGCCGGCCGAGAGGTGCAGCTGCAGACGGCGGGCGGCGTCTTCAGCCCCAACGCGCTCGACGTAGGCACCCAGGTGCTGCTGGGCCACGTGCCCCCTCCCCCACCGAGCGGCGACCTGCTCGACCTCGGCTGCGGCTGGGGGGCGATCGCCCTCACGCTCGCGACCGAGTCGCCGCACGCGACCGTCTGGGCCGTCGACGTCAACGAGCGCGCCCTCGAGCTCACCCGCCGCAATGCCGAGCTGCTGGGGCTCGAGAATGTGCGCACCGCTCTGCCGCACGAGGTGCCCGACGACGTTCGCTTCATGTGCATCTGGTCGAACCCGCCGATTCGCATCGGCAAGAACGAGCTGCACGGTCTGCTCGACGCCTGGCTGCCGCGGCTGCGCGAATCGGCCGACGGATGGCTGGTCGTCGCGCGCAATCTGGGTGCCGACTCGCTGCAGCGCTGGATGGACGCCCGCTACCAGGGCGAGCTCGCCATCTCGCGGCATGCCACCCACAAGGGCTATCGCGTGCTGCGCGTTCGCAACCGCTCGGGCCTGACGGGCGCGATCACGGTCGTGCCCGGAACGCACGAGATCTAGGCGCGCAGCTCTCCGTCGTAGACCAGCACCGCGGGGCCCGAGAGCGCTACGTGCTCGCCGTCTTCGGCCGCGAACATGCGCACGCCGAGCACGCCGCCGGGCACGGAGACGCGCCACTCGCTCGGCGCGGCCGCACCTGCCCAGTACCGCACCGCGAGGGCTGCAGCGGCAGCCCCGGTGCCGCACGAGAGCGTGTCGCCGCTGCCGCGCTCGTGCACCCGCAGACGGATGCGCCCGACGCCGTCGACCACGAGCGGGTCGGCGGGAACCACGAACTCGACGTTCGCCCCGGCGGGCGGCGCCGGATCGAGCAACGGCGGGGCGCTCAAGTCGAGGCTGTCGAGCTCATCATCGCTCGCGAGCGCGACGACGACGTGCGGGTTGCCGACATGGATGCCGAGCCCCGGACGCGCGACGGGAAGCTCGCGCGCCTTGACGAGCGGCTCTGAGCCGTCCAGTCGCCAGCGTCCGAGGTCGGCCGCGTAGCCGTCGGCGAGGCGGTGCACATCGCGCACTCCCGCCCGCGTGCCGATCGCGATCGAGTGCCCCGGCGCGATCTCGGCCAGTCCGCGATCGAGCAAGTAGTGCACGAACACGCGGATGCCGTTGCCGCACATCTCGGCCGTGCTGCCGTCACTGTTCGAGTAGTCCATGAACCATTCGGCGTCAGGAGACTGCTCGAGCAGCGCACGCCCGTCTGCGAGGTGCTCAGACCGCACGACCCGGATCACCCCGTCGCCGCCGACGCCGCGATGCCGGTCGGCCAGCGCCGCGAGCTGCTCGGTCGAGAGCTCGAGCTCGCCGTCGGCATCGGCGATGAGCACGAAGTCGTTGCCGGTGCCATGGCCCTTGGTGAATCGCAGCGTCGTCACCGACTCATGCTATCGACGAGCCCATCGGCCACGCTGCGGTCGACCTGCGTCGCGAGGTCGTCGGCAGCAGCATCCAGCCACTCCACCGCGGTATCGCGGCGCAGCCAGCTGACCTGCCGCCGCGCGTAGCGACGGGTGAGCGACTGCGTCTGCTCGATCGCCTGCGACTCGTCGAGCTCACCGCGCAGCTGCGCCATCGCCTGCGCGTAGCCGATGGCCCTGCTCGCCGTCACCCCGCGCTCGAGCCCGCGAGGCAGCAGCTCCCGCACCTCGTCGAGGAGTCCGGTGCGCCACATGCGCAGCACGCGCGCATCGAGGCGGGAGACGAGCTCGTCGCGCTCTCGGCCCAGGGCGAACTGCCGGTAGGGCCGCCAGGCGGTGCTGCGCGCGCCCAATCCGGCCACGAAGGGCTCCCCCGTCAGGTCGCCGACCTCGAGGGCCCGCACGAGCCGTCGTCCGTTGTGCGGGCCGATAGCGGCGGCAGCGGCCGGATCGCGCGTGGCGAGCACGTCGTGCAGACCGGCGGGGCCGAGGCGCTCGAGCTCGGCCTCCCAGTGCGCCCGGCGCTCGGCATCGGTGCCGGGAAAGCGGAAGTCGGTCAGCACGGCGGCCAGGTACAGCCCCGAGCCGCCGACGAGCAACGGCACCGCTCCGCGCGCCTGGATACCGTCGATGGCGGCCCGCGCGTCGATCTGATACTGCGCGACGCTCGCCTCGTCGGTGACGTCGAGCACGTCGATGAGGTGATGCGGCACGCCCCGTCGTTCGGCGAGCGGGAGCTTGGCCGTGCCGATATCCATACCGCGGTACAGCTGCATCGCGTCGGCGTTCACGACCTCGGAGGCGATGCCCCGTGCGTGCCAGCGCTCCGCGAGCCGTAGCGCGAGCTCACTCTTCCCGGTGCCGGTCGCGCCGGTGATGGCGATGATCATGACGGATGCCCTCCGGCGGTCAGTGCGGAGCGCTCAGCCCCGGGCACCACTCTGCACGCGCAGCGTCGGCAGCCCGAGGCCCACCCGAGCGGTCGCAGCCCCCGTTCCGCTCGCCGACACAGGTACGCCGCAGCTCGCGGCTTGAGCGCGATCCCAGGCGTCGCCCGCGCGTGTGCGCCGGATCGAGAGCGGTGCATCATGATCAGCGACGAGGTGGAAGGCCGCCGCGCCCGTGATCGTCGTCGTCACGAGGTCGCCCGGCCGCGGCTCGTCGCTGCCCGCCGGCACGCTCAGGTGCACGAGTCGGTTGTCGTCGGCACGACCCGAGATGCGGTCGTTCGCCGCGTCTTTCTTTCCGTCGTGGCTCGAGATGAGCACCGTGACCTCGCGACCGACCTGGCGCTGATTCTCTTCGGCGCTGATGCGGTCTTGCAGGGCGGCCAGTCGTTCGTAGCGCTCTTGCACGACGGCCTTGGGCACCTGGTCGGGCATCGTCGCTGCCGGAGTGCCGGGTCGGATCGAGTACTGGAACGTGAAGGCGCTCGCGAAGCGCGACTGCTCGACCACCCGCAGGGTGTCGGCGAAGTCTTCCTCGGTCTCGCCGGGGAAGCCGACGATGATGTCGGTCGTGATCGCGGCGTGCGGAATGCGGTCGCGCACGCGGTCGAGAATGCCGAGGAACTTCTCACTGCGGTACGAACGACGCATCGCCTTGAGCACGCGGTCGGAGCCGGACTGCAGAGGCATGTGCAGCTGCGGCATGACCGCGGGCGTCTCGGCCATCGCGTCGATGACGTCGTCGGTGAACGCAGCGGGGTGGGGGCTCGTGAACCGGATGCGTTCGAGGCCCTCGATGGTGCCGGCAACCCGCAACAGCTTGCCGAAGGCGAGCCGGTCGCCGAACTCGACGCCGTACGAGTTGCCGTTCTGGCCGAGCAGCGTGACCTCGATGGCGCCGTCGTCGACGAGCGCCTGCACTTCGGCGAGGATCTCGCCCGGCCGCCGGTCTGTCGCCTTGCCGCGCCGGGCGGGCCCGATGCCGAACGTGCCGGGGGTGTTGCAGCCGACCGAGATGCTGACCCATCCGCTCGAGGTCGACTCGCGCCGGGTCGGCAGTGTGGAGGGGAAGGTCTCGAGCGATTCGAGAATCTCGAGCTGCGCCTCACCGTTGTGACGGGCCCGGTCGAGCAGGGCCGGCAGCGAGCCCATGTTGTGGGTGCCGAACACGACGTCGACCCACGGAGCCTTCTCGAGGATGACGGAGCGGTCCTTCTGCGCCAGGCACCCGCCGACGGCGATCTGCATGCCCTCTCGTTCGCGCTTGACGCTCGCGAGGTAGCCGAGGTTGCCATAGAGCTTGTTGTCGGCGTTCTCGCGCACCGCGCACGTGTTGATGACGACGACGTCGGGGGCCCCGTCGTCGGCCTTCACGTAGCCGGCCGCCTCGAGCGAGCCGCTCAACCGCTCGGAGTCGTGCACGTTCATCTGGCACCCGTACGTGCGCACCTCGTAGGTGCGGACGCGATCGCTTCGAGTCGGCGAAACGCTGTCGGCCAGGGTGATGCTCATAGTCGTTCAGTCTACGGCCGCGCAGTTCGTTCACTGCGGGCCTGGCAGCCCCGGCCTGCGTGTGTGCTCAGTTCACCTGACTGAGCACGATCGTGCTGGCCCGGTTGGTGGTCGTCGTGTACTCCACGGTCAGCTGCCCGGTCGACGCGTCGTAAGTGCCCGTGTGGCTCCCCACCCCGAAAGGTCCTCCGTAGCTCGCCTGGAACGTCAGCACATCGTCGACGACGGTCCACGTGTCGCCGGGCTCGGCGAATGTGCCCGCGGAGTTCCGATACGAGAGTGAGCCATCGGCTCCGAAGATGAAGGTGATGCGGTCGTTGTAGGTGTCGTCGAGCCCTGTCCACTCCGTGCCCGCGAGCTCGGCGAGGCTCGCCATGAAGGCATCGTCGGTGACCTCAGCAGAAGGCGACTCGGAGACGGCATTCACGTCGGGATCGACCTCCGCCGTCGTCGTCCCGCCGCACCCTGCGAGCAGCAGCAGAGCGCCCAGCACCGCCGAGGCGGGAACAAGTCGAGCTCGATTCATGCGCTCACTGTAGGAGTCGACCCCATCGTTCCGCTAGAGCGAATCGGGCTCTCCAAGGCCGCGACTATCTGAACTGCACGCGGTGCACGATGGCACCACTACCGGGCTCGTCGACGTCATCCCCATCGTCGCCGTCGAGGGCCCGCCGCGCGGCGTCGCGCGCCGCGCTGCCGGTGTGGCCCTTGCGGGCGAGGAAGTCGACCAGCCGCCGTTCAGCCGTCGTGCGATCGAGCCCACCCAGTCGGCGGGCCCGGTCGCGCGCGAGGTCGAGCAGCAGATCGTCATCGTCGTCGTGCGCCGACTCAGCCAGGGCTTCGTCGATCGCCGCTCGATCGAGCTTGCGCTGCATGAGCTCGTTGCGCAGAGCCGAGGGGCCGAGCTTCTTGCGCGCGCGCAGTCGGTCGACGAGGTCGAGAGCGAGCGCTCGGTCATCGATGAGGCCCACGGACTCGAGCCGAGCCAGCTCGGTCTCTGCGACGATCGCATCGATCTCGCGTCGACGCAGCAGGTCGGCGACCTCGGCCCGTGACTGCCCGCGGCGGGTGAGTGCGTGCATCGTGATGTTCTCAGCGCGACGCGCGTCTGCAGCGCGCGTCTCCTCGACCTCGACAGCCGCGATCGCTTCGCTCTCTGCCGCGGCTTCGCGAACCCCGGGCAGGTACGTCACGGGCGCGATCACGGTGTCGCGGTCGCGATCAGGGTCGTCCGTGCCGCCCTGCCCGGTGGTGCGCGAGCCCGTCATCAGGCGCCGGACGCCGCACGCAGTGCGGGCTGCTCGTCGTCAGCACTCGCCGACGAGGAGGTGGCCGGAGCCGCCGCAGCGGCCTTGGCTGCCGCCGCGCCCTTCGCGGGCGCCTTGTCGGCGGAGATCTTGTCGGCAGAGGCCTTGTCGGCAGCCGGGGCCAGCGGCTCGACGGCGGCGAGCTTCGCGCCGATGCCGAGCTTGGCGAGGATCTTGCTCTCGATCTCGGCCGCCATGGCCGGGTTCTCGAGCAGGAAGTTGCGGGCGTTCTCTTTGCCCTGACCGAGCTGGTCGCCCTCGTAGGTGTACCAGGCGCCCGACTTGCGCACGATCTCGTGGTCGACGCCGAAGTCGATG
>SXMG01000092.1 GCA_005778835.1 Actinomycetota bacterium
ACCTCGGTGTGCACCGCGTAGGCGAAGTCGACCGGGGTGGAACCGGCCGGCAGGGTGACCACGTCACCTTTGGGGGTGAAGACGAAGATCTCCTGAACGGCGAGGTCGTAACGCAGCGACTCGAGGAACTCGCCGGGGTCGGCCGCCTCCCGCTGCCAGTCGAGTAGCTGGCGCATCCAGGCCATATCGTCGATCTCGGCCGCCGCATGCGGGTGCACCGTTGCGTTGCGGCCCTTGGCTTCCTTGTAACGCCAGTGCGCGGCGATGCCGTACTCCGCGGTCCGGTGCATGTCGCGGGTCCGGATCTGCACCTCCAGAGGTTTGCCCTCCGGCCCGACAACGGTCGTGTGCAGTGACTGGTACACCCCGAACCGGGGCTGGGCGATGTAGTCCTTGAACCGGCCGGGCATCGGGTTCCAGCGGGCGTGCACCGCGCCGAGCACCGCGTAGCAGTCTCGAATCGAGTTGACGAGGATTCTGACGCCCGTGAGGTCGTAGATCTCGTCGAAGTCGCGACCGCGATGCACCATCTTTTGGTAGATCGAGTAGTACTGCTTGGGTCGACCCTTGACCTCGCCCTTGATCTTCGCCTGCCGCAGATCGTCTTTCACCGCATCGATGACCTGCTGCACGAAGGCCTCGCGCTCGGGCGTGCGGCCCTTCACGAGGCTCTCGATCTCGACGTAGATCTTCGGGTGCAGCACCGCGAACGACAGGTCTTCCAGCTCCCATTTGATGGTCTGGATGCCCAGCCGGTGCGCGAGCGGAGCGTAGATGTCGAGCGTCTCCTGCGCTTTGCGCTGCGCCGACTCGGCCGGCACGAAGCCCCAGGTGCGGGCGTTGTGCAGTCGGTCGGCGAGCTTGACGATGAGCACCCGGATGTCTTTCGACATCGCGACGATCATCTTGCGCACGGTCTCCGACTGCGCGCTGTCGCCGTACTTGAGCTTGTCGAGCTTCGTCACGCCGTCGACGAGCATCGCGATCTCGTCGCCGAAGTCGGCCCGCAGCTCGTCGAGGCTGTACCCGGTGTCTTCGACCGTGTCGTGCAGCAGAGCGGCCGCGATCGTCTTCGCCCCGATGCCCAGGTCGGCGAGGATCTGGGCCACGGCGAGAGGGTGCGTGATGGAGGGCTCGCCGCTCTTGCGCGTCTGGCCCTCGTGCGCCCGCTCGGCGACCTTGTAGGCGCGCTCGATGAGCGCCAGATCGGCCTTCGGATGCTGCGCCCGCACCGTGCGCAGCAGACTCTCGAGCGCACCCGCGGGCTGGGCGCGCGAGAAGATGCGCGGCAGGAGCGCGCGCAGCGGAGGAGTCGACTGCTGGGTCGTATCCGTCATGCGCGCGTCCTCTCCCGCTTGATTCTAAGACGCGTCAGGTGAGGCTCAGCGCACAGCGCCCGACTCGGTGCGCACGACGCGCGGCCGGGTTCCCTGCTTCTTCACCTCGGGCTCGTTCTCGCGCAAGTGCACGTAGAGCGGAGCGGCGAGGAAGATCGACGAATAGGTGCCGACGATGGTGCCGATGAAGAGAGCGAGAGCGATGTCGCGCAGGGTTCCCGCGCCCAGCAGCAGCGAGCCGATGAACAAGATGGAGGCCGTCGGCAGCACGGCCACGATCGAGGTGTTGATCGAGCGCACCAGGGTCTGGTTGACCGCGAGATTCACCGACTGCGCGAACGTGCGCCGCGATTCGACCCCGTCTTCGCTCGTGTTCTCGCGCACCTTGTCGAAGACGACGACGGTGTCGTAGAGCGAATAGCCGAGGATCGTCAAGAAGCCGATCACCGCGGCCGGAGTTATCTCGAGGCCGAGCACGCCGTAGACACCGGTCGTCACGATGAGGTCGTGGAAGAGCGCGACGATGGCCGCCGCGGCCATCTTCCAGGTTCGGAAGTAGACGGCCATGACCAGGCTCGCGAGCACGAGGAACACCACGAGTGCGAGAATCGCCTGCCGGGTGATGTCGGCACCCCAGGTCGCGCCGATGAACGACGAGCTGACCTCCGACTCGCTGACTCCGTAGGCCTCTGCCAGAGCGGCCCGCACCTCGTCGGTCTCGGCGGGCGTGAGCT
Source organism: Actinomycetota bacterium (assembly GCA_005778835.1). Taxonomy (GTDB): domain Bacteria; phylum Actinomycetota; class Actinomycetes; order Actinomycetales; family Microbacteriaceae; genus Microcella. The sequence goes on from SXMG01000092.1 coordinate 2,072, forward strand.
GCTCGGTCTGCACGCGCACCGAGTCGCCACCCACGATCGAGACGCGGGGATTCGAGCCCGCGACGACGGTGTTGACAGCGTCGATCGCGATGCCCGTCGCCGCCGCGGAGCCCTGCTCGACGGCCGTCGTTCCCTGCACGCGGAACTCAGAACCGCCGCGGAACTCGATGCCGAAGACGAAGCCGCCGCGCAGCGCCGTCAGGCCGATCGCCAGAATGACGAAGAGCGCCGCGATCGCGTACCAGATGCGCCGCTTGCCGACGAAGTCGAACGAGCGCGCTCCGGTGTAGAGATCATTTCCGAACTGCGTGAGCCTGCTCATCGCTCATCCTTCCTCTCGCCGTTCGCTTCGGCGGCTTTGCGCTCGGCGATCGTCTGGCGGCGCTGGGCCTCTCGACTGCTGCTCGCGACCTTGACGTTCGACACGCCGGTCGGAGCCCGGAACTGCGCACGACCGCGGTAGACAGCGCCGAGCGCCTTCGGGTCGAGGCCGCTGAGCGGATGACCGCCTCCGAAGAACGAGGTGCGGCCGAGCAGCACCATCAGCGGGTGCGTGAACATGATGACGATGATGAGGTCGACCACGGTCGTGATGCCGAGCGTGAACGCGAAACCGCGCACGTTGCCCACGGCCAACACGAACAGCACCACGGCGGCGATGAAGTTGATGACGTCGGAGATGAGGATGGTGCGGAAGGCGCGCTTCCACCCCGCCATGACCGCGCCGTCGACACTGCGGCCGTCGCGCAGCTCGTCGCGGATGCGCTCGAAGTAGACGATG
>SXMG01000093.1 GCA_005778835.1 Actinomycetota bacterium
CGATCGTCGGGTTCACCTCGAGCTTGTCGCGCACCTTGCCATCGACCTGCACAATCGCGGTCACCGACTCTTCGACGAGCAGCAGGGGGTCGGCTTTGCGCCAGCCCGCGAAGGCCACGAGACCCTCGCGACCTTCACCGAGGGCGTTGACAGCTACGGCGTCGACGCCGTGCGCTTGACGATGGCCTTTGCGGGCCCGCCCGAAGACGACATCGACTGGGCCGATGTCTCGCCCACGGGCTCGCAGAAGTTTCTCGCGCGTGCCTGGCGACTGTCGGGCGAGGTCGCATCGCCCGTGGGCGCCGATCCCTCGAAGGGCGACCTGACGCTGCGACGAGCAACCCACCGCTTCCTCTCCGAAGTTCCGGGGCTCATGGAGTCGTTCAAGTTCAACGTCGTCGTGGCGCGCACGATGGAGCTCGTCAACGTCATCCGCAAGACGATCGACAGCGCACCGGGAGCCGCCGACCCCGCGGTGCGCGAAGCGGTCGAAGCTGTGGCGATCTCGCTGTCGATCTTCGCGCCCTACACGGCCGAAGACATGTGGCAGCGCCTTGGGCACGGTGGCTCGACGAAAGACGATCTCGTCGCCTTTGCCGGCTGGCGCAAGGCCGACCCGCTGCTGCTCGTCGACGAGTCGATCACCGCGATCGTGCAGGTCGACGGCAAGGTGCGCGACAAGTTCGAGGTGAGCCCGACGATCGGCGGCGACGAGCTCGAAGCCCTCGCTCGCGGGTCGGAGAACGTGCAGCGCGCCATCGGCGACCGCGAGATCGCGCAAGTTATCGTGCGAGCGCCGCGGGTCGTCAACATCGCGACCGCCAAGCAGTAAGTCACCGGTTGTAGGTTTTGCGCCGTGTCGCTGTCGGTGGTGCGCCTAGCCTGCCGCGGTGGACGAACCTCCTCGCCGGTCGGTGCGCGTGCGCGCCGCGCTCGGCGGCGTGGTCGTGCTCGCGCTGCTCGGGCTCGGGGCGGCGGTCGTCGGCACCATCCTCACGCCGGGCGGGCAGACCGTCGAGGTTGCGGTGCCTACCGATGAGGGCGTCGACGCGGTTCTGCCAGCCGACGTCGTGGTGCTGCACGTGCACGGCGCCGTCGGCGAGCCCGGTATCGTCGAGCTGCCGCTCGGCAGCCGGGTCGTCGACGCGATCGCGGCCGCTCGAGGCCCGACCGACGACGCCGACCTCGGCGCTGTCAACCTCGCCCGCGTCGTCGCCGATGGTGAGCAGCTGTATGTGCCGCGTGTCGGCGAGGCTCCGCCGCCGAGCGCAACGGGGTCGGGGCCTGACGCCCAGGGCCGCGTCAACATCAACACGGCCGACGCCGCAGCGCTCGAGACTCTCGCAGGCGTCGGCCCCGCGCTCGCCGCGCGCATCATCGCCTGGCGCGAGCAGAACGGACCCTTTCGCAGCGTCGACGAGCTGACCGCCGTCTCGGGCATCGGCCCGAAGACGCTCGACGGCATGCGCGATCAGGTGACGGTGTGAGCCTCGCACCACCCGCCGCCGATTCCCTCGGCGGCGCCGTGCGGGTCGCGGATGCTCGTCTTGCGCTGCCTGCCCTCGCCGGGTGGCTCACCGCGGTCGTGCTGGTCGGTGCGTCTGAGGTGGCCTGGGGTGTCGCCAGTGCCGCGGCGGTGGTCGCGGGGGTGCTCGTGTGGAGGGTGCTCGGCCGTGCGGCGTCGGCCCGCGCGCCGGGCGACCGGGGCGCGGCGGTGCTCGCCGCGAGCATCCCGAGTGTGATCGCGATCTCGGTGATCGCCACGGCGGTCGCCCTCGCCGCGCCCGCACGCACACCGCCCGTGATCGCCGATGTGCTCGACAGCGGCACGGCCGTGACCGTGGAGCTCGAACTCGAGCAGACGGTGACGCCGCGTGAGGGCGCGGCGTGGGGCTCGAGCGCCGACGCCCTGATCGTCGAGGCCGAGACCATTGCCGGCGAGCGTGTCGCCGTTCGCGTGCCGGTGCGCGTGCTCGGGCTGAGCGCGACGGAGCGGATGCCGCTCGGCACACGGCTCGAGGGGCTGGTGCGACTCGTACCGCTCGAGCCGGGTGACGACCGGGTGGCGCTCGTGCGGATGCTCGTGCCGCTCGAGCCGGTCGCTCGTCCCGCACCGTTGCTGGGGGTGGCGGACGACCTGCGAGCCGGGTTCCTCGCGCTCATGCAACCGTTCGGCGGTGACGGTGCCGACCTGCTGCCCGGGCTCGCGATCGGCGACACGACCGCCGTCGGCGACGACCTCGACGAGGCGATGAAGCGCAGTGCGCTCAGCCACCTGACCGCGGTCTCGGGGGCGAACTGCGCGATCGTCGTCGGGCTCGTGCTCGGCATCGGAACGCTCGCGCGCTGGCGACGGCCCGTGCGCGTCGGCGTTGCCCTCGCCGCACTGGCCGGGTTCGTCGTGCTCGTGACGCCCGAGCCCAGTGTCGTGCGCGCTGCCGTGATGGCCTCGGTCGTGCTCGTCGCGCTCGCGAGCGGGCGCCCGGCCCGAGGGCTGCCCGTGCTGGGGGTCGCGGTGCTGAGCATCGTCGTGCTCGACCCGTGGATCTCGCGGGAGTACGGCTTCACGCTCTCGGTGCTCGCGACCGCCGCGCTGCTCGTGCTCGCCGGGCCGCTCGCCGAGAAGCTCGGGCGGGTGCTGCCCGCGCCCCTCGCGCTCTGGATCGCCGTGCCGCTCGCGGCACAGCTCGCGTGCCAGCCCGTGCTCATCATGCTCGCGCCCGAGGTGCCGCTCAGCGGAGTGGTGGCGAATGTGCTCGCGGCGCCGGCCGCCCCCGTTGCGACGATCGTGGGGATGATCGCGTGCCTGCTCGCGCCGGTCATCCCGCCGCTCGCGACCCTTGTCGCCGCGATCGCGTGGCTGCCCTCGGCCTGGATCGCAGGGGTCGCGCGCGTGAGCTCGGGGCTGCCGGGCGCGCTGCTGCCGTGGCCGGAGGGCGTCGGCGGCGCGCTGCTGCTGGCGGCACTGACCCTCGCGTCGTTGCTCGCGCTCGGCGTGCCGGTGGCGCTGGGCACGGCGACAGTGCGACGTCGGCTGACGCTCGGTGTCGCCGCGGCACTCGTCGTCGTCATGGGGGCGACCGCGGGGGTCGCCGCGCTGCGAGCACTCGGGCGACCCGCCGACTGGGCGCTCGCGCAGTGCGATGTCGGCCAGGGTGACGCCGTGCTCGTGCGCAGCGCGGGCGAGGTGGCGCTCATCGATACCGGGGCAGAGTCCGAACTGCTGGCGACCTGCCTCTCGACGCTCGGCGTCGACCGCATCGACCTGCTCGTGCTCACGCACTTTGACCTCGATCACGTCGGCGCGGTCGAGGTCGTGGTCGGGCGCGTCGGCCGTGCGGTTGTCGGAGCGACGGGCCGCGAGTCAGACGAGGCGGTTGTCGCCGCGCTGCGCGCCGGGGGAGCAGTCGTCGAGACCGTCGCCGACGGAGAGCGCGGCCGACTCGGCGACTGCTCGTGGTCGGTGCTGTGGCCGCCGGCACATCGCGGCGTCGAGCCGGGCAACGACGCGAGTCTCGTGCTCGCCGTCGACGGAGGCTCGTGCCCCAGCATGCTCGCCCTGGGTGACCTCGGCGAGCAGTCTCAACGCATGCTCGTGGGGGCATACGATCTCGGCGCTGTCGACGTGGTCAAGGTCAGTCATCACGGCTCGCCCGATCAGCACCTCGACCTGTATCGGCAGCTCGGCGCCGCCGTGGCGCTCATCGGGGTGGGCTCCGAGAACGGGTACGGGCATCCCGCACCGGCCCTCATCGCCGAGCTCGAGTCGTTCGGCAGCACGGTCGCTCGCAGCGACGCGCACGGCCTCGTGCTCGTGTCGAGGGGCTCAGACGGGCTGCGACTGTGGCGGGAGCGAGCCTCAACGGTCGGGGCAGAGAACTAGTCTGGAACCCGCGCCGCTCGACCCCGCGTCGGCGCAGCACCGGCCGCGCGCAGACTGCGCCACCACCGCGAACCGTTCGCCGAGAGGAGCCCCATGGCCGCGCCGAAGAAGGCATCCTCTGCGCGAGCGGCGGCGAGCATCCCGCAGGTCGCCTGGCACCAGATCCGCCCCGCACCCATCATTCTCGTGAGCGGCCCCGAGGGCTTCCTCGCCGAGCGCGCGAGCCGTCAGCTGCGGGATGCCCTCCGCGACGTCGACGCGAGCCTCGAGGTGCACGACCTCATGGCCGACGCCTACGCGCCCGGCGAGCTCATGAGCCTCGCGAGCCCGTCGCTGTTCGGCGAGCCCCGGTTGATCAGGGTCGACGGGGCCTCGACGATGAACGACGCGTTTCTGCAGGAGGCGCTCGAGTACCTCGAGACTCCGGCCGACGACACGACGCTGCTGATCCGCCACAGCGGGGGAGTACGCGGCAAGAAGCTGCTCGACGCCATCCGCCAGGGGGTCGGCGGCGGCATCGAGGTCGTCTGCGCCGAGCTCAAGCGCGACTCAGATCGCGCCGACTTCGCGGCCGCCGAGTTCCGGCACGCGGCGCGCCCGATCGCTCCGGCAGCCCTGCGCGCGCTCGTGAGCGCCTTCACCGACGATCTCGCCGAACTCGCGGGCGCGTGCCAGCAGCTCATGGCCGACACCGACGGCGACATCACCGAGCAGACGGTCGCGAAGTACTACGGCGGCCGGGTCGAGACGAACGCGTTCGCCGTGGCCGACGCCGCGATCGCCGGTCGGCACGGCGAAGCGCTCGGGCTGCTGCGGCACGCCCTCGCAACCGGTGCCGACCCGGTGCCGATGGTCGCCGCCTTCGCGATGAAGCTGCGCACAATGGCCAAGGTCGGCGGCACCCGTGGCGCGAGCGGCCAGGTCGCCTCGACGTTGGGTCTTGCGCCATGGCAGGTCGACCGCGCGCGTCGCGACCTGCTGGGCTGGGACGAAGCAGGCCTCGGCCGCGCCATTCTCGCCGCCGCCGAGACCGACGCTGCCGTCAAGGGCGCGGGCCGCGACCCGGTCTACGCCGTCGAGACCCTCGTGCGCACGGTCTCCGCGCGCGGCCACGACCTCTAGGGCACTCCGCAGCGCCCGCGCCGCGTCGACCTCTCCACTCTGGTGATCTCCACAACTCAGGAGTTCTAGCAGCGCCACCCCGCCAACACGCCGACCAGAGCCGCCGCAGCCCCTCAGCCTGCGCAGTTCTCCTGAATTGTGGAGGCGCAGGTCTGAGCGAGCATCCGTCGGTCAGTTGTTGCGCCGGCAGCGAGCCCATGCCCGAACGCGCGACCGATGCACGCCAGAACCGGCAGGCTGCGCCGCGCGTGCCCGCCCATCTCCACAACTCAGGAGTCTCGGCAGAGCCACCCGCGCGACACGCCGGCAACAGCGCTCACACGCCCTCTCGCCCACCAACTCTCCTGAATTGTGGAGATGCACCCGGGGCGCAGACGACGAACGACCCGCCGGCCGGAGCCGACGGGTCGTCGTGTGAATCGAGTGGCTGCTAGAGCGCGGCGACCTTCTTGGCGATCGCCGATTTGCGGTTCGCCGCCTGGTTCTCGTGGATGACGCCCTTGCTGACGGCCTTGTCGAGCTTCTTGGTCGCCGTCTTGAGGGCGGCCTCGGCCGTCGCCTTGTCGCCAGCGGCGACGGCCTCGTTGGTGCGGCGGATGGCCGTCTTGAGCTCGCTCTTGACGGCCTTGTTGCGCTCTTGCGCCTTGAGGTTGGTCTTGATGCGCTTGATCTGCGACTTGAGGTTTGCCACGTGTGTGCTTTCTTCTTCAGGAACGGTGTGTGTGAGGCGGCCGGGGTGGGGGTTGCGCGCATCCGAACGTGAAGATGCGAGGCGAACTGGTCCCAGCCGCATTCCGTGTCGAAAGAGAGAGGGCTTTCTGACACGCAAGCCAACAGGCAACATTACCAGCCGGTCAGCGCATCCGACAATCAATGCATCGGATGCCCTGCGCGGGGGCGGGCAAATCAGTCAGCGGTCACGCGCTGACGTCGGGCAACCCCAGCGACCACGGCGATGCCTGCGACGAGCAGGCCGCCCGCGAGCACGGCGGCGCCCGCCGTGTCGGCACCCGTCGCCGCGAGCTCGGCACCCGTGACCTCGAAGAGGAAGAACTGCGGGTTGGGCACGTCGCCGACGAACACGAGCTGCCAGCCGCCGAGCGGCGTCTCGCCGAAGGTGTTCACGAAGGTGTACGTGATCGCGCCGGAATCATCGGCCGTGATGGTGCCGTTCGGGCCTCCGGCATCGGGGCTCGAAATGTAGATCTCGACATCTTCGCCCGGCAGGAAGCCTGTGGTCGAGATCGTGATGCCGTCGCCCTCGAAGTCGCTGGCGGTGATCGTGGTGGGGGCCGTGAACACCGGTTCCGGGGTGAAGATGTACTGCTGGTCATCGACGAACAGGTCGCTGACGGTGATCGCGGGGCCGGAGTTCACGAAGTCGATGGTCACGATCGCGAAGTTCGGCAGCGTCTCGGCCTCGGCCTGCAGGACGTCGAGCGTGTAGGCGCCGGGCGCGAGTGCGCCGAACCCGTCGAAGACCGACCAGACCGCGGTGGGTTCGGCCGAGGCCGGCAGGGCTACCGGGCTCGAGATCATCGTGAACGTGGTGCCGTCGGTCGAGTCTTCAAGCACGGCGATGCGCGGCCGCACCTGCGGAGCGCCCGTCACCTGGCCGAGCTTGAGGGTGGTTCCCAGCTCGACGAGGTCGGTCGGCGATGTCGCGAAGGTCGCATCGAAGCCGAGCTCGATCGCCGTCAGCACACCGAGGTCAAGGCCCGAGAGACCGCTCACCGGCGTGTCGCCGCCCGTGTGGCTCCAGCCTTCGAGCGAGGTCGTGTTGTCGCCTGTCGCGAAATCGCTGTCGTCGAGGTACACCATGCCGGGGGTCGCGGCCTGCGCGCTCGGTGCCAGCACGAGCGCGGCGGCGATCGCGGCGGTCGTGGCTGCGAAGGCGGCGCGGTGCAGGCGGGGGCGGTGGGCGCGGTCGAGGGGCGATGCGATGGCCACGAAGGGCGTCCTTTCGTCGAGCGCGCCCGAGCTGAGCGGCACTCGACCCTGGCATGAAGCGCCGCGACGCTGTCGTGACGATCGCGTGACGGCGTTCGCGCGCGTGCCCCGCATGGGAGAATGAGCAGACATGTCTCCCCGCGCCTCCACTTCCCTCGCCCCTGCCGCGACCGACCCGACGCTGATCCGCATCTTCGGCATCATCGCGCAAATCGACCACGGCAAATCGACCCTCGCTGACCGCATGCTCGGCATCACGGGGGTCGTCAGCGACCGC
>SXMG01000094.1 GCA_005778835.1 Actinomycetota bacterium
AGCGCATGTCGATGACGCCCGTGCCGAGCTCGATGCGGCTCGTGCGCGCGGCGGCGGCCGCCATCATCGGGAACGGGTTCGAGTGGTTCTGGGCGAAGTGGTGCACGCGGTAGTACGCGCCGTCGACTCCGACCTCCTCGGCCGCGACCGCGAGCTCGACACCCTGCAGCAGCGCTTCGCCGCCGGATCGCGTGCGCGAGCCGGTCACGCCCATCCAGTTGCCGAACGACAAGAACCCGAGCTGCGTCATGCTCAGGTCAATGCGTCTGCATGCAGAGTTATTCCCGGGTGCGCGGCTCGGCGGGAGCATCCGGAACCGGCGCGGCGGCGGCCGCAGTCGCGCCCGGCCCGGGGATCGTCGCCCCCGGCCGCGTCGTCAGGTAGACACCTGCGAGCACGATGAGCCCGCCGATCACCTGCCAGACCGTGATCGCGTCGCCGAGCGCAACAGCGATGATCGCCGTGAAGACGGGCAGCAGGTTGAGGAAGACGCCCGTGCGCGAGGGGCCCAGTTGGGTGACGGCGACGTTCCAGAGCAGGTAGGCGAGCGCGCTCGGGAAGATGATGATGATCGCGAGCCCCCACCAGCCCTCGGCCGACGGTTGCGCCTGAAAGCCCACGATGGCCATGACGGGCGCGAGCATGAGTGCGCTGAGCCCGACCTGCACGGTCGTGGCCGTGATGGGCGGCGTCTGGATGCGGCGGCTGATGATGACGTAGGCGGTCCAAGTCAGGATCGCGCCGAGAATCAGCAGGTCGCCGATGACGATGCTGAGGTCGGCGGGGCCGCTCGGGCCGCCGAGCAGCACCACGATGACGACGCCGATGAACGAGATGACGATGCCGAGAACTCCGCCCCGACGGATGCGCTCACCGAGCACCACGACCGCCGCGAGCGCGATCACCGCGGGGTTGATGGCGCTGATCACACTCGCGTTGACGGGAGAAGTAGTGTCGAGCGCTGCGTAGAGCAGCAGGGTGTACCCGACCATGCCGAGCACGGCCTGGATGATGTGAATCCACCACTCGCGTGCCGCGACCCGCCACTTGTCGCGGTGCCGCCGTTCGATCCAGATCGTGATGACGAGCAGAATCGGGAAGGCGCCCAGCCAGCGCAGGAAGGTCAGCTCGAGCGGAGTGAACTCGGCGATCACACGATCGGCGACGACGAAGTTCATCGCCCAGAAGAGCTGGGCGAGCACGGCGGGCGAATAACGGCGGAGCAGATGCACGTGTTCAGGCTAGGGCCGCGCAGCAGGTGCGCACGTGCGCGCGGAGCCGCGCATCCGAGCGCCGCATGATCCCGCGGGGTCGATGGGAGGCAGCCCGGGCACGAGGCCCTGCTCGAGCTCGTCGGCCGGCAGCACCCCGTCGAAGGGCGTGAGCGTCGCGAGCCCGCCCCACTGCTCGTCGGTCGAGAGGAACACGGCGATGCGCTCGTCGGTGTCGAGCTGGTCGCCGCTGCCGTAGGGGTCGGCCGCGCATCCGTCGGCGCGCGAGGCGATCTCGAGCTCCATGCCGACGTAGCGCTCGTCGCTCGCCTCCTGCACATCGAAGCGGTAGAGCCGCGCGTCACCGCCCAGCAGATCGGCCGTGCCCGACTGCTCGATGACCTCGCCCACGACGATGAGTCGCGCCGACTCGGCGAGCATCTGCTGGTCATCGTCGAAGGGGACCCAGCTGACGCACTCGACGGTCTGCGTCAGCGAGCATCCGGTCAGCAGCGTCGCCCCGACAGCGAGCGAGGCTGCCAACAGTGTCGATCTGCGAGCGCGCCGAGTCATGAGCCCACCGTAGTCGGCGGCCCGTGGCACGATCGCAGTGTGCCGCTGAACTTCACCGCCATCGACTTCGAGACCGCCAACAACAACGCGGCCTCGGCGTGCTCGGTGGGGCTCGTGAAGGTGCGCGACGGCCGCGTCGTCGACAAGACCGGCTGGTTGATCCGTCCGCCGTTCGGCTTCGACGACATGCTCGAGTGGAACACGCGCATCCACGGCATCACCGCCGCCGACATCGTGGACGCGCCGCTGTGGGCCGATCAGGTGGATGCTCTTCTCGACTTCGTCGACGGCGACACCCTCGCCGCGCACAACGCGGGGTTCGACATGGGCGTGCTGAGCGCGGCACAGCGGGCCAGCGCGCTCGAGGTGCCGAGCCTCACGTACGTGTGCAGCCTGCGGGTGGCCCGTAAGACCTACCACCTCGACTCGTACCGCCTGCCGGTCGCCGCCATGGCCGCAGGTTTCGAAGACTTCGCCCACCACGACGCCCTCGCCGACGCCGAGGCCTGCGCCGCGATCATCGTGCACGCCGCGAAGCGGCACGACGTCACCGAGGTTGCCGAGCTCGCGCGCATCTGCGGCACGAGCGTCGGGCGAACCGGTGCAGCGGCTGAGGCAGATGCCGCCGACCGTCGCCCGGCCGCGCTCGCCTGAAGCCGCCCGAGCTCAGCGGTCGCAACCGCCCGACTTGTCGGCGCGCGAGCCCGGCACGTTGAGGTCGCGCAGGCCCTTGTAGGCGTACGGGTCCTCCCCCGCGACCATGACGATGTCGCGGAAGTCGTATTCGGCGACGTGCCGACCTTCGGCGTTCTGCCACGGCAGCAGCGACTCGGCGCTCATGTAGTGGTTGACGAGCGCGCGCCGATAGCCGTGCTTGCCGCTGTTCTCGAGCGAGCGGTGCAGCAGGTAGCCGTTGAAGAACAGCGCAGCGCCCGCAGGCACCTCCACTGGCACCGCGTCGTCATCGGTGTACGGAAACCCGAAGGCCTCGTCGGTGCAGTCGAAGCGCTCGTCGGTCTGCTCGCGGTCGGGGTAGAGCACGCCGCGCGCGTGAGAGCCGGGCAGCACCCAGAGGCAGCCGTTCTCAGTGGTCGCGTCGTCGAGCGCGATCCAGACTCCGGCGAGCGAGCGGTCGCGCGTCGGTATGAAGTGCTCGTCCTGATGCCAGGCCTGCCCCGGCTTGCCCTCGCTCTTGATGAACAGCATCGACTGCATGGCCTTGACGTTCGGGCCGATCACCCGCGTGAGACCGTCGACGATGCGAGGGTGGTGCATGATCTGCCGGGCGACGTCGCTGATCTTGTGCGGGTGGTGGATGCACAGGTACTGCCGCAGCACGTCGGCGTCGCTCTGCCCGGGGTGAGCATCCACCCCCGAATCCACCGGATTCAGACCGGCCCGGCAGATGCGCAGAGCCTCGGCGTTCACCTCGTCCACTTCGGCCGGAGTCAGGGCGCCGCGCAGCAGGGCGAAGCCGTCGCGGGCGTATTGGGTGACGAAGGCCTCGTCGACGGCGTCGTGCATGACGAGTGCAGGGCGAACAGCAGTGTTCATGCATAGATCATACCTAAGCCGCCCCCGGGGGCGTGAGCAGAAACTGCCTATTGTCACGAAGGCCAGGCAGCGGGATGCTCGCACCATGCCCCGCCGCCTGCTCGCGATCGCCGCCCTCGCCGTCATCGGCCTCTCGGGGTGCGCCGCGCCCGTGCCAGGGACCACCCCGACCGCAACCCCCGAGGCAGAGCCCTCGAGCACCCCCTCGCCCGAGCCTGAGGCGGTGCCTGCCGATCTGGTCGTGCGGGGAGGCGGCGTCGAGCTCTACGACTCGGAGGGCACGCTCGTCGGCTCGTTCGTCTGGGCCGACGAGACCGAGACCGCGCTCGAGGTGCTCGAGCTCGCGTTCGGGCCCGCACCGACGCCGGGCCTGCGTGAAGGGGACGGCACGCACTACGCCGACTTCGCGACCTATGACTTCATGGGCCTGATCTACTTCACGGCCGTGAGCCTCGAGAAGCCGCGCGACGAGTACTTCTTGCCCTCCATCGTGCAGGTCGACACGGGTGAGCCGATCAACGGCGTGAGCATCCGCACGGTCGATGACCTAGCCGTGGGCGGCGACCTCGCCGCAGTGCTGGCGGCGTCGCCGCAGCTCGACTACCCCGATCCGCTCGGCACGGCGTACCTCTTCGACGCCGTCGACCCGTCGAAGATCACCGCGCTCGACGACTTCACCGACATGGTCGCGGTCATGGTCGACCCCGACGGCACGATCATGCGCATCGTGGCGCCCTACCAGTCGCGCGCCCTCATCTAGGGCGCACTCCCGCCGCTAGTTCTGCGGGAACCCCAGGTTGATTCCTCCATGCGAGGGGTCGAGCCAGCGCGACGTGATCGCCTTCTCGCGCGTGAAGAACGGAATCGCCTGCGTGCCGTAGGCCTTCGCGTCGCCGAACAGCGAGTTCTTCCAGCCGCCGAACGAGTAGTAGCCGACCGGCACGGGAATCGGCACGTTGATGCCGACCATGCCCACGGTCACCTCGTTCTGGAAGCGGCGCGCGGCACCGCCGTCGTTCGTGAAGATCGCGGTGCCGTTGCCGTACTGCGAGCTGTTGATGAGCGCGAGGCCCTCGTCGTAGGTCTTCACGCGCACGACCGAGAGCACGGGGCCGAAGATCTCTTCGGTGTATACCTTCGAGCTCGTCGGCACCTTGTCGATGAGAGTCGGGCCGAGCCAGAAGCCGTTGGCATCGCCGTCGACCTCGATACCACGGCCGTCGACCACGATCGAGGCGCCGTCGGTCTCGGCGACCTCCAGGTACGAGGCGACTTTGTCGCGGTGCTCGCGTGTGATGAGCGGGCCCATGTCGCAATTGCGCGTGCCGTCGCCGACCTTCAGGCCGCTCATGCGCGACTGGATCTTCTCGATGAGCGCATCGGCCACAGGCTCGACGGCGACGACGACCGAGATGGCCAAGCAGCGCTCACCGGCCGAGCCGAAGCACGCGTTGACGGCCGAGTCGGCCACGAGGTCGAGGTCGGCGTCGGGCAGCACGAGCATGTGGTTCGTCGCCCCGCCGAGCGCCTGCACCCGCTTGCCGTGCTTCGAGGCGGTCTCGTAGATGTACTTCGCGATGGGCGTCGAACCGACGAACGAGATGCTCGCGACGTCGGGGTGCTCGAGCAGAGCATCCACGCTCTCCTTATCGCCGTTGACGACGTTGAAGACGCCGTCGGGCAAGCCGGAAGCCTTGAAGAGCTCGGCCATCCAGATCGCCGCCGAAGGGTCTTTCTCCGAGGGCTTGAGCACGACGGTGTTGCCCGCCGCGATCGCGAGCGGGAAGAACCACAGCGGCACCATGGCCGGAAAGTTGAAGGGGCTGATGATGCCCACGACGCCGAGCGCCTGCTTGATCGAGTAGACGTCGACGCCCGTCGAGACGTTCTCGCTGAACTCGCCCTTCATGAGCTGCGGAATCGAGCACGCGAGCTCGACGACCTCGAGACCGCGCGCGATCTCGCCGCCGGCGTCGCTCAGCACCTTGCCGTGCTCGTTGGTCAGAATCGCCGCCAGCACGTCTTTGCGCGCGTTGAGGCCCTCCCGAAACGCGAACATGATCTGCTGACGCTTCGCGATCGAGGTGGTCGACCATCCCGCGAAGGCGGCCTTGGCCACCTGCACAGCGTGGTCGACGTCGGCGGTCGTGGCGAGCGCGACCTCGCGCTGCGTCTCGCCCGTGGCGGGGTTGTAGACGGGGGCGGTGCGGGTGGATGCTCCCGCGAACGCGGCGCCGCCGACCCAGTGCTGAACAACCGACATGATGTGCTCCTTCGCTGGACGATTCGTGCTCAGTCTGCGGGGTCGGCGCTCTGCGATCAAGCGACAGTGACGCACACGCGATGTGCAGAAACGCAGATGGCCGGATGCTCGCTCGCCCTCACCGCGGCGGCAGCAGCTCGTCCCGTCGCTCGGCGACCTCTCGATGCAGAGCCGCGCGCACGATCGCGACGGCATCGACCGCGGGGCTGTCGGGCCGCTGCGAGAGCATGAACGGCAGGCGCACGTCGACCTCGCGCGGCAGCACGGGCTCGAGCCCCGCCGCGCCCTCGCCCATGAAGGCGTGCAGCAGGCCGATGCCCGCTCCCGCTCGGGTCGCCTCGAGCTGGGCGAACACGTTCGTCGAGCCGAAGCCGAGCCGCATGCCCTCGAGGCCGAGCGTGGCGAGGTCGAGCTCGCGCACCGTGAGCAGAGCATCCACGTAGAAGACGAGGTCATGCCCCTCGAGATCGGCGGCCGAGCGGATCGGCGGTCGCGTCGCCAGATAGCTCGGCGCCGCGTAGAGCCGCAGCGCGTACTCGGTGAGCAGTTCGGCCGTCACGCGCGAGCCCGCCGCGGCGCCGACGGTGACAGCGAGGTCGAACCCCGAGCCGCGCAGACTGAGCGGCCGGGTCGACGTCACGAGCTCGAGCGCGATGCCCGGATGCGCGGTGCGCACCCGCGCGAGGGCCCGAGCCGCGAACAGCGAGCCGAACCCCTCGGGCGCGGCGACGCGCACGGTGCCCCGAACGGCGTCACCACCGGATGCTGCCGCGACGACCTGCTCGACGAGCCCCTCGAGCGGTGCCGCGCGCTCGACGACATCGCGGCCGATCGCTGTGAGCTGCCAGCCGTCGGCTCCGCGGTCGAGCAGGCGAGCGCCGAGCGCGGCCTCCAGGCGGTCGAGACGCCGCCGCACCGTCGTGTGATCGACGCCGAGCAGCGCAGCCGCTGAGACGAGCCGGCCGACGCGCGCGACCGCGAGCAGATAGCGCAGGTCGTCGGCGCTGACCTCGTGCGCATCAGGGCCCGTGCTCATGCGCCCAGCGTAGGGCCGGCGTCGGGGGCGACTGGCACACTGGCGGGCATGGACTTCTTGCTGCCGCTCGTGCTCGGAATCGTGATCGGGGTCGTGCTCGGCGTCATCATCGGCCTGCTGATCGGGCGCCGAGGGGGCGTGCCTGCCGCCGCCCTCGAGGCTCTGCGCGAGCAGCTGACCGCAGCCGAGGTGCGCGTCGCCCAGGCCGAGGCCCGTGCCGTCGCCTTCGACGAGCAGCTCGCGCTGGCCCGGCAGCGGGATGCTGAGCGCGAGTCTCGCGAGAAGCAGGAGGGCCGCGTGCTCGAGGCGCTCGCGCCGGTCGCCTCGACGCTGCGCGCGATGCAGGTGAAGGTCGACGAGCTCGAGCAGCAGCGCAGCCGCCAGCACGGCGAGCTCAGCCAGCAGCTGCGCACGGCGACCGAGGCCGAAGAGCGCCTGCGGGCGACGGCGGAGTCGCTCGCGAGCGCCCTGCGCAACAACGCGACGCGCGGCGTCTGGGGCGAGACGCAGTTGCGCACGCTCGTCGAGTCGGCTGGCCTGCTCAACCGCGTCGACTTCTTCCTGCAAGAGTCGATCGACGCCGACGGCACGGCCCGGCGCCCTGACATGGTGCTGCGCCTGCCCGGCGGCAAGTCCATCGCCGTCGACGCCAAGGTGCCCTACAACGCCTACATCGAGGCGAGCGCGATTCCCGCCACGGCGACGGGCGAGGAAGAGGCCCGCCGAGCATCGCTGCTCACCGACCACGCCCGTCGCGTCAAGGCGCACGTCGATCAGCTCGCCGCCAAGAACTACTTCACGGGTCTCGACTCGAGCCCTGAGTTCACGATCGCGTTCATCCCCAACGAGCCGCTGCTCGCTGCGGCGCTCGAGAAAGACCCCGCTCTGCTCGAGTACGCCTTCAGCAAGCGCATCGCGCTCGCGAGCCCCGTGAGCTTCTGGGCGGTGCTCAAGACCATCGCCTTCACGTGGCAGCAAGAGGTGCTCACCGACGAGGCGAAGATGCTCTTCGACCTCTCGAAAGAGCTCTACGCACGCGTGGCGAAGCTCGCCGAGCACGCCGACGCCTTGGGCGGCGCGATCGAGCGCAGCGTCAAGGCCTACAACCAGTTCGCGAGCTCGCTCGAGACCCGAGTGCTCGTCACCGCGCGCAGGCTCGATGGTCTCGACGAGTCGAAGGTGATCCCGGCTCCGCGCTCGATCGAGGAGCAGCCGCGGCAGCTGACGGCGGCCGAGCTCACCGAGGCCCTCGCCGACACCGACGCTGTCGACACCAGCGACCTCGGCTCTGCGGCCCTCGACACCGAAAGGGCGCCGGAGTAGCCTGCCCGGCATGGTCGCCTACACCTACGCCTTCAGCGGTTTCGCGGTGCCCGACATCGATGCCGCGCGCACGTTCTACCGAGACGTCGTCGGTCTCGACGTCACCGACGCCATGATGGGCCAGCTCTCGATCGACCTGCCCGGCGGCGGGTGGGTGCTCGTCTACCCCAAGCCCGACCACGAGCCCGCCGTCTACACGATGCTCAACCTCGAGGTCGACGACATCGAGACGGCCGTCGACGAGCTCGCGGGTCGCGGCGTCGAGTTCCAGCGCTACGCAGGAATGGATCAGGATGCCCGCGGCATCGCGCGCGGCATCGCCACCGGCCAGGGGCCTGACATCGCCTGGTTCACCGACCCGGCCGGCAACATCATCGCGGTTCTGCAGAATCCTCCAGGCGACGGCGCGTAAACGCGCGCTCCGTGCACCGCTGACCACAGAAGCCGCGTGCGACGTGAGCGTCGTTCTATGATGAGCCGAATACACCACCGTCGGCGTATCCGCCGATGGCCCACCCTTCGGCGAAAGATCAACGATGACCCAACGCCCCTGGCTCTCCCACTATGCCGACGATGTCGAGCCTGACCTGGCAGAGACCGACCTCACCCACCTTCCCGCGATGATCAGGGCGGCGGCCTCGAGCTATGCCGACACGATCGCCTTCACGCAGTGCATGGCGAACGGCATGAACGGCTCGCTGACGTACGCGCAGGTCGACGCGCTGTCTGACGACTTCGCGTCGTACCTTCGCGAGGTCGTCGGCCTCTCGCAGGGCGACCGCGTGGCGGTGCAGATGCCCAACAGCCTGAGCTACCCGATCGTGGCCTTCGGCGTCATGAAGGCCGGCTGCGTGCTCGTCAACACCAACCCGCTCTACACGGCCACGGAGATGGTGCACCAGTTCAGCGACTCGGGCGCGACGGTGCTCGTCGTGAGCGACATGTTCGCCGATCGACTGGGCGAGGTCATTCCGAAGACCGCCATCAGCACGGTCGTCACCGTGCGCATCGCCGAGTTCTTCCCGCCTGTCATCGCGGGCGTGATCCGCATGGTGCAGAAGTGGTGGAACCGCACGCTGCCCGCCATCACCGTCGACCACACGCCCTTCCCGAAGGCACTCGCGGCCGGTCGCGACAAGCGCGACGACGCCGCCCTCGAGCGCTATCTCGAGGGTGTGGGCAGAGACACGATCGCCGCTCTGCAGTACACCGGCGGCACGACCGGAGTCTCGAAGGGGGCCATGCTCTCGCACGGCAACCTCGTGGCCAACACGCTGCAGATGATCCAGATGTGCGGCGCCTACATGCGGCCCGGCGTCGAGGTCGTGCTCACGGCCCTCCCGCTGTACCACATCTTCGCCTTCACGGTGAATCTGCTCGCGTTCTTCCACCTGGGCTCGCGCAACATTCTCGTGCCCTCGCCGCGGCCGCCGAGCAACCTCAAGCGCGCCTTCGAGAACTACAAGATCACGTGGGTCACGGGCGTCAACACGCTCTTCAACGCCTTGCTCAATGAGCGGTGGTTCCTCGACAGTCCGCCTCGGCATCTGCGAGCATCCGCCGCCGGTGGCATGGCCCTGTTCGAGTCGGTGGCCGCGCGCTGGAGCGAGGTGACGGGCACCCCGATCGTGGAGGGCTACGGCCTCACCGAGACGTCGCCGGTGCTGAGCTTCAACCCCTTCGGCCCGACGGCGAAGGAGGGCACGATCGGCATTCCCGTGCCCTCGACCGAGCTGCGCTGCATCGACGACGACGGCAAGGAGGTCGCCCCCGGCACGCCGGGAGAGATCGCCGCTCGCGGCCCGCAGGTGAGGCTCGGCTCCTGGCAGCGCCCCGACGACACCGCGGCGTCGATCGTCGACGGCTTCTTCCGCACGGGTGACATCGCCGAGATGGATTCCGACGGGTTCTTCACGATCGTCGATCGCAAGAAAGACATGGTGCTCGTCAGCGGCTTCAACGTGTACCCCAACGAGGTCGAAGAGCGCATCGCCGAACTGCCCGGTGTGCTCGAGGTCGGCGTCGTCGGCATTCCCGACGACAAGTCGGGCGAGGCCGTGCGCGCCTACATCGTCGGCACGCAGTCTCCGCCGACCGAGGCGCAGGTGCTCGCGCACTGCCGCGAGACCCTCGCCGCCTACAAGGTGCCGAAGTCGGTGCGGTTCGTCGACGAGCTGCCCAAGAGCCCGATCGGCAAGATTCTGCGCCGCGAGCTGCGGGCCGAAGCCGTGACCTCGGCCACCGCCAGTATCGAGACCCAGGGAAGGGAGCTGTCATGATCGCCGCCCCGCTCATCATCGCGACGCAGACTGTCGTCAACGAGCAAGACGTTGTGACGCCGTTCGAGCAGGCCCTGCTCGTCGGGCTCGTCTTCGTCATCATGTTCGGTCTCGGTGCAGGCCTCACCCCGCGAGACTTCAAGCTCGCACTGCGCCGTCCCTACGGCCTCATCATCGGCTTCGTGACCCAGTTCGGCATCATGCCGCTGCTGGCGTACATCTTCGTCGTGACGGTGCTCTTCCAGCTGCCGCGCGAGTATGCCGCGCCCGTCGCGCTCGGGGCTCTGCTGATGGGTTGCGTGCCCGCCGGCACGACGTCGAACATCTTCACGTACTTCTCGAAAGGAAACCTCGCGCTGAGCGTCATCATGACGACGAACTCGACGCTGTGGGCCATCTTGATGACGCCGCTCGTGCTCGCCTTCTACGGCTCGCTGCTCTTCACCGAGAGCTCCGACCTGCAGATTCCGATCGTGAACATCGTCGTGACCCTCGCGACGCTGCTCATCCCGGTCGTCGCGGGCATGATCCTCCGGCGGTACAGCGCCAACGTCGGCGCGGTCATGGAGCTCTTGGGCGGCTTCTTCGGGCTGTTCTTCATCGTGTTCCTCATGGCCACGTGGGTGCCGCGCAACTGGGCCCTGCTGACGTCGACGCCCTGGCAGACCTACCTCGTCGCCATCGGGCTGGGGCTCTTCGGCATCGCGATCGCCTACGCCATCGCGCGGGCGATTCGCATGCACCCGTCGAACGCCCGCACCATCGGGCTCGAGACGGGCATCCAGAACGGCCCCCTCGCGATCGCGATCGTGCTGCTGACGTTCAGCGGCAACCCCGACATCGGGTTGATCCTGATCGTGCCGGCGCTCTACTCGCTCTTCATCGTCATCGTGTCGACGGTCGTGACGTTCTACTTCCGTCGCGCGAACCTGGCCGAAGAGCAGAAGATCCCGAACCTGCTGTAGCGCAGAGGCCGCGCCTCGTACCGAACACGACGCCTCGCACGGTTCATTCCGTGCGAGGCGTCGTTTCGTATGAGAATCGACGAGCAGCGACCGGGGCTACGCCTCGCGCGCGGGCGCGCCACTGAGTGATCTACGCCTCGCCCGCGGGCGCGACACTGAGCTGATCTACGCCTCGCCCGAGGGCGCGACGAACTGCGCCTCGTAGAGCCGCGCGTAGGCACCGTCGGCGGCGATGAGCTCGTCGTGCGTGCCCTGCTCGACGATGCGCCCGTACTCCATCACCACAATCAGGTCGGCGTTGCGAATCGTGGAGAGGCGGTGGGCCACAATCACCGTGGTGCGGCCCTGGCGGGTCCGCTCAATAGCCTCCATGGCCAACCGCTCGCTGTGCACATCGTGTGAGGCGCTAATCTCGTCGAGCAGCAGGATCTGGGGTTGGAGGTGGAGGATGTGGACGATGTGCTTCCTCCCGCCTTCTCCCCAAACCCCCCCCCCCCCCGACCCCCCATC
>SXMG01000095.1 GCA_005778835.1 Actinomycetota bacterium
GAGCGCACGGGCGCCCGGGTCTTCGTCAAGTACGAGGGCATGAACCCCACGGGCTCGTTCAAAGACCGTGGCATGACGATGGCCATCTCGAAGGCCGTCGAGCACGGTGCCAAGGCCGTCATCTGCGCCTCGACAGGAAACACCTCGGCCTCGGCCGCGGCCTATGCCACGCACGCGGGCATCACGGCCGCCGTGCTCGTGCCCGAGGGGAAGATCGCGCTTGGCAAGCTCAGCCAGGCGATCGCCCACAAGGCCGAGCTCATTCAGATCGAGGGCAACTTCGACGACTGCCTCGACATCGCCCGCGACCTCTCGGCGAACTACCCCGTGCACCTCGTGAACTCGGTCAACCCCGACCGGATCGAGGGCCAGAAGACGGCGGCATTCGAGATCGTCGAGGTACTGAACGACGCGCCCGACTTCCACATCGTTCCCGTCGGCAACGCCGGCAACTACACCGCCTATCACCGCGGCTACCGCGAAGAGCTCGACCGCGGCGCGACGACCCGCATGCCGCGCATGCTGGGCTTCCAGGCCGCGGGCAGCGCTCCGATCGTGCTCGGTGAGCCGGTCAAGAAGCCTGAGACGATCGCGAGCGCCATCCGCATCGGCAACCCCGCCTCGTGGGAGCTCGCCCTCGCGGCGCGCGACGACAGCAACGGCTACTTCGGTGCCATCGACGACGCCGGCATTCTCGAGGCCCACCGCCTGCTCTCGCGCGAGGTAGGCATCTTCGTCGAGCCCGCCTCGGCGATCTCAGTGGCAGGTCTCCTCGAGCGCTCTGAAGCCGGGATGATCCCCGCGGGCTCCACGGTCGTCCTCACGGTCACCGGCCACGGGCTGAAAGACCCGCAGTGGGCGCTCAAGGGCCCCGACGGCGTCGACGTCTCGCCGACGGTCGTACCGGTCGACACCGCCGAGGTCGCCTCGGTGCTGGGCCTGAAGAGGGTCAGCGCATGACCGGCGCGATCGACCCGCGCCTCGCCGGGCGCCGCGTGATCGTGAAGGTGCCCGCGACGACCGCGAACCTCGGCCCGGGCTTCGACACGCTCGGTCTCGCGCTCTCGGTCTACGACGAGCTCGAGGTGAGCGTGCGCGATGAGGCGGGCGCTCTCGTCGAGGTGCACGGCGTCGGCGAGGGAGAGGTGCCCACCGACGCGTCGAACCTCGTGGTGCGCTCGATTCTGCACACCTTCGAGAAGCACGGCGTCACGGCTCCCGGCCTGCACCTCGTGGCCCGCAATGTGATTCCGCACGGTCGCGGCATGGGCTCGTCCGGCGCCGCGATCGTCGCCGGTGTCATGGCGGCGAAAGGGCTGCTCGAGGGCATCGTCGACCTCGGTCCCGATGAGCTGCTCGCGCGCGCGACCGAGCTCGAAGGGCACCCCGACAACGTCGCCCCCGCCCTGTTCGGCGGCCTGACGATCGCCTGGGTCACCCCCGAGGGCCCCCAGCACAAGCGCCTCACGGTTCACCGCGGAGTCTCGCTGCTCGTCGCCGTGCCGCGCGAGAGCACGATGTCGACCGCGCTCGCGCGATCCTTGCAGCCCGAGTCGGTGCCGCACCAAGATGCGATCTTCAACGTCTCGCGCTCTGCGCTGCTCATCGCCGCGCTCATCCAGAGCCCCGAGCTGCTGCACGCCGCAACCGAAGACAAGCTGCACCAGAGCTACCGCGCCAGCGCCATGCCCGAGACCAACGCGCTCATCCAGGTGCTGCGCGAGCACGGCCTCGCCGCGGTCGTCTCGGGGGCCGGACCCTCGGTGCTCGTGCTCTGCAGCGATCCCTCGCAGCGACTGCTCGCGGCCGAGCTCATCGAGAAGCACGCCACCACGCCGTGGGAATCGCACATGCTGGCCGTCGATTTCAAGGGTGCTACAGTAGTCACGCATCCGGCCGAGGCCGCGGCATAGCCCGCAGACTCCCCGAGCATCACCAGCAGCTCCGCTGCTTCCACCCGCATCTCGCTGCAACTGTGCTCACGACACCGACACCGGTCTCTCGCACGACATCGGCAGATCGACTCAGAAGCACCGGGCATCCTCCGTGGCGCATCTCGTCCGGAGCCGAAAGGAATACATCCCGTGACTGACCCCATCGTCCGCGCTTCGAGCGCGGAGATTCCCGCCAACCTGAGCACCCTCAAGCTCGCGCAGCTGCAGCAGCTCGCCGTCGAGCTCGGCGTGCCCGGCGCATCGAAACTTCGCAAGGGAGAGCTTGTGGACGCCATCACCCAGAACCAGACCCCCGCGGGCGCCGAGCAGGCGACCGACTCCGCAGCGGCTGCCGATGCCGCCGCGACCGCCACCGAGACGCCCGCAGAGTCGAGTGCGCCGGCCGCCGACGCGGCCGAGCCCGCCGCCGAGGCGGGCCCGCGACGCCGCGGCTCGCGCCGGGTGTCGAGCGACACCCTGACGCCCGTGGCCTCGACCGAGGCCGCAGCAGTCGCACCGGCCAGCGCGAACGATGAGTCGGGCGCTGCCGAGTCGGGCACGGCTGAGCCGAGCTCCGGCGAGTCGACCGACCAGCCGAGTGCCGACGCGACCGAGACCGACGGCACCGCTGGCTCGGGCCGCAACCGCAGCCGCAGCCGCAACCGCCGAGGTGGCGACCGTGCCGAGAACGGCGAGGGCGGCAACAATCAGCAGAGCAACCAGCAGGGCAACCAGCGCGGCGGCCAGCAGGGTGCGGCGTCGGGTCGCGGCGGCAACCGCAACGACAACCGTTCAGAGCAGCGCGCTGACGACGCCGGAAACGACGCCTCGCAGAACGAGCCCCGTCAGGGCGGCAACCGCGGCCCCCAGAGCGAGCGCGCCGATCAGGACGCCGATGGCCGCAACCGCAACCGCGGTCGCGGTCGTGACCGCAAGCGCGGCCCCGGTGGTGACGAGATCGAGCCCGAGATCAGCGACGATGACGTGCTGATTCCCGTGGCGGGCATCCTCGACGTGCTCGACAACTACGCCTTCGTGCGCACCACCGGCTACCTGCCCGGCCCGAGCGACGTCTACGTCTCGCTCGGCCAGGTCAAGAAGTACGCGCTGCGCAAGGGCGACGCCGTCGTCGGCGCGATCCGCCAGCCGCGTGAGGGCGAGAACCAGGGGCGTCAGAAGTACAACGCTCTGGTTCGCGTCGACTCGATCAACGGCCAGACCCTCGAAGAGGCGGCTGCCCGCGTCGAGTTCAGCGCGCTCACGCCGCTCTACCCGACCGAGCGCCTGCGTCTCGAGACCGACTCGGGCACGCTGTCGACCCGCATCATCGACCTCGCCGCTCCGATCGGCAAGGGCCAGCGCGGCC
>SXMG01000096.1 GCA_005778835.1 Actinomycetota bacterium
AGGATCAAACTCTCCGTAAATGTTTGATTGCACGACGGCCCGAAGGCTGCCGGCACATCTAGTGTCACCACCGGACCGAAGTCTGAGTGGCAACGAGTTTGTCTGACTGAAGTTCGAATATCTACTGACATTCTTGTTTCAATCCAAAGGAATCTCATACGGCTGGTCGAAACCAGCCGTCGAGGTTGTTTGGCATTGACTTAGTGCACGCTGTTGAGTTCTCAAGGATCGGGCGCTCCAGACCTTCGGCTTCTCAGCCGTCGCAACTGGGCAACTTCCCTAAACTATCTGCCCGCAGGTGCCGATGCAAATCGGTGACCTCGGACGAACCGAGCCCGATCTGTGAGATCGACACTGGAGGGCAGAGTGTCATCCTACTTGGCGATGAGCGCACCAGCAAGTGGCTGCTCTGTCTTGGAGGATGTGTCCCGCTTGAGGTTGCGCCCTGCCTCTCGGCCGGCGGCACCTTTGGGGTGACGAGTTAGAAGATTACGGTTCGTTCGGGTGCAGAGCAACTTTGGCCGAATCCCGGGCGTGTCGCGCCGAGAACCGGCTCTCCGACCGCACTCGGGTCACCGCAGAATCAGGCCGGCGAGGGTCTTCTTGCCGCGGCGCAGCACCGCTGCGCGACCCGCGAGCGCCGCGCCCTCGAGGGTCTGGTCGTCGCTCGACACTGCGGCGTTGTTGAGCGAGACGCCTCCCTGCGCGATCGCGCGCCGGGCCTCGCCCGCACTCGAGCAAAGGCCCGTGGCCACCAGTGCCTGCACCACCGTGTCTGACTCCCCCAGCTGCGCCGTCGGCAGCTCGGCGATGACGGCGGCGAGAGTCTCAGCATCCAGCGCCCGAAGATCGCCCTGCCCGAAGAGCGCCCGCGATGCCGCGATCGCCGCGTCGACCGATGCCGCACCGTGCACGAAGCCCGTGACCTCGAGCGCCAGGCGCTTCTGCGCCGCGCGCCGGAAGGGCTCGTCGCGCACGAGCTCGGCGTAGTGCTCGATCTCGGCGCGCGACAGGAACGTGAAGACCTTGAGCCGGTCGATGACGTCGGCGTCGTCGGTGTTGAGCCAGAACTGGTACATCGCGTAGGGGCTGCACATCTCGGCGTCGAGCCAGATGGCGTTGCCCTCGCTCTTGCCGAACTTGGTGCCGTCGCTGTTGGTGATCAGCGGCGTGCCGATCGCGTGCACGCTCACGCCCTCAGCCTTGTGGATGAGGTCGGTGCCGCTCGTGAGGTTGCCCCATTGGTCGCTGCCCCCGGTCTGCAGCACGCACCCGTGCTGCCGGTAGAGCTCGAGGAAGTCGTAGCCCTGCAGGATCTGGTAGCTGAACTCGGTGTAGGAGATGCCGGCATCGGAGTTGAGCCGCGCGGCGACCGCATCTTTCTTGAGCATCGTGCCCACGCGGTAGTACTTGCCGATCTCGCGCAAGAAGTCGATCGCGCTGAGGCCCGCCGTCCAGTCGAGGTTGTTCACCAGGCGCACGGCGTTGGCTCCGTCGGCCGACAAGAAGCGGCTGACCTGCTGCTGCAGCCGCGAGACCCAGGCGACGACCGTCTCACGATCGTTCAGCTGCCGCTCGGCGGTCGGGCGCGGGTCTCCGATAAGGCCCGTCGACCCTCCCACGAGCGCCAGGGGCTGGTGCCCCGCGAGCTGCAGGCGGCGCATGAGCAGCAGCTGCACGAGGTTGCCGAGGTGCAGGCTCGGGGCGGTCGGGTCGAAACCGCAGTAGTACGTGATGGGAGGGCCGGCGAGCAGCGCGCGCAGAGCATCCGCGTCGGTCGAGACGTGCACGAGTCCGCGCCACACGATCTCGTCCCAGACGTTCTCGAACGATGCATCGTTCTGCGGGGGCGTGAGAGTGGAGGCGGCAGGGGTGTCGGTATCAAAAGCGGGGCCGGCGGTCACCGCGCCAGCGTATCAGCGGCGAGACTCCTGGTTCGTCGAATCAGCCTTGTATGCTTGATGAGATAGGAATCATGCTGAGGGGGTTGATGATGCAGGCCATGTACGTGCTCATTGCCGACCAGGTCGGCAGCCGGGGCGACGTCGATCGGGTGGCCGGGGCTCTCGATGCGCTCACCGAGCGATTCGGCAGCCGCTACGCCCTCGCGCCCGAGCGCACGGCCGGAGACGAGCTGCAGGCGATCACCGACGATGCGGCCTGCGCTCTCGAGTCTGCCCTGCACCTGCTGCGCTCGCCGCACTGGCGGGTGGGCATCGGAGTGGGCGCGGTGCGTCTGCCCCTGCCGCCGAGCGTGCGCGAGGCGAGCGGCCCCGCTTTCACCTCGGCTCGAGCGGCGGTCGAGCGGGCCACGACGCGCTCGACGCGGTTCGCGGCCGTCGGCGCCGAGCAGCTCGCCGAACCCGTGCACGACTGGGCGTCGCTCGTCGACCTCGTGCTCACTCAGCGGGCGCGCTGGAGCGCACCGGGGTGGCAGCTGCACGACCTGCTCGAGCAGGGGCTGACGCAAGCCGAGTCCGCGACGCGGCTCAGCATCACTCCGCAGGCCGCCAGCAAACGCGCCCGAGCGGCCGGCCTGCGCATCGATGCGGATGCTCGCCGCGCGCTCGCCCGCCTGATGACTCAGGTCGGCGCTACGGTGGAAGACCCGGCGGCGACTGCTGCCACCGGGTCCACGATCGACGAAGGGGCGTCATGAGCCTGCTGCCACCAGTGCTGAGCGACCTCATCGCCATGGCGTCGTGGAGCGCTGTGGCCGCACTCCTGCTGCTGGTCGCCGTGCTCGCCCTGCTCGCCACGGCGACGGAGCGCTCGGTGCTCGTCCTTCCGGCGATCGTCGTCGTCGGCATCGGCGCCTACGCACTGCTGCTCGGCTTCGAGCCGGCGCCGCCCGGGGCTCTCGGCCCGCTCATCGCGCTCGGCCTCGCCCTCATCGGCATCGTCGCGGGCGGCCCGCTCGCCACGCTCGTGCTCGCGGCCGCCACTCGAGGCAGCGCCCCCGACGGCGACCACGGCGGCATCATCGTGCCGGTCGCTGCGGCCTCCGGCAGCACCGCCCGCACCAAGACCACCACGCGCGAAGTGCTGCGCGGCGGGCTCACGATCGGCTATCTCGAGCGCGTCATCGTGGTCGCGGCCGTGCTCGTCGGCCGATGGGAACTGCTCGCCGGCCTCATCGCCATCAAGGGCCTGGGCCGCTTCCGCGACCTCGACGCCGGCGCGGCCACCGAGCGCTTCATCATCGGCACGCTCGTGAGCCTGACCTGGGCCGGGCTGTGCGGCGCACTCATCGTGCTCGCGTGACCGCGGGCCGGTACGTCGAGACCGTGGGCTCCCCCGCGAGCCAGTAGCGCCAGGGGAACTCTGCGGTGCCGCCGGGGCCGCTGACGCCCACGCGCGGGCCGGAGGCGATGAGCTCGGGCGGCAGGAGCGGGCCCGGCTCGAGGGCGATGCCCTCGACAGGCAGCGGGCTGGCGCCGAGCATCCCACCGCTGTCGGTGAGGTCGATGCCGAGTGCCGTCGCCAGGCGCGCGGGCCCGCGGGCGAGGTCGCGAGGGGCGATGAGGCGGGATGCGCACTCGCCCGTGCGACGCGGTGCTGCGGCCGCCCGGCGCTTCGCTGCGAGCTCGGCGCCCTCGATCACCTCGCCCGCCCTCAGCAGCACGGCACCAGCCTCGCCCTCGGGCCCGCAGACGAGGTTGAGGCACCGGTGCAGCCCAAAGCTCAGGTAGACGTAGATCGTGCCCGCGGGGCCGAACATGGGCTCGGTGCGGGGCGTGCGGCCGCGGAAGGCGTGCGAACCGGGGTCGGCCCCCTCGCCGCGGTAGGCCTCGACCTCGGTCAGCCGCACGCTCACGCCGCGGCCATGCAGCACCGCCCCGAGCAGGCGCGGCGCGACCGCGACGGGGTCGTCGTCGAGCAGTCTCACGCGAGGGCGGCGAGCCGCTCGACGAGGTGGGCACGCTGAGCAGCGACCGCCGAGGGCGCCGTGCCGCCGGCACCCGATCGGGACGCGATCGAGCCCTCGACCGTGAGCACGTCGCGCACCGCTGGCAGTAGCCGCGGGTCGATCGAGGCGTACTCGTCGTCGCTCGGCTCGTGCAGCTCGAGGCCGTGACGCTCGCAGTGCGCCACGAGGGCGCCCGAGATCTCGTGCGCCTCGCGGAAGGGCACGCCCTGCCGCACGAGCCAGTCGGCAACGTCGGTCGCGAGCGAGAAGCCCTGCGGCGCGAGCGCGGCCATGCGCTCGGTGTCGAAGGTCAGCGTCGCCACCATGCCGGTGAACGCGGGCAGCAACACCTCGAGCGTCTCGACAGCGTCGAAGACGGGCTCTTTGTCCTCCTGCAGGTCGCGGTTGTACGCGAGCGGCGGGCCTTTGAGCGTGCTCAGCAGCCCGGTCAGGTCGCCGATGAGCCGCCCCGCCTTGCCGCGCGCGACCTCGTCGCCGAGTTCGCCTACATTGCGGCGCAGCTCGGTGTCGATCTCTCGCGCCTGGCGGAGGAGA
>SXMG01000097.1 GCA_005778835.1 Actinomycetota bacterium
ACGCGGCCGGTGAGCACGCGCTCGGGCGAGAACACGAGGTGGAAGTCGGTGCCCTCGACGAGCCCAGAACCCTCTTCGAGCATGGGCTTCCAGCGCGTGCGGGTCGTGCCGACGGGCAGCGTCGTCTCGTAGGCGACGAGGGTGTCGGGGGTGAGGTGCGCCGCGAGCGTGCTCGTCGCGTCGTCCATCCAGCCGAAGTCGGGCCGGGCCTCGTCGTCGACGAAGAGCGGCACGACGAGCACGACCGCGTCGGCCTCCGGCACAGCATCCGCGTAGTTCGTCGTCGCCCGCAGCTTGCCGGCCGGCACGAGCTCGGCGAGCATCTCGGCCAGGTGCGCCTCGCCCGGAAACGGCTCGACACCCTGATTGATGAGGTCGACGGTGGCCTGGTTCACGTCGACGCCGACGACCTCGTGGCCTTTCGAGGCGAACTGCACGGCGAGCGGCAGGCCGATCTTTCCGAGGGCGATGACGGCGATCTTCACGAGAAGCGGTTCCTAACGGAGTGGGTGGCTGGGTGTCGGGCGGGTCGACGACGGATGCCCGCGAACACTCGATTCTAGGCGCTGGGCTTCGCGGCCAGGCGCTCTTCGAGCTCGGTGATGCGATCGGTCAACCTCGCCTCGGTGAGGGCGATCTCGCGCGCGAGCTGCGTGTTGGCCCGGGTCAGCTGCACCGAGCGCTTGTACTCGTTGACGACGTAGATGAGCCCCGCGACGATCGCCAGGTAGAACAGCAGGTCGGCACCGCGGCCGATGCCGACGAGCGCGGCGAGCCAGCTGAGCAGTCCGGGCCAGAGCACGGCGACGACGCCCGCGGCGAGGGCGAGCAGCACGAGCAGTCGGCGGATGGCGAGGTGGCGCGGGCTCGGCGTCGAGCGCACGAGGTAAACGGCGATGCCCGCGAGAGCGACGATGAGGATGATCTGGAACCACATGGTGGGTGCCCCCTGGGTGCTGATCTAGTTGATGACGAGGTCGACGAGGATGTTGATCGAGTTCAAGAGCGACTGGCCCTTGGCTTTCGAGTAGTCGGTGTAGAGCACCTCGACCGGAAACTCGCGCCACGGCAGGCCCGACTTGCCGAGCTGCACGACGATCTCGCTCGCGTGCGCCATGCGGTCTTGCTTGAGGTTGACGGCGTGCGCCGCATCGACCCGCAGCACGCGCAGGCCGTTGTGGGCATCCGTCAGCGTCAGGCCGGTCGTGAGGTTCGTGACCGCGACGGCCGTCTTGAGAACGATCTTCTTGGCGAGCCCCGGCTTGGTGCGGTCGTCGAGAAAGCGCGAGCCGAAGATGATGGCGGCCTGCTCGTGCTCGGCGAGGTCGAGCATGGCGAGCGCGTCGACGACGCGGTGCTGGCCGTCGGCGTCGAAGGTGACGAGGTAGCGCACGCCGGGCTGCACGCGCGCGTAGGCGATGCCCGTCTGCAGGGCAGCGCCCTGGCCGAGGTTGTGGGGGTGGCGGATCACGCGCGCGCCGGCCGCTTCGGCGACCTCGGCCGAGTCGTCGGTCGAGCCGTCGTCGACGCAGATGACGCGCTCGAAGTGCTGCAGCAGCTCGCTGATGACGCCGCCGATGACGGTCGCCTCGTTGTAGAGGGGGATGACGATGGCGGCCTCGGGGCGCCGGTCAGAGCGGGCCGCGGGCGCGGTCGGGGAGGCGTCGGCCATAGGGGCCATTGTGTCAGAACGCGATACCCTGGGTCGGCGCGTGCCCGCGCATCACCCCCCCAGGAGAGATTGCCCTCGTGACCGCATCAGCCGACGCCCGGCAAGACGTTCGCATCGTCGATTCTGCCGACGTCGCCGCGAGCGCCCGCATCGGCGCGGGCAGCGCGATCTGGCACTTGGCGCAGGTGCGCGAAGAGGCGCAGCTCGGCGTGAACTGCGTCGTCGGGCGCGGGGCCTACATCGGCACGGGCGTGCACCTGGGCGACAACTGCAAGGTGCAGAACTACGCGCTCGTCTACGAGCCCGCGCACCTCGAGGCCGGCGTCTTCATCGGCCCCGCCGTGGTGCTCACCAACGACACCTATCCCCGCGCCGTCAACCCCGACGGCACCCCGAAGTCGGCCCACGACTGGCAGCCGGTCGGCGTCACGATTCGCGAGGGCGCCGCGATCGGCGCGCGCGCGGTGTGCGTCGCCCCCGTCGAGATCGGCCGCTGGGCGACGATCGCGGCCGGCAGTGTCGTCACCAAAGATGTGCCCGCGTTCGCTCTCATGGCGGGGGTGCCCGCGCGGCGCCTCGGCTGGGTGGGCAAGGCGGGCGTGCGACTGATCGAGCGCGACGGGCGCTGGGTCTGCCCGCAGACAGACGAGAGCTACGTCGAGCACGACGGCGTACTGAGAGAGGAACACCCCGCGTGAGCGCACCCCTGATTCCCGCAGCCAAGCCGTTGATCGGCCGCGCCGAGCGCCGTGCCGTCGACCGCGTGCTGCGCTCGGGCATGATCGCGCAGGGCCCCGAGGTCGCCGCGTTCGAGAAGGAGTTCGGCGCCCACTTCGTGCAGGGCCGCGAGTGCGTCGCCGTGAACAGCGGCACCGCCGGGCAGCACCTGGGCCAGCTCGCCGCGGGCGTCGGCCCGGGCGACGAGGTCATCGTGCCCTCGTTCACGTTCGCCGCCACGGGCAACTCGGTCGCGCTCACGGGCGCGACGCCCGTCTTCGTCGACATCGAGCCCGAGACCTTCGGCCTCGACCCGGCCGCGGTCGAGAAGGCCATCACGCCGCAGACCAAGGGCATCATGCCCGTGCACCTCTACGGCCACCCGGCCCGCATGGTCGAGCTCGAGGCCCTCGCGAAGAAGCACGACCTCGAGATCTTCGAAGACGCGGCCCAGGCGCACGGCGCATCGCTCGACGGCCGCCCGGTCGGCACCTGGGGCCGGTTCGCGATGTTCAGCCTCTACCCGACGAAGAACAGGACCTCGGGCGAGGGCGGCATGGTCGCATGCGACAGCCCCGAGCTCGTGCGCGCCGTCAAGCTGCTGCGCAATCAAGGCCAAGAGGTGCAGTACCACAACGAGGTCATCGGCTTCAATGCGCGCATGACCGACATCCACGCCGCGATCGGCCGCGTGCAGCTCACGAAGATCGATCGCTGGACAGCCACGCGCCAGCAGAACGCCGCGACCCTCAGCGCCGGGCTCAGCGGGCTCGCGGGCATCACTCCGCCGGTGACCGCGCCGGGTGCCGTGCACGTCTTCCACCAGTACACGATCCGCGTCGCCGACGACCGCGACGGCTTCGCGAAGGCGCTGCGCGACGAGCACGGGGTGGGGTCGGGCGTCTACTACCCGGTGCCGAACCACCGTCTGCCCTCGCTCGCGCCCTACGCGCCCGGGCTCGACCTGCCCGAGACCGAGCGGGCTGCGCGCGAGGTCGTGTCGCTGCCCGTGCATCCCTCGCTGACGAAGCGCGACCTCGACCGCATCATCACGGCTGTTCAGTCGCTCGCGAAGGCCGGCGCCTGATGACCTTGCGCGCCGGTCTCATCGGCGTCGGCATGATGGGGCGCCACCACGCCCGCGTGCTGCGCGAGCTCGACGGCGTCGACCTCGTCGCGATCGCCGACCCCGGGGGAGACCCGCACGGCGTCGCCGGCAGCCTGCCGATTCTGCCCGACATCGATGCGCTCGTCGCCGAGGGCGTCGACATCGCGGTCGTCGCGGTGCCGACGCGTTTTCATGAGGATGCTGCCCTCGCGCTCGCCGCCGCCGGCGTGCACGCGCTCGTCGAGAAGCCCATCGCCGACACGGTCGAGGCGGGCCAGCGCATGGTCGACGCCTTCGAGCATGCGGGGCTCATCGGCGCTGTCGGCCACATCGAGCGCTTCAACCCCGCGCTGCAAGAGCTGCGCCGCCGCATCGCCGCGGGCGAGCTCGGCGAGGTGTACCAGGTGGTCACGCGCCGCCAGGGGCCGTTCCCCTCGCGCATCGCCGATGTCGGAGTCGGCAAAGACCTCGCGAGCCACGACGTCGACCTCACCGCGTGGGTCGCGCAGAGCGACTACGCGAGCGTCTACGGGCAGACCGCCCACAAGTCGGGCCGCGAGTACGAAGACATGATCATCGCGACCGGGCGGCTCGCCAATGGCGTCATCGTGAACCACCTCGTCAACTGGCTCAGCCCGATGAAAGAGCGCATCACGATCGCCACGGGCGAGGCGGGCGCGCTCATCGCCGACACCGCGACGGGTGACCTCACCTTCTACGCCAACGGCACGTTCCCGCTCGAGTGGGAGTCGGTCACGGCCTTCCGCGGCGTGAGCGAGGGCGACGTGATCCGCTACGCCTTCCCGAAGCGCGAGCCGCTGCGCGTCGAGCTCGAGGCGTTCCGCGACGCGGTGCTCGGCCACGAGACCGACGTCGTCACGATGCGTCAGGGTCTGCGCACGCTCGCGGTCGTCGAGGGCGTTCTCGAGTCGGCACGAACGGGCCGGTCGGTCACCTTCTGATCATGCGCGTCACTCTCGCGACCCGCATCTTCGCGCCCGAGCCGGCGGCCGCGGCGTTCCGGCTCGCGGCGCTCGCCGACGACCTGGTCGCCCGCGGGCACGAGGTCGACGTGCTGACGACCCGCTACGGGTCGGCGCACAGCGAGCAGCACGGCCGCCTGCGGGTGCGCCGGGCGCGCGTCAAGCGCTCGCGCGACGGGTTCGTGCGCGGATACGTGTCGTACCTGAGCTTCGATGTGCCGCTGTTCTTCCGGCTGCTCGGCACCCGGCGTCCCGATGCGGTCGTCGTCGAGCCGCCGCCGACGACGGGCATGGTCGCGACGGTGGTGTGCGCTCTGCGGCGCGTGCCCGTGGTCTGGTACGCCGCCGACGTGTGGAGCGACGCCGCTGTCATCGCGGGCGCCCCGCGCTCGGTCACGAGCGTGCTGCGCCGCGTCGAGTCGTGGGTGCTGCGCAGCGCCGCCGCCGTGCTCGCGGTCTCGCCCGAGGTCGCCGACCGGGTGCGCGAGCTGTCGGGCCGTGAGGCCGTGGTCGTCGGCAACGGGGTCGACACGAGCGTGTTCTCGACCGCAGCCACGAGCGGTGGCCACGCGGAATCCGCCCCTGCGCCCCCGGCGCCGAGCTTCGTCTATGCGGGCACGTCGAGCGAGTTTCAAGGGGCGGCGGTGTTCGTCGACGCGCTCGCGATCGTGCGGCAGCAGCATCCGGATGCCCGCCTCACGGTGCTCGGCGGCGGCCAGGACGCCGCCCTCTTGACCGAGCGCTCGCACGAGTTCGATACGGGCGTGGTGACCGTGCTCGCGCGCCAGAGCCCGCAGATCGCTGCCGAGCTGCTGCGCACGGCGACGGCCTCGCTCGCGAGCATCGTGCCGGGCGTCGGCTACGACTTCGCCGTGCCGACCAAGATCTTCGCGTCGACCGCCTGCGGCACTCCCGTGATCTTCGCGGGGCCGGATGCCGCTGCCGCCCGCGTCGTGCGCTCGTCGCCGCTCGGCTGGGCGTCGGCGTACGACCCGCCTGCCATCGCCGCCGCAATGAGCGAGGCGATCGAGGCCGCGCAGATTCCTGGCCATCGCACCGTGCGCGCCGCGGTCGCTGAGTGGGCCGAGCAGACCGGGTCGCTCAGCGGGGTCGCGCGGCGGGCCGCCGACGTCGTGGAGGGCGTCGCCGAGCAGCGTCGAGGGCGAGGCCGCTCGTGAGCGAGTGGCGGCCACGCCTTACGACCGCGCTCAGCACGGCGCTCAACTCGCTGCCCGACGCGGTCGGCCGCGTGCTGCGCCCTGCCCGTTACCGCGGCATGCCCGCGCAGCTGCCGCTGATCGAGCCCCTGCCGGCGGCGTCGCGGCGCGTGCTTCTCGGCGCCGTCAATACGGCGGGTCAGGCGCACCGCTGGGCCCGGGCGATCTCGGCTCGGCCCGATACCGTCGCCGTGAGCCTCTCGCGCATCGACACGGGCTTCGCCTTCGAGGTCGACATCGCGGTGCCGAGCGTCGTCGCGACGGCGTCGCGCTCATGGCAGCGCGAGCACGTGCGCATTCGTGGCTACTCGGCGACCGATGTCGTCATCGAGTCGGGGCTGCCGATCTTCGGCCCGGCCTTCGGCTGGAACCTCGAGCGGGAGGTGCGGGCCCTGCAGCAACGGGGCATCCGGGTCGCGATCGTCTGCCACGGCAGCGACGTGCGCGACTTCGAGGCCCTCAACGCACGCAACCCGCACTCGCCCTACCTGCTGCCCGAGTTCGCCGATCGTCTCGCCGCGATGCAACGCCGCTCGGCCGAGGCGCGTCGCGTGATCCGCCGCACGGGGGTGCCCGTGCTCGGCTCGACTCAGGGAGTGCCGCTCGACCTGCCCGAGGCCGTCTGGGTGCCCGTGGTCGTCGACCCCGCGGCGTGGGTCGTCGAGACGCCGCCCCTCGAGGGCACCGCGCCGCCGCTCGTCGTGCACGCCCCGAGCCAGGCGGCCATCAAGGGTTCTGACACCGTCGACGAGGTGCTCGCCCGGCTGGAGGCCGATGGACTCGTGCGGTACGAGCGGGTGAGCAACGCGACGCACGACGAGGTGCGCGAGGTCTACCGCCGCGCCGACATCATGATCGACTCATTGCGCATGGGCGGCTACGGCGCGGCCGCCTGCGAGGCGATGGCCGCCGGCCGCGTGGTCGTCTCGAACGCAGCCGCGGAGTACCGCCAGCAATTGCGCGCCGAGCGCGGCATCGAACTGCCGATCGTGCAGGCCGACCCCGTCACGCTCGAGGCCGTGCTGCGCGGCATCGTCGCCGATCGGTCCGCGGCTCGAGCGGTCGCGGCCGCAGGCCCCGCCTATGTGGCGGCCCTCCACGACGGTCGCGAGAGCGCCCGCCTCATTCTCGAGGCCCTCGATCGGCCGTCCGCTCTCGAGCCGCGCGGCTAGGCTGACTGACCGTGCTGCTCATCCTGCGAACCCTGCGCCAGCTGGTGCCTCTGCTGCCCGCGCGAACGCAACGGTTCATCTGGTGGTACGCGATCGCCACCTCGTCGCTGGCCCTCATCGACGTCGCGGCGATCGCCCTGCTCGCGATCGCGCTCGGGTCGATGGTCGCCGGCGCTGACATTCAGCTGCCGCTCGTCGGAGCGATCGCCTCAGAGAACTACGTCTGGTTCTTGCTGTCGATCTCGGTCGTCGTCATCATCAAGGCCTTTCTGAGCCTCGTGCTGCAGTGGTACGCGACTCGACGGTTCGCGCTCTTCGAGCTCGAGATCGGCGACCGGCTGTTCGACGCCTATATCCGCGCCCCCTGGACCGACCGCTTGAGCAAGAACACGGCCCAGGTCGTGCGCCTGGCCGACGTCGGCATCGGCAACACGATCGGCGGCTTCCTGCTGCCCGTGCTGACCCTGCCGACGCTCATCGTCACGGCCACCTCGGTCGTCATCGTCATCGTCATCGCCGACCCGGTCACGGCCCTCATCACGATCCTCTACCTGGGCGGTCTCGCCCTCGTGCAGGCGCGGGTGCTGTCGAAGCGCGCCGTGCAGGCCGGGCGCGTCAACCGCGACTACTCGTTCCGCGTGGCGACCCTCATGACCGACATGATGTCGGCACTCAAAGAGATCACCCTGCGCGACAAGGCGCGCGAGGTCGCCGGCGTCGTGCACGACAACCGCATCCACTCCACGCGGGCCAGGGCGAACATCCACTTCATCAGCGCTGTTCCGCGCTTCGTGCTCGATGCCGGCCTCATCGGCGGCTTCCTGCTCGTCGGCGGCATCGCCTATCTGCTCAACGGTCCGCAGGGCGCCCTCGCCTCGGTCGCGCTCTTCGGCATCGCCGGATTCCGCCTCGTGCCGTCGCTCACGAGCCTGCAGTCGATCCTCACTGTCACGCAGTCGAACTCGCCGCATGTGCAGGCCGTGCTCGACGACATCGCGCAGTCGCGCAGCTACATCGAGCGGGCCGAGGTCATCGGCCACGAGCCCATCGAGGGCGAGCCGCGCCTGCTGCGGTTCGAGAACGCCGGCTTCACGTACCCCTCGTCTGACGCGCCGGCGATCAGCGGCGTCTCGCTCTCGATTCCGCTCGGCACCTCGGTCGGCATCGTCGGCTCGTCGGGCTCGGGCAAGACCACGCTCGTCGACATGCTGCTGGGCCTGCTCTCACCGACCGAGGGTCGCCTCATGCTCGACGACGCCGACCTCGACGACGTCATGGCCGCGTGGCGCTCGCGCGTGGGCTACGTGCCGCAAGACGTCGCGCTGTTCGACGGCACCATCGCGCAGAACGTTGCGCTCAGCTGGTCGAGCACGATCGATGCCGAGCGGGTCGAACGCGCACTGCGCCGGGCGCAGCTGTGGGAGGTCGTCGAGAAGCGCGAAGGCGGCATCCATGCCCGCGTCGGCGATCGCGGCATGGCCCTCTCGGGCGGGCAACGGCAGCGGCTCGGCATCGCACGAGCGCTCTACGACGACCCGCTCGTGCTCGTGCTCGACGAGGCGACGAGCGCTCTCGACACCAAGACCGAGTCAGACGTCGTGAAGGCGATCCGCTCGCTGCAGGGCGAGATGACGGTCATCTCGGTGGCGCACCGGCTCGCGATCATCCGCGACAACGACCTCGTGGTGTTCCTCGCCGACGGCGAGCTCGTCGCGCAGGGCACCTTCGACGAGGTGCGGCGCGCGGTGCCCGCCTTCGCGACCCAGGCCTCGCTCGCGGGCCTCGACGAGCGCTAGGCGCCGAGCAGCTCGTCGGCCACGCGGTCGGCCGCGTGCCCGTCGCCGTAGGGGTGGTCGTCGGGCTCGGCCGGTGCCGCGCGCTCGACCGCGGGCGCGAGCGCAGCGAGGTCGGTGCCGACGAGCACGTTCCAGCCCGAGTCGATCGTCTCGACCCACTCGGTCTCGGGGCGCACGGTCGTGCAGAGCCGCCGCAGCAGGTAGGCCTCTTTCTGCAGGCCGCCCGAGTCGGTGACGACGCCCGAGCCCTGCATGACCGCGGCGATGAGCTCGGGGTACGGCAGGGGTTCGTGCACGGTGATGCGGCCCTGCTCGAGGGCGATGCCGGCGCGCTCGGCCGAGCTGCGCAGCCGCGGGTGGGCGAGCAGCCGCACCGGCCGGTCGACGGCGGCGAGCGCCTCGATGACGGCGCGCAGGCGCTCGGGGTCGTCGGTGTTCTCGGCGCGGTGGATGGTGGCGACGACCGACTCGTCGTCGGCCCAGGGCAGGGCGGGCGGCGCGGCGAGCACGCGGTCGCGCACGAGGTGCAGCACGTCGGTCATGACGTCGCCGACGAGCCGGCTGCGGGCGGCGAGGCCTTCGACGGCCAGATGGCCCATGGCTACGGCGGTCGGGGCGAGGCACAGGTCGGCGGCGTGATCGGTGAGCACACGGTTGTGCTCTTCGGGCATCGCCCGGTTGAACGAGCGCAGGCCGGCCTCGAGGTGGGCGAGCGGCAGGTGGATCTTGACGGCGGCGATCGCGGCCGCGAGCGTCGAGTTGGTGTCGCCGTAGACGAGAACCCAGTCGGGCCGGTGCTGCTCGAAGACCTGCTCGAGCGCTCCGAGCATCGCGCCGGTCTGAGCCCCGTGAGCGCCCGAGCCGATCGCCAGGTTCACGTCGGGCTCGGGCATGCCGAGGTCGCGGAAGAAGACGTCGCTCATGAGGTCGTCGTAGTGCTGGCCGGTGTGCACGACCACGTGCTCGGCGCGGCCCTGCAGGGCGCGGCTGACGGGCGAGAGCTTGACGAACTGCGGCCGAGCGCCGACCACGCTGAGAATCTTCACGCGCTCAACGCTAGCGCGCCCGGGCAGCGCTGTCGGGCCGTCAGTGCCGCCGCAGCTCGGCGAGCCCGGCGGCGATGCCGAACAGACCGAGCACCTG
Source organism: Actinomycetota bacterium (assembly GCA_005778835.1). Taxonomy (GTDB): domain Bacteria; phylum Actinomycetota; class Actinomycetes; order Actinomycetales; family Microbacteriaceae; genus Microcella. The sequence continues at coordinate 9,809 of SXMG01000097.1, forward strand.
CTCGCCGCGCCCGCGCGCGACCGACCAGACGGCGAGCACGGCGTCGCGCTCGCACGCCACGAGCACGTCGCCCTCGCGCAGCGCACGCGTGGCGGCGGCCGAGCGCCGCAGGCGCCGCCGCTTGACGACGCCGCCGTCGGCCGGTGAGAGGCGCACGAGGGTGCGCGTCACGACCGAGCGGTCGAGCAGCCGCGCGAAGGCCGAGCGGTCGATCGTGCCGATGTCGATGACGGTCATGCCGTCGACGTCGCGATCGCCGAGCCCGTCGGCGACGACGAGGGTGATCGGCAGGGTGCGCTCGCCGCGCGCGCGGGCGATGTGGCCGGTGATGTCGGCGGACGAGCTCACGAAGACGAAGGCGGTCACGAGACGGCCTCGGCGAGCTGACGGATGCGCGGCGCGAGCTGCGAGGTGCGCTCGAACTGCCCGGCCCAGGTCTGAACAGCTGCACGGCTCGCCTCCGTCTGCGCCACGGCGAGGCGAGCACCCTCGATGAGGGCGTCGGCGATGCGCTCGGGCTCGAGCCCGGTCGTGCTCGCCCACGCCGGGTGCTCGCGCAGCACGTCGCTCGCCGCGTTGAGCGGGTCGTGCACCGAGACGATGGGCAGCCCGGTGGCGCAGTACTCGTAGACCTTGCCGCTCGTGACGTACCGGCCGGTACCGAGCACGAGCACGAGGGCGTCGAAGCCCGCGTAGGTGCTCGCGATGCTGGTCTTCGCCACCGGACCGTGATGCGCCACGCCGTGCTGGGCGTTGTCGCGAATCAGGCGCATCCACCGATCGCTCGGCACGCCGGCGTGCCCGAGGTAGCCGTGCAGCTCGAGGCGCGAGCGCGCGAGCAGCGGGTCGCGCTCGCGAGCCAGGCGCCAGCCCTCGAGCAGCGCGGGCAGCGGAACCTGGTCGCTCATGGTGCCGATGTAGCCGAAGACGAGCTCGTCGGCGCGGCCGTCGCGCACGGTGGGCGCGAAGCCGGCGAGCTCGGCGTCGAAGCCGTTGGCGACGACCTGCATGCGGTCGGCGTGCTGCGGGTAGAGCTCTTGGTGCCAGCGGCGGATCGGCTCGTTGACGAACCACACCTCGTGCGCGCTCGCGACAAGGGTCGACTCCCAGGTGTCGACTGCGCTGCCGGGGGCGGTCAGGCGGCGCCCGCTGAACACGTCGAGCTGCCAGGCATCGCGGTAGTCCATGACGTAGGGCACGCCGGCAGCCTGGTGCAGCGCGTACGCCGCGGTGAAGTCGACGTTGGGGTTGGCCGTGGCGATGACCAGGTCGACCGGGGTGCGCTCGTGAATGCGCAGCGCGGCCTGCTCGATCGTCGGCCGCCAGGGGCCGTAGACCGCTTCAGGAAACACGCTGCGGTCGCGGCGGGCCCGCCAGGTGTTCCACAGCTCGGGGTAGCGCGCACGCCACCGCGACCACTCGCCGACGCGCACTTGATAGGTCGGCACCGCGAACGGCACGCGCTCGACGGTGATGGAGGGGTCGATGCGCTCTTCGAGGCTCGCGTCGCCGCCGGTCGTGTAGGCGAAGGTCTCGCGCGCGACGGTCAGCACCGTCACCTTCCAGCCGGCGCGGGCGAAGGCGTTGGGCGTGGCGAGACCTCGGTAGACGCCGCCGCCGCGGCCGGGAGGGTAGCTCCAGGCGACGTACAGCAGGTGGGGTGCAGGCTCGGGGGCCACGACTCGGCTCTCGTCTCTCGCGGGGCAGGCCTTTCATCATAGAGCGCGACCGGGGCAGGCTCGTGGGTGCTCGCCGCCCTAGCATGGGGGCGTGCCGACACCCCGAATCCTGTGCATCTCGCTGTCGCCCCTCGAGCGCGACGCCCGCGTGCTGCGACAGCTCGGGGTGCTCGCCGAGCTGGGCGAGGTGACGACTGTCGGCTACGGGCCTCAGCCTGCCGGGGCCCTCGACCACATCGAGGTTCCGGCGCACCTGCCCTCGCTGCCGCAGACCGTCTCGGGCGTCGCCACGCTGGCCGCCCGTCAGTGGCGTCGCGCCGAACTGGCGGCGCCCGCCGTGCGCTTTGCGCTGGATGCCCTCCGCGACCGCACCTTCGATCTGGTCGTCTCGAACGATGCGCGGGTGCTTGCTCTCGCTCACGCGGTGGCGAAGGGCGCGCCGGTGTGGGCCGACCTGCACGAGTGGGCACCCGAGGAGCGCACGCATGTGCTCAGCTGGCGGCTGCTGGTCGCGCCCTTGATGCGGCATCTGTGCGCCCGCTATCTGCCGCTCTGCGCGGCCACGAGCACGGTGTGCGAGCCGATCGCCGAGCTCTACGACCGCGACTTCGGGGTGCACCCCGTGGTGGTGCGCAACTCGAACCCCTGGCAGCCCCTCGAGCCGACGCCCGTGGCCGACGACCGCATCCGCCTCGTGCACAGCGGAGCGGCGGTGCACGGCCGCAGTCTCGAGACCATGATCGATGCGGTCATCGCGCTCGGCGACCGCTTCACGCTCGACCTGTATCTCGTGCCGGCGAACGACGGCGGTGCCTATCAGCGCAGCCTCGAGGCTCGGGCGGCGGCGAGCGACCGCATCGTCTTCCGCCAGCCGGTCGCACCTGCCGCGCTGCCGGCGACGCTCAACGCGTACGACATGGGCGTGTTCTGGATTCCGCCGACGCACACCAATGCCCGCCTCACGCTGCCGAACAAGTTCTTCGACTTCGTGCAGGCCCGACTCGCGGTGGCGGTGGGGCCGACGATCGAGATGCAGCGCCTCGTCGAGCGCCACGGGCTCGGAGTCGTCGCCGACGGCTTCACGGTCGAGCAGTGCGTCGCCTCGCTCGAGTGGCTCTCGGCCGAGCAGGTGCGCGTGTTCAAGGCGGCGTCTGACGCGGCCGCGCGCGAGCTGAGCTTCGAGACCGACGCCGCCGTCATCCGCAAGCTCGTGCGGGGTGCGTTGAAGGCGTCGGCAGCCTGATGCGCATCGCCGTCTCGCTGGGCACGCTGCGCATTCCGCCGACCTACTTCGCCGTGCAGCACACCGAGCGTCTGACGGCCGCCGACCCGCAGCGCTTCTCGGTGCGCACCGTCGCGATGGCGGTCGAGATCGCCGACGCTGCCGTGCGCGAGGGCGGGCTCGACATCGTCGAGGCGGCGGCGCTGCCGGGCGGCTCGTTCCGTCGGCGCGAGGTCACGATGCCGCTGTCGATCGGGCGCGCGGCGCGGGCGATCAGCGGGTTCGCCCCCGATGTGATCCACCAGCACTTCGCCACCTGGTCGTCGCCGGCGGTGCGCGCCGCCGAGCAGTCGGGCGCGCCGCTCATCGTGACGGTGCACGGCGCCGATGTCTTCGCGGCGCTGCGGCCGCTCAGCGCGGTGCCCGTGCAGGGCCGCCCGATGCTCGCGTGGCACCACCGCTCGGTGCGTCGGGCGTTCGAGGGCGCCCGCACGGTGCTCGCGGTCAGCCGCTTCCTCGCCGGCCAGGCGATCGCGGCGGGTGCTGACCCCGCGCGCGTCGACGTGCACTTCCAGGGCATCGACACCGATTTCTTCACGCCCGAGCACACGGTCGAGCCCGAGGTGCCCGAGGTGCTCTTCGTCGGTGCTTTCTCGACGGCGAAGGGCGTGCTCGATCTCGTGCAGGCGTCGACGGATGCTCTGCCTCGCGCCGAGCACCGCCTCGCGCTCGTCGGCCGCGGGCCCCTGCACGGCGCTCTGACCGCGGCAGCAGCATCCGCCCCGCACGTCGACGTCGTCGGATCCCTCGACCGGCTGGCCGTGCGCGACCGCATCCGCCGCGCGAGCGTGCTCGTGCTGCCGACCCAGCTGCACAACGGCTGGCGCGAGGCCGCCGGGCTCGTGCTGCTCGAGGCGCAGGCCTGCGGGGTTCCGGTGATCGCGTACGACAGCGGCGGCGCGCCCGAGATGCTCGACGACGGCCAGACCGGGGTCGTGGTGCCCGAGCGCGATGTGCCCGCGCTGGCGAGAGCGATCGTCGACGTGCTGACCCTGAACTCGAGCGAGCGCGACCGCCTGCGCACGGCCGCGCGCCGCTTCGTGGTCGAGCACCGCAGCCTCGCGGCGAGCGCTGCCGAGCTCGGCGAGCGCTACGCCGGGCTCGCTCGATGAGCCCTGCTACCGTCGAGCGCGTGCCGCCCGCGACCGACCGCCCTCGCCTGCTCATCCTGTCGTTCTCGAGCATCGCGGGCGACGCACGAGTGCTCAAGCAGGTGGCCCTGTTCCGCGACGACTACGCGGTGACGACGTGCGGCTTCGGCGAGGCGCCCGAGGGTGTGGTCGAGCACGTGCAGATTCCGCGCGGGCTGACCGCCGCGAAGCCGTACAGCCGGCTGCTGAGGCTGCGGCTGTTCCGCGTCGCCTACTGGCGGCAGTCGGGGCCGCGCTGGGTGCAGCGCGCGCTGCGCGGCCGCGAGTGGCACGCCGTCATCGCGAACGACCCCGAGTCGCTGCCGCTCGCACTCGCCCTTGTTCCGGCCGACCGCGTGCACGCCGACCTGCACGAGTACAGCCCGCGCATGCGCGAGCAGTGGCCGAACTGGAGCCGCCTCTACCGCCCCTACTACGAGTGGCTCATCCGGCGGTTCGCCGCGCGCGCCGCATCGCGCACGACGGTCTCGCAGGGGCTCGCCGACGAGTACCGGCGTGTGTTCGGTGTCGAGATCGGCCTCGTGACGAACGCGGCTCCGCGGCAGAACCTCGAGCCGCGCCCCACGGGCTCGCCGATCAGGCTCGTGCACTCGGGCGGGGCCATGCAGCACCGCGGGCTCGAAGAGATCGTCGAGGGCGTGGGGCTCACGGCGGCCGACGTCACGCTCGATCTCTACCTCGTGCCGACCGACCCCGCGCTCGTCGAACGGCTGAAGGCCGAGGCGGGCGACCGGGTGACGATCCACCCCCCGGTGCCGTACGCCGAGCTCGCCGCGGTGCTCAACAGCTACGACGCCGGGCTGCACTTTCTGGCGCCGGTGAACTTCAACCACGCCCACGCGCTGCCGAACAAGATCTTCGACTACGTGCAGGCGCGGCTCGCGCTCGTCATCGGGCCGACGCCCGAGATGGCCCGCGTGGTCGAGCAGTTCGGGCTCGGCTGGGTCGCCGACGGTTTCAGTGCTGAGGCGGTGGCTACCGTACTCGACGGGCTCGACGCCGTTGCGGTCGACCGCGCGAAGGCCGCCGCGCACGCCGCCGCGGGCCCGCTCTCGGCCGAGCAGCAGGTCGAGCCGTGGCGCGAGGCCATCGCCGCGATCATCGAGCGCACGCACCCCTGACCCGGTCGGGTGGTGCTGCGCGGGCTGGAATACTGGCCGAGTGATCACGCGCCTGCGACACCTGCTCGGCCGCGCCGTCGAGGCCCTTCCCGAACCGCTCAGCCTTCGACTGCGACCGGCGCGCTATCGCTACGACCGGGCCGAGAGGCCGCCCGCCCCGCGGGTGCCCGACACCGAGGTGCGACTGTTCATCGGGCACGCGAACTACGCCTCGCAGGGCTTCACCTTCGCCCGCTCGGCCGAGCGGCTGCCGGGCGTGGGAGCGGTCAACATGCACCTGCTCGCAGGCACGAGCGTCTTCGGCTTCCCGGCCGACCTGCCGGTGCCGCCCGCCGTCTTCCAGCATTCGTCGCACTGGCGGCGCGAACTCTTCCGCACGGTGAGCGAGAACTTCACGCACGTCATCATCGAGTCGGCGAAGCCTCTGTTCGGCAAGCTCTTCGATCACGATGTCGTCGCCGAGATCACGGCGCTGCGCGAGCACGGAGTCTCGGTCGCCCTGCTCGCGCACGGCAGCGAACTGCGCCTGCCGAGCCGCCACGTGCTCATCGACGAGTGGTCGCCCTACGCCGAGGGCCGCTGGCCCGACACTCCGCGTCTCGAGCGCACGGCGCGGCACGTGCGCAGCGTGCTCGAGCGCACGGGCGCCCCGCTGTTCGTGACGACGCAGGAGATGCTGCTCGACTGGCCGGCGGCCACCTGGCTGCCGCTCGCGATCGAGCCGCAGCGCTGGGCGACGACAGCGCCGGTGCTCGAGCGAGACCGGCCGGTCGTCGTGCACGCACCGACGAACCCTTACTTGAAGGGCACGGCGCTCATCGAGCCCGTGCTCGAGAGCCTGCACGACGAGGGTGTGATCGAGTACCGCCGCCTACCGCTGATTCCGACGCACGAGATGCCGGCCGCGATCGCCGACGCCGATGTCGTGCTCGACCAGTTCTGCGCGGGCATCTACTCGGTCGCGTCGGTCGAGGCCATGGCGGCGGGCCGCGTGACGGTGGCCCACCTGCACGATCAGGTGCTGCAGACGGTGCGCGACCGCCTCGGGCTCGAGGTGCCGATGGTGTCGGCCACCCCCGCGACGCTCGAGGCCGCACTGCGCGACATGGTCGCGAATCCGGCCCCCTACCGCGAGCTCGCGGCGAAGGGTCCGGCGTTCGTGACCGAGGCCCACGACGGCCGGGCCACGGCCGACACGCTCCGGCCGTTCCTGCTCGGCGGGTGACCGCGAGCACACCCCGCGTGTGCGCTCACCGAATGTTCTGTACCGATGTCCTGTCTCAATCCGTGGTTGAGGGTTAGTCTGGAGAGTGGGGGAGCGCGTGCGAACGCGCCTTGAGGGGGTTCTCGTCATGAAGGTCGTCAGCAGTTCGTTCGAGGTGGGCGTGCGTCGTCGCACGCGCATCGCTCGACTCGTGGTCTCGACGGTGTCGGCGCTCGCCGTCATCGTCGGCGTCTCCGTCGTCGCACCGGCGACGGCCGCACCGGTCGAACCGATGGCCGCCGCGGTCGCCGAACCGATCGCCGAGCCGACCGACCCGCGCGCACCCGGCGACCCGACCGTGATCGACCGGGCCCGCGTCGACTCGGGCCTCGCCGTGCAGCCGACCGCGGTCGCCTCGCAGTTCGAGCCCGGCTATCTCATCAGCGACTACGCCTTCTTCAACCGCAACGCCATGAGCGAGGCCGAGATTCAGGCCTTCCTCGAGGCCCGCAGCGGCACCTGCCAGAACACCCGCTGCCTCGACATCTTGCGGCAGACGAGCGCCAGCCGGGCCGCGACCGAGCGGTGCAACGCCTACACCGGCGGCACGAACGAGCTCATCTCGCGCATCATCTACAAGGTGCAGGTCGCTTGCGGGGTGAGCGCGAAGGTGCTGCTCGTGACGCTGCAGAAAGAGCAGGGGCTCATCACGAGCACCGCCCCGACCGAGCGTGCCGTCAACTACGCCCTCGGATACGGCTGCCCCGATACGGCTCCGTGCGATCCGGAGGTCGCGGGCATCGGCATTCAGCTCTACTACGCGGCCGCGCAGTTCCAGCGCTACCGCCTGAACCCCACGGCCTACAACTTCAGGGTCGGCACCTTCGCCATCAAGTACCACCCGAACGCGGCGTGCGGCACGAAGACCGTCACGATTCGCAACCAGGCGACGGCGGGCCTCTACAACTACACGCCCTACACGCCGAACGCGGCGGCGATGGCGAACCTCTACGGCACGGGCAACTCGTGCTCGAGCTACGGCAACCGCAACTTCTGGCGTCTCTACACCGACTGGTTCGGCAGCCCCACGACGCTCGTGCCCTCGGGCGTGCAGACCGCGCGCCTGCAGGGCACCGACCGGTTCGCGACGGCCGTGCAGGTCTCGAAGAGCGCCTACCCCGATGGTGCGTCGACCGTCTACCTCGCGCTGGGCATGAATTTTCCGGATGGCCTCGCCGCAGCTCCGGCTGCCGCGCAGGCTGATGCGCCGTTGCTGATGGTGCTGGGCTCGAGCGTGCCGGCGTCGGTGATTGCCGAACTGCAGCGGCTCAACCCGACGAAGGTCGTCATCGTCGGCAGCGAGCGCGCTGTCGGCCCGCAGGTCGAGGCGACCGTGCGGTCGCTGCTGCCCGAGGCCGTCGTCGAGCGCCACTTCGGTGAGAGCCGCTACGGCACGGCCCTGGCGATCGCCGAGAACGGCTTCGAGACCGCACCGATCGCCTTCATCGCGACGGGCGAGAACTTCCCCGACGCGCTCGCGGCCAGCGCCGCAGCGGGTTCGCTCGGCGGCCCGGTCGTTCTCGTGCCCAGCAGGGCGACCGAGTTGACCACCGAGGTGCGCGAGCTGCTCGAGGGCCTGGGAGTCACCACGATCGTCATCGCGGGCAGCGAGCTCGTCGTCTCTGCCGGAGTCGAGGCCTCGGCGAGCACGCTCGAGGGCGTCACCGAGGTCACCAGACTCTCGGGCCGCACCCGCTTCGACACCGCGTCGGCGCTCAACGACTACGCCTTCCCGACCGCCACGATCGGCTACATCGCGAGCGGCATGAACTTCCCCGACGCGCTCGGCGCGGCGGCCGCGGCCGGTGCCCAGGGGGCACCGCTGCACCTCTCGAACGGTGTCTGCACGCACACGCCCTCGTTGCAGCACCTCGTCGACTCGGGTGTCGGGTCGGTGAAGTTCATCGGCAGCACGGTGGTGCTGCGCTCAACGGTGGCCGAGTTCTTGACCTGCGGCTAGGAGCCCTCAGCATGACTGCACGACGCGTTCTGACGACCGGCGCACTGCTGGCCGTCGGCGCCCTTCTCCTCTCTCCGGTCACCGCGGCCGCGGCGGGCGAGCTGCCCGTGCAGCGGGCGATCGACCGCCCGGGCGCTCCGGTGCCGGTCGAGCCCGCACGCATGATCGACGTCGACCCCGCTGATTTCGTCGACGAGGGCGCCGCGCTGCCGGTGGGGCTGCGGCAGTCGCTCGCGCGCGACGTCGGCTTGACCGGCGCCGAGTGGCTCGCCCAGAGCGAGGCCGCCAACGCGGCCGCCGATGTCGTCGCCGACCTGAGCGCGGTGATCGATGTCGTCGACGCGCGCCTGGAGGGCTACGACCTCGTCGTCACAGTCGAGACGGCGACGGATGCTCGCATCGCCGAATCCGTCGGAGCTCGCGTCGAATTCGGCTCGGCCTCAGCGTCGCGCGTCGCCGAGCCCATTGAGGGCCTCGAGTCCGCCGCCGACCTGCGCGGTGGCATGCCCTACTCCTTCGACGGTTCCAGATGTTCAATCGGGTTTGTTGGTTTGGATACCGCGACTGATCAGCTACAGATGATGTCCGCAGGTCACTGCGAAACCACGGTTGGCTCGACTCGAGCTGCAACTTCCATCAACCGGCCCACAATTTCCGGTGGTGCGGCGGGATCGCCACTAACGACCATCGGCAACGGTGGGCTACACGTGACTGACGAGTACGCGAACCCAGGTTTCGTGGATGAAAACGATGATCCGATCGGGACCTTCTACGACCTCGGCATCACGCCCGTCACCAACGGCACCTGGGTCGGCAAGCCCGAGATCGTCACCTGGGGCAACTCGAGCTCGGGCGCGCCGCTCGCCTCGACGCCCCTGACAATCCGCGACGCAGGCCCGGCCATCGTCGGCAGCACTCTGTGCAAGTCGGGATCGACGACGGGCTGGACCTGCGGCGTGATCACGTTCGTTGACCGGCTTCAGTATGTCGGCAGTGGTGGTCCCGGCTGCCCTGCCTCTGCCGGAGATGACTATTGCTTGGGTGCCATCGAGGCCAACGTGTGCGTTCGCCCCGGCGACAGCGGCGGAGCCGCGGTCGTCGGCTCGCGGGCGGTCGGCATCACGTCGGCCGCGACCAACTCACTCGTCAGCACGTGCACAGTGAGCGGCAACATCGGCGTGTTCTCGACGCTCTACTCGGCCAACCCCGCCTATGAGCAGGTCACGAAGATCTTCCCCGACTGGGAGCCGCTTATCGGCGTCAACGCTCCGAAGCTCGGCACGACCGCGAGCCGCGTCGACCCGAGCGTCAGCTCGATCGCCGGCACGCTCGCGAGCGGCTCGGTGCGGCACACCGTGAGCCTGTCGTTCAACGGCGGGCCAGCATCCACGCGCCCCGTCGGCACGACCGGCAACTGGACGGCTCCGACCGCGGGGCTTCCGCTCGGCGGCATCACTTGGCAGGCCCGCGGGCTCTGGGGCGAAGGCTCGCAGTCGACCCTCGCGAGCGGCGAATTCTTGCGTGCGACCCAAGCCCGACTCGCCGGTGCCGGGCGTTTCGCGACCGCGCAAGAGATCGCCAAGGTGGCGTTCCCGACGCCCGGCGTCGACGTGGTCTACATCGCCAACGGCCTCAACTTTCCCGACGCGCTCGCGGCCGGCCCTGCCGCGACTCTGCTCGGCGGCCCGCTGCTGCTGACCCTCACCAACTCGCTGCCGGCCGAGACCGTCGCCGAGCTCAACCGCCTGCAGCCCGACCGCATCGTGATCGTCGGCAGCCCCGTCGTCGTCTCGACCGCCGTGCAGCAGCAGCTCACCGCCAACTGGGCGGGCGGCAACGTCGACCGCGTGGGCGGCGCGAGCCGCTACGAGACCGGCCGGCTCATCGTGCGCGACGCCTTCCTCGACGGTGCCACGAACGTGGTCGACGAGGTGTACGTCGCCACCGGCGCCAACTACGCCGATGCTCTCTCGGCAGGCGCGGCCGCTGCGGCGAAGGGTGTTCCGATCGTGCTCGTGCAGGGTACGAGCACGGCACTCGACCCCGATACCCGGGCCCTCTTGCAAGACCTGCTCGTGCCGGGCTCGACGGTCTACATCGCCGGCGGCACCAACGTGGTCTCGAGCGGTCTCGCGTCGTCGATTCTGTCGATCTCTGACGTCACCTCGGTGCAGCGGCTCTCGGGCACCTCGCGGTTCAACACCTCGCTCGCCATCAACACCAACGCGTATCCGGCGGCGGGGCCCGACGTGGCCGAGGCCTTCATCGCCTACGGGCTGAACTTTCCCGACGCGCTCGCCGGCGGTGTGCTCGCGGGCGTGAAGCAGGGCCCGCTCTACATCACCCTGCAGAACTGCGTCGAGAGCGGCATGGTCGACCACATGATCGACATCGGCATCACCAAGGTCACGCTGTTCGGCAGCACGAGCGTCATCACGAACAACGTGCGAGACCTGGTGCGCTGCACCTAGAGCTGTTCGGGCACCGTCGGCAGCAGCATCCCGATGTCGCTCGCGAAGGCGTCGGCCACCCGCAGAAAGCGGTCGTCGCCCGTCATCGCGGCCACGTGCTGCAGCTGGGCGATGTGGATGCGGTGGTACTTGGGCGACTGGGCCACGCGCGTGTGCTGCACGCGCATGCCGTACCACGAGGCCTCGCCGACGACCCGCAGCCGGTTCGCGTAGTGCAGCACGGTCTCGGCGCCGCGCGCGAACAGCCGTTCGGCCTCGGGCGAGCCCGTGAGCGCCCACCAGTCGTAGAGCCCGAACATCGCGAACAGGTGCCCGTTGAGCACGCGCATCGGCTCGACATCGCCCGCGTACTCTTCGAACCACAGCATGCCCTCGGCGTCGACGAAGGTCACCCAGGGGGAGTCGGGCAGGGCGTCGTGGCGGTGCTCGTCGGCGAGCGTGGCGAACAGGGTCTGCCCGAAGCGCTGGAACTGCTCGTCGCGGGTGTCGTGGGCGAGGCGGCTGGCGAGCGAGAGCAGCTGGCCCTGGGCCATCGCCGAGTACCAGGGGGCGTGAATGGTGTTGTCGGCCTCGCCGTGCAGCGCGAAGTCGAACGGGTAGGAGGCGTAGCCGTCGCGGGCACGGCGAGCGGCATCGCGCGCGTTGACGATGGCCTGCTTGAGATCGCGCGTCGTGCCGCCTGCGCGGTGCGACTCGAGCGTCGCGAGCGCGAACTGGGCCTGGGCCACAGGGTGCGGGCGCACGTGCCGGGTCTTGTCGCGCCAGACGTGCCGCCCGTTCGGGTCGACCGGTCGGCCCTTGCGCGGCATCGGCTCTGACCGGGCGTAGGGCAGGGCCTCGACCGGCTGCAGGCGCAGGTCGGCGGTCGAGGTCTCGAGCTCGAGGGCGGGCAGCGGGTCTCGCACGCGCTCGATCGGCGCCGGCGGGGTCGAGGCGGGCGTGCGGCGCAGTCGGCGCACGATCGAACCGTAGCCACGGCGGAGGCGGAGCATCACAGACACGCCTGCCACGTTACCCGCCGCCGCGTACTCGAGGCCCCGCTCGAGCGAGGAAGAAGTCAGGACTCCCTCACAGGCGGCGCCTTCAGATGCGAGACCGCGGAACGCGCGCGTGCACGGGATTTCCGCTACTTGGTCACGACACTTCCCGGGTGAAGGCGAAGGAGATAGAGAAGAGAATCAGGGCCGCTGGTGGCGAGCTTGCCCGACAGCGGGGTTCGCATCGACTCTTCATCGTCGTTCACGGCGGAAAGGTCGCGCGCACGACGGTGCCGTACCATGGCGGCGATGTACCGAAGGGCACGCTGTGAGCGATCGAACGGGATCTCGAGCCGGTGCTCGGAAAGGGGTGGCTGCGATGACGACCTACATCGTCGACGTGGAGCGAGAGGGCGATCGGCTGCTCGCCAGCGTGCGCAACCTTCCGGGCGCACACACCTTCGCTGACGAGTTCTCCGCTCTCGACGCAGCGGTGCGTGAAGTCATCGCTCTGGTGGCAGACCTGCCGCCGAGCGATCAGGACGACCTCGACGTCGCCTACGCCTTCGCGGTGCCCGCCTAGACTTGCGGCGTGCGCGTACTCGTCACCGGGGGTTCCGGATTCATCGGGGCGCACATCTGCCGCCTGCTGGTCGAGCGGGGCGACACCGCCGTCATCGTCGATGACTTCGCGAGCGGTGTGCGCGCTCGCGTCGACGGCATGCCCGCCCACGAGCTCGATCTCGCCGAACCGGGGGCGACGCTCGCGCTCGCGCGGGTGATGCGCGACGAGGGGGTCGAGGCGGTCATCCATCTCGCCGCGCGCAAGCAGGTCGGCGAATCGGTCGCGCGACCGCTCTGGTACCACCGGCAGAACGGCGGCGCGCTCACCGCCGTGCTCGAGGCGATGCTCGCCACAGGAGTGCGCGACCTCGTCTTCTCGAGCTCGGCGGCCGTCTACGGCGACGCCGACGGCATTGTGGCCGAAGACTCGCCGACAGTGCCCGTCAACCCCTACGGCGAGACGAAGCTCGCGGGCGAATGGCTCGCGGCCGACGTCGCGCGCGCCGAGGGCCTGCGCGTCACGAGCCTGCGCTACTTCAATGTGGCGGGCGCCGGCTGGCCCGACCTGGCCGACACCGCCGTGCTCAACCTCGTGCCCATGGTGCTCGCGCAGCTCGACGCCGGCGAGGCTCCGCAGGTCTTCGGCGACGACTACGCGACGGCCGACGGCACGTGCGTGCGCGACTTCGTGCACGTCCGCGACCTCGCCGACGCGCACTTGGCCGTGCTCGACGCGCTGCCGCGGCAGACCGAGCCGCACCGCGTCTACAACATCGGCACCGGAATCGGGTCGAGCGTGCGCGAGGTGGTCGAGGGCATCCGTTCTCGATTGACGGATGCTCCCGCCGCCGTCACCCGCCCCCGCAGGCCCGGCGATCCGGCCGCCGTCGTGGCCGACGTCAGCCGCATCGCCGACGACCTCGGGTGGCGGGCGCAGCACGACCTCGACGACATTCTCGACTCGGTCTTCGCCGCTCGCGCGCAGTAGAAACTACCTATCGACCCTGGGGCAGGTCGGCACTAGCGTTCGACTCATCGTGCGGGTCGTTGCCGACGGGCAGCGCTGTCAGAGGAGTCGTCATGGTTCGTCGCAGAATGTCGTGGGCCGCTCTCATCATCGTGGGCGCGATAGCGATCAGCCCGCTGCACCCAGCCGTCGCGGCGATCGATGCCTGGGACGACCCGGTCGTGGTGGGCCCGGGGCGTGAGCTCGCGACGTCTGCACGGCTCGTCAGCGACGGCTCGTCGCTCGTGGCGCTGTGGCAGGTCAACGCAGGTGCTGACACCGAGGTCGTGAGCGCGTTCTCGGCCGACGGTGTGACCTGGTCTCCGTTGCGGTTTCTCTCGGCGGCAGGGCTGCAGGCCGCCGAGACCCAGTTGGTCGCGGGCGGCGGCAGGGTCACGGCGGCGTGGCTGCAGGAGATCGATGACGTCTATCGCGTGCAGGTGGCGACGTCGACCAACAGCGGTGCGACCTGGAGCGCCGCGGCGACCATCTCGCCGGCGGGGGAGTCGGCCAGCGAGCTGCAGCTCGCGACCGACGGCAGCACGATCATCGCGACCTGGGCGAGCCAGGCCGGGCCCGATCGCCGCATCCGGGTGGCCACCTCGAGCAACGGCACCTCGTGGAGCACCGCCCTGCAACTCGACATCGGCGACGATGCGAGAGACCCGTACCCGATCATCGACGGCACGACGGCGGTCGTGGCGTGGGCCAGTTTCGACGACGGCAACTTCATTCTCGAGAGCTCGGCCTCGACCACCACCGGAGCGGTCTGGAGCGCCCCGACGGCGCTGCCCAATGTCGGCGGCCTCCGGCCGCAGCTGGTCTACGACGGAGTGCGCCTCACCGCCGTGTTTCCGAACTTCGAGGGCTCGTTGATCTCGCGAACCTCGACCGACCTGGGGCAGACCTGGCCCGTGGTCGATGTGATCACGTCGGGCATCGACGGCGAGTCGTACCAGCTCGACGTCGTTGCCGAAGGCGAGAGCATCACCGCCATCTGGTGGGTGATCGGCGCCCCCGACTTCGTTCAGGTGGCGTCGTCGTTCGACGGCGGGGCCACGTGGACGGCGCCCGAGCAGCTGTCGACCGGCGGTGCGACGCTCTCGACCCCGCAGCTCGCCATCGAGGGCAACAAGAGAGTGGCGGTGTGGAGCGAGACCGACGGCGCCAACCGGCGCGCGCTCATCGCCACCTCGGCCAACGGCGGAGCCGACTGGAGCACGCCGACCACGCTCTCGGTCTCGGGAGGCAACGCCACCGGCCCGTGGCCCGTGATCGCCGGTTTGACGACGAGCGTGCTGTGGACTCTGACCGTCGGCACCGAGGCGGCAGTACAGGTCACGTCGTTCACCGACTCACCCGACGTCTCGCGCCTCTCCGGCCCCGATCGATACGCCACGGCGGCGGCGATCTCGGGCGAGTTCGACGCGGGTGTGCCGATCGTCTACCTCGCGACGGGCACGAACTATCCGGATGCGCTCTCGGCGGCGTCGGCGGCAGCCGCGCAGGGCGGCCCGCTGCTGCTGACGGCCCCGAACTCGGTGCCCGCGGTGATCGCCGCCGAGCTTCAGCGGCTCGACCCTGCGCTGGTGGTCATCGCGGGCGGCACGAATGTGGTGTCGTCGGCGGTGCAGTCGCAGGTGCAGAGCCTGTTGCCCGATGCGACGATTCGGCGCGACAGCGGAGCCAACCGCTTCGCCACCTCGCTCGTCATCGCCGAGCGCGCGTTCGCGGCGGGGATGACTGCGACGGCGTTCATCGCGACCGGCCGCAACTTCCCCGACGCGCTGTCGGCGTCGGCGGCGGCCGGCGTCGCGAGTGCGCCCGTGGTGCTCGTCAACGGAACCGCGTCGACGGTCGATGCACCCACGCTCGACCTGCTCGACACGTTAGGCATTGACGTGATGTTCATCGCTGGCTCGACCGTGGTGGTCTCGGCAGGCATCCAGACCGCTCTGCAGGGAGTGGTGGATCCGAACAACGTGACACGGTTGAGCGGCGCGAGCCGGTACGACACCTCGGTGGCGATCAACGCGAATCAGTTCGCCAGCGCTGACACGGTGTATCTGGCGACTGGTTTGGGCTTTGCCGATGCGCTCGCGGGGGCGGCCTTGGCGGGGTTCGAGGGCGCGCCGCTCTATGTGATCCCGCGCACCTGCGTGCCCGACGCAGTGCTCGACGAGATCGACCGCCTGGGGGCCAGCAACGTCGTGCTGCTGGGCGGCCTGCCGGCTCTGTCGGCCGCGGTCGAGAGCCTCACACCCTGCTGACGATCGACCGGCGTGAGCGGGCAATCCATGCACGCGAATGAGCCTCAAAATCTCTTGACCACGGGGCGTGATCTGGGGTTATTCTGACCCACGACGCGACGAATTCTCGCGGCCCCCTGCACTGCTTGTCGAAATGGTGACCATGACCTCGTCGCTCCTCGCCTCCCGCACGCCCGCGTCACGCCCGCGCCGGATGCTCGCCGCCCTCACCGCCGCCCTCGTGGCCGTCTCGGCCAGCGTGTTCGGCGCTGCCCTGCCCGCGTCGGCGGCGGGCACGGCGTCGATCAGCGGCACCGTCACCTCGAGTGCCGGCGGGGCGCCGATCGAGGGCATCACGGTCACGTGGTTCGTGTTCGACGAGTTCGGCAGTGCCGCCGGCGGGTTGTCGACCGTGACCGCGGTCGACGGCACCTTCACGCTCGAGAACCTCGATGCGGGCGAGTACACCCTGGGCTTCAGCGACCCTGACGAGGGGTTCCTCAGCACCTACCTCGGCGGCGACCCCGACATCAACAACTCCGGGCGCGTGATGCTGGCCGACGCTGAGGTGCTCACCGGCATCGATGAGACGCTCGACCCGGCTGGCTCGGTCAGCGGCACGGTCACCGACTCGGTGACGAGCGAGCCGCTCGAGGGCATCGAGGTCTTCGCCACCTACTTCGGCGACGAGGGCGGCTACTTCTCCTCCGCCCTCACCGCGGCCGACGGCACCTACACCCTGACGGGCATGTTCCCCGCGGCCTCCTGGACAGTCGGGTTCGACGGCAGGGCCGACGGCTACAGCATTCTCTACTACGACGGCGTGAGGGAAGAGTTCCTCGCTACGCCGGTCAGCGTCGTCGGCGGCCAGACGACGTCGGGCATCGATGCCGCTCTGCAAGAGGGCGGCACGGTCACCGGGTCGGTCGCCTTAGCGTCGAACCCGGTCATCAACGTCGAGGGCATCGACATCGAGCTCGTCGACAACTTCGGCAACACGCAGTCGGCCACCACGCAATTCGACGGCTCGTTCGAGCTGCTGGCCGTGACGCCGGGCGATTACCGGCTGCGGGCCATCGGTTCAGGCGGTCTGCTGACGCGCTGGTGGGATGGCGCGATCACGATCGACACCGCCGAGGTGATCACGGTCGCGGCGGGTCAGACTGTGAGCGGCATCGACCTGCTGCTCGAGGAGGCCGGTGCCATCACGGGCTACGTCACGGGGCCCCTGGGCGAGCCTCTCGAATCGGTCGAGGTGCAGGCCGACCCCGTCATCGGCCTCGACATTCTCTATGCCGTGACCGACGAGTTCGGCGAGTACCGGTTCGACGGCGTCGCATCGACCGACTACCTGATCTCGTACTACCCTCCGGCGAGTCAGAACATCCGCTCGCAGTTCTGGCCGGGTAGCGACCTGCGCTCGGGCGCCACACCGGTGGCGGGTGTGGCCGCCGACACCGTGTCTGACATCGACATTCAGCTGCCCGCCGGCGCGATCATCAGTGGCACGGTGTTCGACGACATCGACGTCGTCGAGGGCATCGAGGTCTACGTCGAGTCGTTGTCGATGCAGGTGGGGCGCTACACGACGAGCGATTCGAACGGCGACTGGATCGTGCGCGGTCTGCCGTCTGCCGACGACTACCTCGTGCAGTTCGTCGACTGGACCGACATCTACGTCGACCAGTGGTACAGCGGTGAAGCCAGTCGAGATGATGCCGACGCCCTCACCCTGCAGGCCGGGTCGACCCTCGGCGACATCGACGCGACGCTCGTGCGTGCGGCAACCGTCACGGGCCAGGTCGTCGATGAACTAGGCGAGGGCATCCCCGATGTTCAGGTCTGGTTCGCGCCAGGGGGTTCGTTCGGCGACGACCTGTACACGGCGACGACGGCCTCCGACGGTGTCTACGAGCTCATCGGGCTCGCCCCCGGTTCGTACCGCGTGCTCACGGGGGGCGTCTTCAACTCTCCGCAGGAGTACCGCACCGAGTGGTTCGACAGCGTCTACGACCCGCAGGTCAGCGACGACATCGACCTCGCGGCGGGCGAGCAGCTGGTCGGCTTCGACATCGAGCTTCTCGAGAACAGCGACCCTGAGCCTCCGGCAGCGGTGACGGTCGACATTCTCGACGAGGAGAGCGGCTACCCGACCTTCGACTTCACCCTGCCCGAGTCGGCCGACGGCTTCGCCTTCGGTCTCTTCGCGAGCCTCAACTTCGGCAACAACGGCGACGGCTACCTCGGCAGCTTCTTCGACCCGCTTCAGTGGTCGCTCGCCGACGACTGGGATGGCTATGACGGCCATGGCCGCCTCATGGTGCAGGCGTTCAACGCCGACGGCTTCGGCCCGGCGGTGCGCGAGCTCGTGACGGTCGGTGACGGCCCCGGCATTCCGTCGACCCCCGAGCCGCAGTTCGTCGCCGCCGACGGCACGTCGTTCACCGTGTCGTGGAGCATCGACGAGGTCGGCGACGGCGTCGACTACTGGGGCTGGGACATCTTCACGGTCGATGAGCCCGGCGAGCCCTACCTGCAGACGGGCTACGAAGAGGCCGACGACCCGTTCTCCGACACTCAGACCATCAGCGGCCTCGAGCCCGAGACCGACTACGAGATCTTCGTCATGGGCTTCGACGACGACAGCGGCGAGAACACCTTCTGGGGTCGCGGCATCTTCACGACCACCGACGGCCCCGAGATTCTGGGCCTCACCCAGACGCCGACGCCGACGATCACCGGCGGGCCGCGTCTCGGTGGAGTGCTCGCGGCGAACGCCGGCGTCTGGAATCCGGGGCCGGTCGTGCTCGAGTACCAGTGGCTGCGCAATGGTGCTGCCATCGGCGGAGCCAACTCGACCACCTATGAGCCGACCGTCGCCGACCTGGGCGCCGAGATCAGCGTGCGGGTCACCGGATCGAAGACGGGCTACGTGACCGTCTCGCGCACCTCTGAGCCGACGGCGCCCGTGGTCGACCTGTCGACCCTGACCGACGAGCGTCTCGCCGGCGGCGACCGCTATGCCACGGCGGCGGCGATCTCAGGCCAGTACGCCTCCGACGTCGACGTGCTCTACATCGCGACGGGCACGAACTACCCCGACGCGCTGTCTGCCGCGGCCGCGGCTGCGTACCTCGGGGCGCCGCTGCTGCTCACGTTGCCGACGCGCATTCCCGATGTGATCGCCGATGAGGTCGTGCGCCTGAACCCCGATGTCATCGTGGTGACGGGCTCGGCGACGGTGGTCTCGAACGCGGTCTACGCCGAGCTGCAGGCGCTCGTGCCTGGCGCCACGATGCGCCGCGACGCCGGCACGAGCCGCTACGACACCTCGCGCATCATCGCCGAGCGGGCCTTCCCGGCAGACACGACGACGACCGCCTACATCGCGACGGGGCGCAACTTCCCTGATGCGCTCTCGGCGTCGTCGGCGGCGGGTTCGCAGGGAGCACCCGTCATTCTCGTGAACGGTCTCGCACCGACTCTGGATGCGCCGACCGAGGCGCTGCTCGCCGACCTCGGCGTCGAGCGCGTCGTCATCGCCGGCAGCGGGCTCGTGGTCAGCGCCGGCATCGAGACGCGGCTGAACACGCTGTTCGGGTCAGAGAACGTGTCGCGGCAGGCCGGCCCGAGCCGGTTCGACACCTCGGTGGCCATCAATGTCGACCGGTTCGACAGCGCCGACATCGTCTATCTCGCCAACGGGCTCGGCTTCGCCGACTCGATGGGCGGGGCGGCGCTGGCCGGTCGCGGCGATGACCCGCTGTTCATCGTGCCGAAGAACTGCGTGCCCGATGCCGTGCTCGATCAGATCGCGGCGCTCGGGGCGACGAAGTACGTGCTGCTGGGCAGCTCGGTCGTGCTGACGTCAGCGGTCGAGAACCTCACGCCCTGCTGAGTCGACGACAGTCGCGTCAGTCGAAGCGGCCGCGCCACGACCGGTTGCGCGCGGCCGCGAAGGCTGAGGTGACGAAGAGCAGCAGGCCGCCCTCGAACAGCAGGTAGCTCTCGGTCATGCTCACGGTGGCGAGCAGCACGAGCGTCAGCGCGGGCCAGACGTAGACGGTGCTGCGGCGGTCGGCCGCGACGAGCCAGGCGCGCACGAAGGCGAGGCCGAGCGCGGCGAGCAGCACGATGATGCCCGCGAGCCCGAGCTGCAGCCAGATGTCGGCGTAGGCGTTGAGCGCCGAGTCGGGCTGCACGCCGCTGCTCGACCGCACGCTCGAGAAGGGGTAGATCTCTGTCGGCCACGGTCCGACCCAGCCCCAGCCGAGCACCGGCTGCTGCGCGACGAGGTCGCCGACCGCCGACCACACGCTCGTGCGCTCTTCGACGTCGGCAGCAGCATCCACCACCCCGACGAGCGGGCCACGGAAGACCCAGGCGAGCACGCCGAAGACGATCGCCGAGATGAGCAGCACGCTCTGCGTCGCGCGTCGCGCAATCGGCTTCTGTCGACGGATGATCACGAGTGCGAGCCCCACGACGAGCACGGCGGCGAGCACGAGCAGGGTGACGGGCGAGCGTGCGAACACGATCGTCGCCGCCGCGAGGGTGAGCGAGTAGGCCGAGAGCCCGCGCGAGACCGAGCGCGTGCGCACCTCGATCCAGAAGCTCAGCACGGCGAGGGCGCCGAGAAAGGCGAAGGCGTTGCGGGTGCCCGCGAGACCCTGCACGGGCCCGCCGGAGGCGAGATCGCCGGAGATGCCGAGCCATAGGAACGGAGTGTCGAAGAGTATTCCGCTGAGCACTTCGAGCACGAACGACGCCGTGAGAATCACGCGCAGAGCGTTGCCGACGGCGCGCACGAGCTGAATGAGGTCGCGCACGAGGGCGAGGTACACGCCGAGGAAGCCATAGGCGAGCGCGTAGGCGATGCCCCCGACGGTCGCCCAGGTGTACTGGCTCCAGATGACGCTGACGGTGAGCAGTGAGAACAGCGCGATGAGCGAGATCGGCAGCACGCCGCGCCACTCGACCCGCTCGGGCTGCGCGGCCAGGCTGAGCCCGGCGAGCACGACGAGGCCGGCGAGCACGGCGAGACTGCCGGGCCAGCCGAGCAGCGCCCGCACGGCGAACGTCGCGAGCGAGACGCCCACGATCGCCTCGGTGAGCGCCTGCGTGAAGCGGGGTGAGCCGAGCAGAGCGCGCGACGTCTCGAGAATGCCGTTGCCGGGTGCGCGATCAGACGGGTCGACGGATGCTGCGCTCATCTGTCACCCACTCTCTGCCCTGGCGCTCGGCGTCGTGCGGCCCAGTCAACCACTGCGCGCGTGCGCGCGGGCAGTTCGGCGAGGGCGTGGTCGATGTCGAGGCGCAGCTGCCCGCGGTCATCGCGCGCGTCTGTCCACTGCTGAACCGTGCTGGTGCGGTGCCAGGTCTTCTCGTACCGTGCGGTCGTCGGCACGGCGGCGCCGCGGGTGAGCAGGCGGAGCGCCCAGAAGATGTCGCTCCACGAGCCGTGCTCGTCGCGCTCGGGCATGGGGGGCACGAGTGCGCGCCGCATCACTCCGCGGAAGAGCATGCCCAGCAGGGCGGGGTCGCCGTGCTCGATGTGCGCGATCGCGCGCGAGAGACGACGGATGCGCGAGCGGCTCGCGAGCACCGAGTCGGCAGCGAGCGACGCCGCGAGGTCGGGGTCTGAGTGCGACGACGACTCGAGATGCCCGCACGCGATGGCGGCGTCGGGGCGTCGATCGAGAGCGCGCTCGGCGTCGAGAATCCACTCGGGGCCGATCTCGTCGTCGTGCGGCAGCCACATGGCGAACTCGGTCTCGGCGCGCGCCATGAGGTCGTTGACGTGAGTGACCCAGCCGGGAGCGAGGGCGCGCGCGCCGACAGTCGTGACGTTTGACAGATCGGCGACGTGCTCGCGCACGAGGGCCAGCGTGTCGTCGTGCTCGTGCGCGTCGGAGACCACGATGCGGCAGTGCTCGTGCAGCCGCGCGATGTTCGCCTCGACCATCGGCCGCCACGGCGCCGAGCGGTGCAGCGGAATCAGAACGGTGGTGCGCATCATGACGCCGAGTCCTCTCGCAGCAGCGTGTCGACGGCCGTGGCGGTGGCGAGAGCCGCGCTCGGGGCCGTCGTGAGCTTGAGACTGCGGGGCAGGGCGACGCGGCCGTCGAGCGCGACTGCGGCACCGTCACGATCGTGCAGGCGCGACTCGTGCTCATGGATGTCGGTCGAGCCCTCGCCGATGATGACGCCCGTGCGCACGGAGAGGGCCCGGGCATCGGGCGAGAGCAGCCCGAGCTCGACGAGGGCGGCCGTCTGCTCAGCGGCTGCCGACTCGGCGTCAGTGCTGCCGTTCGCGGCCTCGACGGCAGCCAGCAGTGCGGTCGAGGCGAACGATCGGTGCTCGTGTGCGATGCGGGCGTGCGGGTACCACGAGGCGTAGACGCCCGAGCTGCGGCGCACGACATCGCCGAAAGGGCCGAGCACGAGCGTGACGGTGCGTGCGCTCGCTTCGGTGTCGAACATCACGGCCGACTTGGCGCGCAGGTTGCGCGGGCTGACGCTGACACCCTGCACGCCGTGACCCTGCCAGTGCCAGCGCGCGTCGACGAACGCGGCTGCCTCGAGGGTGCGCTCGACGCAGTCGGGCGACCGGGGGTGCGAGACCCGCACGCGCACCCGGTCGTCGGTCTGGTCGACAGCCTGCACGCGTGTGGCGGGCAGCACCGTGATGCGGTCGGAGCGCGCCGCGATGGCCGCGACCACGAGCGCACGCAGCGCATCCGGATCGACCGCGCGCTCGGCGGTCGCGAAGGCCGGCACTCCCGTCTCGTCGGTGTGCGGTTCGCGGGCGGCGAGCTGGTCGATCGCCATGCCGAGGTAGGGCGGGCGGCCGAGGCCGGCGTGCTCGTCGTCGAGCGAGCGGTAGACGGCCGCGAGCTCATCGGGCCGCAGCAGGCTGTCGCGCATGACCAGGTAGTCGAACGGGTCGCCGACGAGGGTCGACCAGTCGAGGGCGTGGCCGAGCGCGCGTTCGACCACCGGCGCGAACGCGAGCGCGCCGCTCAGCATGCCGGTGCGGGTGGAGGCCGTGCCGTGCGCGTAGACGAGCCCGAGATGAACCTTGCCCTCGCCGACCGAGCTCGTCTCGAGCCACAGGTCGTCGTTCTGCTCGATGAGCGTGACCGTTCGACCGGCGTCGGCGAGCAACAGGCTCGTGAGGCAGCCGAGAATGCCACCGCCCGCGACGATCACCGAGCGCGGGTCGTGCGACTCGATCATGGCCGCGGCGAGAGAGTCGACGTCGAGGGCTCGGCCGCCGTGACCGGCTCGGGCTCGCGGGGGCGCTCACGGTCGATGGGCGGCACGGTGACACCGCGCAGCCGGCTCGCTGTGGCGAGGTAGACGAGCAGCACGAATCCCGCTTCGATGAGCAGGCGCGACTCGGCGAGGCTGTGCACGAGCAGCACGGTGAAGAGCAGCCCGGGCAGTAGCTGCAGCGCGGGGGTGGGGGCGTGGTCGCCGAGCGGAGCATCCACCGACCACGACAGCACGCGCGCGCCCGTCGTGACGATGAGAATCGTGAAGACGATCAAGCCGACCCAGCCGAGCTGCATGAGCACATCGAGCCACGCGTTGTGGGCCTGCAGGTAGCGAACCCCCTTGATGATGACGAGGTCGTCGAAGGGCTCGACCCACGGCGCCCAGTAGCTCACCCAGCCCCAGCCGAGCACGGGCCGCTGCTCGGCCAGCCCCGTCACGGCGGCCCAGATGTCGAGGCGGCCGGTGAGGTCGTCGCTGCGGCCGAGCAGGTCGAGCAGCTGCTCGCGCAGAGCGAGGGCGACCACGACGAGGCCTCCGGCGGCGAGAGCCGTGAGGCCGTAGAGCGTCAGCTGCCCGCGCGTCGAGAGGCGGCGGGCGACGATGATCAGCATGAGGGCGACGAGGGCCACGAGCCCCGCGACGATGACGGTCGACGAGCGAGTGAGTGCGAGCGTCAGCAGAGCGGCGCCGAGCCAGGCCCACCCGGCCACGAGCGACACGCGGCGCTCGGCGAGCTGAATGGCGAAGACGATCACGGCCAGGAGGGCGGCGAAGGCCAGCAGGTTGGCGTTGCCCGGAATGCCCTGAATGCGCCCGCCCTCGAACAGCAGGTTGCGCGACCAGAAGAACGGCAGCGGAATCGGCTCGTCGTACGACACCCACAGCGGCAGCACGGGGCGCCGGAAGATGGTCGCGACGACGAGTTCGAAGACGAGCGAGAGGCCGATGATGAGCCGCAGGGCGACCCCCAGCGCGCGCAGCAGCTGTTCGAGCGAGATCGTGTGCGCCATGACCACGCCGACGAAGGCGGTGGCCACGGTGACGATGACGCCGAGCGCGGTGGCGCCCGGGTAGAACGACCAGATCGTCGAAGCGGCCATGAGGCCCAGCAAGGTGCCGAGGGCGATCGGGATGCGTCGCAGACTCACCTTCCGTCGCACCGCGACGACGGCCCAGCCGACCACGATGACGAGCGCGACGACGCCCCAGCCGTACCACGAGACCGTGTAGCGCCACGCGTCTCCCGAGAGCAGCGTGAACATCGTGAGCGCGGTGAGGGCAACGCGCCGGTCGCGAAGCCAGAACATGGATGAGAGCCTACCCGCGGCAGGGGTGCGGGCATGGTGAGCAGACTTCGCACCCAGCCCGTTGCGGGCGCTACCGTACACCTGTGGAGTTCACGTGGGCGAGCGGGTCGAGCGACGCGCTCTGCATCCCGTGCGGCGGTACACGCCCGGTCGAGTACGTCTTCGCATGGCAGAACGAGCTGGGCGGCCCGATGCGCGGAACCCGCTGCCTCGAGTGCGCCTCGATCACGATCGAGGGCGGCGACGTGCCGTTCACGCCTGACGACGCCTTCGTCGACGACTACGTGCAGTCGGTGGGCGGCATCGATGCCATGCTCGCCAATCTCTACCGCGTCGAGGCGCCCGCGAACGCGCGTCTTCTCGATGTGGGCACGAACTACGGCTTCACAGTTCGATTCGCTCGGGATGCTCTCGGCTGGCAGGCCGTCGGTGTCGAGCCGTCGTACGCGGGTCGGCGGGGCGCGCGCGACCTCGGCATCACGATTCTCGACCAGTTCGTCACCGCCGAGACGCGGCTCGACGAGCGCTTCGACCTGATCGTGGCCTCCGAGGTCATCGAGCACGTGCCTGATCCGCTCGCGTTCGCCCAGGCCCTGCGCGCACATCTTGCGCCCGGGGGCGCTCTCGTGGTCACGACCCCGGCGGCCGAGGTGGTGGCGCCCGCGACCCAGGTGCAGGGCATGCAGGCGATCAGCACGGGCGGCCACCTCTTTCTCGTGACGGCCGAAGGGCTCGACGCCCTGCTGCGCCGTGCCGGCTTCGGTTCGGTGTGCGTGCAGCGCGAGGGTCAGTCGCTGTATGCCACCGCTGCCGTCGAACCGGATCGAGCCCTCTCGGCGGTCGCAACCGGCCCGTCGCCGATCGAGGTCGCCGACTTCGTGGCGGCGCTCGCCGCCGACCCGACTGTGCCGCCCGCTGTGCAAACCGCCATGGCCGTGCGTCACTACCGGGCGCTCGTGAATCTTGGGCAGGATGCTCCCGAGGTCGAACTCGACACCTTTCGACGCGTGGCAGAGATCTACCCGCTCGACCTCGCGCGCCCCCGCGACGTGATCGCCGCGTTGCCGCGCCTCGCCCCGCTGCCGCTGCTCGTCGCCCCGGCGGCATTCGCCGCGGGCATGCGACGCGTCGTGCACCGCCACGGTTGGCCCGAGGCCGTCGACTTCTTCGAGCTCGCCGACGCCGCCGTCGCCGAGCAGCGTCGTCGGGCCGAGACCCACGACGGCGACGCCCGGCTCATCGAGGCGCAGTCGCGCGCCCACCGCCTGCTCGCCCTGCTGCACACCGACCCGCCTCGCGCGGTCGCCGAGTGGCAGCGCCTGCTACAGTCGGGGCAGCTCGTCGACCCCGCGAGCTGGACGGTGCGGCTCTTCGTCGAGGCGAGCGCCCTCGGGCTGCACTCGCTCTTCGACGAGGCGCTCGCGCCGATCGCCAACGCCATCGTCGAGCTCGGTGCCGATGGGGGAGAAGCGCACGCCGTCGCCGCGATCGACGCCGCCTACCTCCTGGCGCGGGCCGCCGCCGGGCACCGCGACCGCTGGTGCGCCACGCAGTGGATCTCGGTCGCCGAGAACGTGCTGCAGGCCCGCATCGACGTGCTGTCGGACGAGTGGATGTCGGTCGCGCGCGAGCTGCACGCGACCCTGCGCGCCGAGCTGGCCGAGCTGCGGCCCGAGGCGATTCCGTCGGTGGTGCCCATGCCGGGCCCCGAGCACGAAGCCATTCTGTGGGCGAACGCCGAGACCGACATCGTGCCGGGTGCCGTGAGCGTGATCATGGCCCTCTACCGGGGCGAGGCCTACGTGCGCGAGGCCCTCGAGTCGGTGGCTGCGCAGACCCTTGCACCTCTCGAAGTGATCGTCGTCGACGACGGATCCCCCGACGACTCGGTGGCGCTCATCGAGAGCCTCTCGCTGCCCGTCGAGCTGCGCATCGTGCGGCAGAGCAACGCGGGTCAGAGCGCCGCACGCAATGCGGGCATCCGCGCGGCACGGGGTGAGTTCATCGCGTTTCTCGATCAGGACGACGCCTGGCGGCCCGACCACCTGGCGGTGCTGGTCGAGACGATCGAGGCCGATGCCGCTCTGGCCTGGGTCTACGGCGATTTCGACCTCATCGATGATGACGGCAGCACGCTCGTGCGCTCGTACCTCACCGAGACGAAGGTGCTGCTCGACCGTCGCACGGTCGCCGACCTCGTGCGCACCGACATCATGGCGCTGCCGTCGGCGAGCATCATGCGGCGCTCGGCCCTCGTCGCAGTGCGCGGCTTCGACCGCCGGCTGTCGGGCTACGAAGACGACGAGCTGTGCATCCGGCTGTTCCGCGCGGGGTGGGCCGTGGCGCCGCAGCTGCGCACGCGCGCCCGCTACCGCACCCACGGTGCCAACGCTTCCGCCTCGGTGGCCTTCTTGCGCAGCCGGCTGATCTTTCTGCAATTGCTCGTCGAGCACTACCCGAGCGCGGCGACGGCGTCGACTCCCGCGGCCGAGCTGGCTGCCGAGCGGCTGCTGCGTTCGACGACGGCTGAATACTTCGCGGCCCTCGTCGCGGGCGACGACCGGCTGGCGCGCACGATCGCGTGGGCGATCGAGCGACTCGTGCCGCTGTCGTCAGCGGTCTCGTCGTACCACCGCATGGGCCTGAGCCTCATGCGGCGACCGCGACGGATGCGGGCAGCCATGCGCGTGGCCGGCATCATGCCCGGCCCGCTGCGCCGTCGGCTCGTGCCGCCCATGGCGCTGCAGGCGCGCGAGCAGCTCAGGCGCCGCAGCCGCGGCCCCGCCGTGTTCGATCTCAGCGACCGGCCCGACTGGGTGCGCAACCACTGAGGGCTCGCGCAGCGTGAGCGAGCATCCGCCCCCCGCGTTCTGAGGTCTAGACGAATGCGCCGACGCCCGTGATGGCGCGCCCGACGATGAGGCTGTTCATCTCGCGCGTGCCCTCGTAGCTGTAGAGCGCTTCGGCGTCGGCGTGGAATCGCGCCACGTCGTAGTCGAGCACGATGCCGTTGCCGCCGAGCAGCTCGCGGCAGAGGCCGACGGTCTCGCGCATCGACGTGGTCGCGAAGGCTTTGGCGAGCGAGGCGTGCTCGTCGCGCTGCACGCCGTCGTCGAGCATCTGCGAGACGCGCGTGCACAGCGCGATGCTCGCCGTGATGTTGCCGAGGCTGCGGCTCAGCAGGTCTTGCACGAGCTGGTGGCTCGCGATGGGCTTGCCGAACTGCTCGCGGGTCTTCGCGTACTCGACCGCGGCTTCGTAAGCGCCGATCGAGGTGCCGACCGCAGCCCAGGCTACTTCGGCGCGGGTCAGGCGCAGCACGGCGGCGGTGTCGCGGAACGAGTTCGCGTTCTGCAGCCGGTGCGACTCGGGCACGCGTACGTTCTCGAGCGTGATGTCGGCGTTCTGCACGATGCGCAGGGCCTGCTTGCGCTCGATCTTGGTCGCCGTGTAGCCGGGCGTGCTCGTCGGCACGATGAAGCCCTTGACCTGGCCGTCTTCGGTGCTCTTCGCCCAGATGATGGTGATGTCGCTGAAGGTTGCGTTGCCGATCCAGCGCTTGCTGCCGTTGAGCACCCACTCGTCGCCCTCGCGGGTCGCGGTCGTGCGCAGGCCCTGCGCCGAGTCGCTGCCCGAGAGCGGCTCGGTCAGCCCGAACGCGCCGATGATCTCACCGGTCTTGAGCTTCGGCAGCCATTCGGCGCGCTGCTCGGGCGAGCCCGCGACGCCGATCGAGCCCATGGCGAGGCCGTTTTGCACGCCGACGTAGGTAGCGATACTCGCGTCGACGCGCGCCATCTCGAGGGCGGTCCAGCCGCCGTAGACGGCGCTGTAGTCGCCCGCCTTGGTCTCCTCCCACAGGTTGCCGAACACCTGCTGGTCGTGCAGGCCGGGCAAGATCTGGCGGGGGAACTCGGCGCGATCCCAGTAGTCGTTGACGACCGGCTTCACCTCGCTCTCGAGAAAGGTGCGCAGCCGCACGAGCTGCTCTTTCTCGTGGTCGCGCAGAAGTGCTTCGAAGCCGTAGAAATCGCTGGCGAGCGTGGGGAAGGTCATGGCGCGAGGCTACGCCCGCTGCCTGCGCGCGGCCAGCGCTTTGTGCCGCGACCCCACGGGCGCCCCGCGGCGGGCTCTGCCCCTTGTCGAGAGGGCACGAACTGTGCGGGTCGTCACCCGATCGTGACCGGCGGATGCGCTCGAGGTCTTCTCGCCTTCGTATGCTGGCGGCATGAGCACTTCTCGCGGCGGATTCGCGATCGGCATGGGTCTCGTCGTTATCAGCAGCCTCCTGCTCGCTGGCTGCGCCACGGGCGAGCAGTCGGCGGTCGCGCCCGAGGGAGCCACCGTCGAGGCGCCGGCTGACAGTGAAGCGCCGCTGCTGGTGCCGAGCGACTTGCCAGTCGAAGCGCCGACCGACGAGATACTCGAGGCCATCGACGAACCTGGAGAGCAGACCTACCCGCGCACCTGGCCGCTCGACGCCTGGACGTCCGTGGCAGTGCCGGCCGCCCCGACCCCGAGGCTCACGACGACCTGCTCGCGCTTGCTCGACGAGGCGGGCCGCCCGGTCGGAGTGCGACTGCTGACTGTTCAGCCCACGATCTACTCGGTGGCGGTGCGCCAGGCCGGTGCCACCGTCTGCGCGTTCGCTTTCGACCTGCCGAGCGGCACCACCACGGTGATGCTGACGCTCTTCGCCGACCTGGGGCCCAAACTTTCGTCGTCCCTGTCGTGCTCGTCATCGGGGGTAGGCGTCGTGCCGACACAGTGCAGCGGCGCCGTGGGAGTCGGCAACGGTTTCGCGAGGCTCGACTACGAGCTGCCGTTCGACGCCGACTACATGGAGGGCCGCACTGAGGCCCAGGCGATTCTGCAGGCAGCGCAACGCGAGCTCGAGTTTCCGGCCGGACTTCGGCCGCCGCCGTCGACCAACAGCGCGGCGATGAGTTCTTCGCCTGAACCGTGTGATCCGAGCGCCGAGCAGAAGGCGGCGGTGTTCAGTCAGGTCGACGTGTACGACGGCCGCACCGACGTGTACCGAGCCAGCAATGAGATCAATTCCGTGGGCACCTTCACGCACGAGCGCATCGCGGTCAAGGGCTGCGCCTGGTACTTCGGTTGGCAGTCTGCCTCGATCTCGATCGTGCCCTGGGGCGGGTGGGCGGTCGGCGAGCCCGGAGTCGTCGGCACTCCGGTCGACGTGCTCGGCGCTGATGCCGCGTTGCGCACTGAGAGGCCGTATCTCGACTACACCACCGGCGACGAGCGCGACATGGTCGAGGTCACGCTCATCACGAGCGCGCGCGGCAGCGTCGTCTTCGTCACGATGCAGGTGTTGCCCGGCCAGCTGCCCTACTGGCGTGAGCGCCTCGTCGGCATCACTGAGGCGATCGTCGGCACCGAGCCCTGACGACAGCACGGTCGCGCTTCGCCCGCATCGACACGCGATCGTGATTCGCGGATGCGCCCGAGGTCTTCTCGGCTTCGTATGCTGGCGCCATGGGGTCTTTTCGGTCGCGCCTGATCGTGCTCACCGCAGCACCGTTGCTCGTCGTGAGCCTGTCGGCGTGCGTGCCTGCATCAGAACCCGAGCCCGGGCAGCCGCAGACCCCCGAGGCGACGCCGACCGAGACCGTCGCGGCTCCGACTCCTCCCGGCCCCCGCATTCCGGTGACGTGCGAAGAACTCTTCGCCGGCCTTGACGGCTTCACGGGTGACCCCGCAGAGCCCGTGGAATTCTCCTCGGCAGCGCCGGTTCAGGCGATTCTCGACCAAGCCGGTTTCGCCTTCTGCCAGGTCGACGGTCGCCTGGGTGCCACGGCCGTGTCCATCACCAGCATCGTGGGCGTCGACTTCGACGTGTCCAAGATTCAAGGTGACATCGACACGTTCGAGCAGTACGGCGGCATCGACACGATCAGTGGTGGCGAACTGTCGTGGACAGAGTGCCGAGCGGCAGATCAGCCCGGCTACTGCCTGACCAACGTGTATGCCAACGGCTATCTGTTCGAGTTCTCGACGAGCCCTGAAGGTTCGATAGCGGCAGATTTCGATGCCGCGCTGCGTTCGTTCGCGCAAGAAGTAGGTTCGCGCATGGCCGCCTGGCCGGCTGCCCCGCCGCCGTGGGTCGCACCCGAGGGTGCACTCTCATGGTCGAGCGAGTGCGACACCGACGTCGCTGCCACCGACGGCGGCGTTCGTGCTGCGATGCCGTTCGACTCGAGACCGCCCATCTACTGGGGCAGTGGTGACGGGTTTCCGCTCATCTACACCGCGCTGTCGCGCCAGGGCTTCATGGAGTGCGCGTGGGAGAGCAGCGGCGAAGATTTCGGTTTCGCTGTCGTGATCATCGCGCCTGGTGCCGGGTGGATTCTCGAGCAGGGCCAGACTCTGCCGGGTCGACCGATCGACTACCCCGGAGCCCTCGCGGCGACTGTCGTCGATGAGTCGCAGAACTCGAGCGTGGTGGTCTGGATGGTGATCGACGACAGCCTTCTAGTCATCGATCTCGACACGGGCTATCTCATCGACGACCGACCAGGTGAGATCGCCGCAGCGTTGCGGGTCGCCGACGCGGTCGTCGCCGATTTCGGGGCCCCGTAGGAGTCGCCGCCGACGGTCGGCTAGCGTGAAAGCTCCGACCCAGGAGGACCCGTGCTGCTGCGCATCGAGAACACTCCGCGCCCCTATGCCTGGGGCTCGCACACCGCGATCGCTGATCTGCTCGGCACGGCACCGTCGGGCGGGCCCGAGGCCGAGCTGTGGCTCGGCGACCACCCCGGCTCGCCGACGCGGATCGTCGGCGGGTCTGACGAGCCCGACCTCGCCGCCTACCTCACGGCGCGAGGCGAGAAGCTGCCGTTCTTGCTCAAGGTGCTCGCCGCCGCCGAGCCGCTCTCGCTGCAGGCCCACCCGACCATCGCGCAGGCGCGTGAGGGCTACGCCCGCGAGAACGCAGCCGGTATCGCGCTCGACGATCCCGCGCGCAACTACAAAGACGAGCTGCACAAGCCCGAGCTCATCTACGCGCTGAGCGACCCGTTCATCGCGCTCGCCGGGTTCCGCCCGGTCGAGGCCGCGCGCGCCGAGCTCGCGACGGTCGATGAGCCGTGCGTGAACGAGCTCATCGACCGGCTGACCGGTGACGATGCGCTCGCCGACACCGTGGCCTGGTTGCTCGAGGGCGGTCAGGAGATCACCCACCTCGCCATGGCGCTTGCCG
Source organism: Actinomycetota bacterium (assembly GCA_005778835.1). Lineage (GTDB taxonomy): Bacteria > Actinomycetota > Actinomycetes > Actinomycetales > Microbacteriaceae > Microcella. The sequence continues at coordinate 41,343 of SXMG01000097.1, forward strand.
ATGAAGCAGGGGATTCGCACCCGCACGACCCTCATGGCACGTGGGCGACCGTTCGTCGCCTCGCGCACTACTACCCCGGTGACCCTGGCATCGTGCTCTCGGTCTTCATGCACACGGTCGTGCTGCGCCCGGGTGAGGCGCTCTATCTGCCGACCGGCAACATCCACTCGTACCAGCAGGGGCTCGCGATCGAGGTCATGGCCGCGAGCGACAACGTGCTGCGCGGCGGGCTCACCCCCAAGCACGTCGACGTGGCCGAGCTCATGACCGTGCTCGATGCGCGACCCGTGCCCGAGCCGCGCATCACGCCGACCACCCTTTCTGCGGGAGTGCAGCGCTTCGAGCCCGACGTCGTCGATTTCGCCCTCACCGTCATCGACGCGGAGGCCGCCCACCGCGGCGTGAGCGTCGACGCGCGCGGTCGCGCCATCGTGCTCTGCCTCGACGGGCGGGTCACGTTGCAGGGCTCGCTCGTGCTCGAGCGCGGGCAGGCCGCGTTCTGCGATGACGCCGAGCTGAGCATCCACGGCGACGGCCGCATCGTCGTCGCGACGGGAGATCACCCCGCCGCCTAGGCGTGCATCCCGGCGCGTACAGACAGGTCGGGTACCCTGAGGGCTACGCACCGGGGGGTGAGTGCTCGTGGGGGTTCTGAAAGCGGCAGGTGTCGCGCTGCTCGTGGTCGCGCTGACCGGCGGCGCGCTCGTCGATCCGACGCCGACGACCGAGCCATCGCCGACTGCCGAGCCGGCGCCCACCGCGACGCCGAGCCCCGACGCCCCCACCCCGGAGACCACGGGCACGCCGACGCCCGAGCCGACCGTCGAGCCGCCTGTCGATCCCGCGCCCGTGACCGCGCCCGCCCCGACTGCGGCGATGACGATCGACCGCATCGCCGGGCCCGACCGCTACTCGACCGCCGTGGCGGTGTCGCAGCAGTCGTTCAGCAGAGGTGCCCCCATCGTCTTTCTCGCGAGCGGCATCGACTACCCCGACGCCTTGAGCGCCGCGCCCGTCGCGGCGGTCGCGGGCGGGCCGCTGCTGCTCACGGCACCCACGGGCCTCCCGGCCGTCGTCATCGCCGAGCTGCAGCGCCTCGACCCCGCGCGCGTCATCATCGTCGGCGCCGAGGTCGCCGTCGGTGCACGTGTCGCGCAGCAGCTCGTCGAGCTGGGTCTTGCACCCGAGCGCGTCTCCGGCCGCGACCGCTACGCGACCGCTCGAGCGCTCGTGCGCGCCTTCATCGACGACAGCACCGTCGCGTATGTCGCGACCGGCCGCAATTATCCGGATGCTCTCGCCGCCGCTGCGGCCGCCGGATCGATCGGCGCTCCGGTGCTGCTGGTCAACGGCCTCGCGTCGAGCCTCGATGCCGACTCGCTCGCACTGCTCGATGAGCTCGGCGTCGACCAGGCCCTCGTGGCCGGCGGGCCGACCGTGGTCTCAGAGGGCATCGAGACCCAGCTCGAGAACGCCGTGACTTCGGTCGAGCGGCTGTCGGGCCGCGACCGCTACCTGACCGCCCTCGCGATCAACCAGCACGCCTTCACCGAGGCCGACCGCGCGTTCGTCGCGACGGGGGCAGGGTTCGCCGACGCGTTGGCCGGCGCGGTCTTTGCGGCGAGCGAGCGGGCTCCGCTCTACTCGTCGCCTGTCGCATGCCTGCCTCGCGCCTCGCTCGACGACATCACCGAGCGGCTGCAGGTGGCGCGACTGACTCTGCTCGGCGGCCCGCCCGCGCTGGGCCCGCGCGTCGCTGCCGGCGATGCCTGCTCGACCGTGGCCGATGACCGTGCGACGAGCATCGCCGAGCTCTCGACGGCACTCTCGCACCGCATGGCGACGCTGTCGGGCCGCTACTCGGTGAGCGTGCGCGAACTGGGCGGGCTCGAGACCTCGGTGAGCCTCAACGGCTCCGACATGCAGGAGCCGGCGAGCGTCATGAAGCTCTTCGTGGCCTACGCCGTGCTCGACCGCATCGACGAAGGCCGACTGAGCTTCGCGACCGCGACGCGCTCGGGCGTGAGCGTGCAAGAGTGCCTGCGCGTGATGATCCATGTCTCCGACAACTACTGCCACTGGGATCTCGTGGCGCTCATCGGCAACCAGAACCTGAACAACAAGTTCTGGACCGAGGGCTACACGCGCACGGTCTACGAGGGCCGCAGCGGCAACGGCACCTGGTACTCGTCGAAGCGCACGAGCACGAACGACGTGGCACTGCTGCTCTCGCGGCTCAACGACGGCACGCTGCTGAGCCCCGCCTCGACCGACCACTTCATCGGACTGCTCGAGACGCAGGTCTGGCGGCACCGCCTGCCGGCAGGCATGCCCCCCGGCACCCCGATCGCCAACAAGACCGGCTACCTGTGGGTATCGACCGGCTACATCCACGCCGACGTCGGCATCGTCTCGAGCCCGCACGGCCCGATCGTGGTCGCGATCATCGGCAGCCGCAACGCCACGGCGGCGGGCGTGCGCGCGCTCGGTCGCGTGGCCTACGAGCACTTCAACGGCCCCGTCTCGACGACCGCGGCCTACGCCGACACGAACCTCATCACGACCCGCACGGTCTCGTACTACCAGAACGCCGGCAACACCCAGCTCGGCGTCATCGCCGCCGGGCAGCGGGTCGAGGCCTACGCGAGCGCGCGCGACTGGTACCGGGTGGCGTACGGCGGGCGCTACGTCTACATCCACTCGTCGGCGCTGCGCAACTACTACGACTACCCCCGGCGCTGACCGCCGCTAGAACTTGGGCAGGTACGACCGCACGTCGACGGGAATCTCGTCGGAATCCCACGGCAGCAGAATACGGTCGGGCTGCCCGTAGATGTAGGTCTCGGTTGGCATGTTGATGAAGTGCGTCTCGGCCTGACTGAGGTTGATGAGCAGATGCCATACTCCGACCGGAATGCGCATCTGCATCGTGCCGCGGGCAGTGAGGTGCACGCGCTGCAGCACCCCTTCGGTCGGCGAGCCGGGGCGCCCGTCGTAGAGCAGCGCGAGCATCTCGCCGACGGCGATCGAATAGCGGTCGACCTTGCGCTCGTGCCGCGCCCAGCCCTTGATCTGGCCGGGGAACAGCGAGGTCTGATACACGTGCACGATCGGCTCGGGGCCGAGGTCGGGCTGCCCGTTGTAGAGCTCATGCAGCGACCCGCGGTGGTCGACGTGCACGGGCGGCCGTCGGGTGATGACGCCGTCGATGATGGTCGCGGTCGAGCGGCCCTCGGGGGTCACGGTCTGCACGTCGGGAGTGCCGGGAAGCGTCGGTTCTGTCGACATGTGCTCAGTATGCCCGCAACGGCCACGCTCGTCAGCGGTCGCGCCCGAGCCGACGCAGGCGGCGCAGCGGTGCGGTTGCGCGCCACGACAGCGTCGAGCGCGTGGCCTCGAGCTCGGCCCGGGCCGCGTCGAGCTGCTCGAGGGCGGTGCTGAGGCCGTCGCTCAGCTCGTCGCGGCGCGCCTCCAGTGCCGTCACCTGCGCGCGACGCTCGCGCTCGGCCCAGCGCCCGAACTGCACGACGATGTCGGCGGCTTCGCGCGCGCACCACTGCTCGACCTCGGCGTCGCGCCCGCTCGTGCAGTCGTGCGGCTCGGCGCGCGCCGCGCCGTCGGGCAGCTGGGCGACGACGCGGCCCCAGCGCTCGTGCACGCGCGGCGTGAGGCGGTCGTTGAGGTAGCGGCGCAGCATCCCGGGGGCCGATTGATCGGCGCCGTGCAGGGTCGTCGCCGCCCCCACGAGCGCGACCCCCCAGCCGTGCGCGCGCAGGTGCGAGCAGGTGTCGAGGTCGACATAGGTGAGCGGGTAGAGCGAGGGGTCGGCGCCGCCGATGTCGTCCCACGCCCGGGTGCGCACGAGCAGGCCCTTGCTCGTCACCCAGTCGAGGCGTGCGACACCCTCGGGGCGCTCGAGGTGCGAGGTGTCGGTGCTGCTCCAGGCGAGCAGGTCGTCGGGCACGCACCACCCGCCGTTGAAGCGGTGCACGGCGCCCGACTCATCCACGCGCACCGAGCCGAACGCGCCCACCTCGAGGTGCTGATCGGCCGCGTCGACGAGCGCGTCGAGCCAGCCGGGCAGCACGACCATGTCGTCTTGCACCCAGACGAAGAGCTCGGTGCTCACGTGCCGCCGCCCGGCGTGCAGCCCGCCCGCCCAGCCCAGGTTCAGTGCGGGCTCGACGGTGCGCACGCCGACCGCGTCGACATCAGCGGCGATCGACGTATCGACCGGCGCGTCGAGCGGGTTGACCACGCACACGATCGAGAACGGCGTGCGTGCCTCGTGCCCGACGAGCGAGGCCAGGCAGTCGACGAGCCGCTGCGTGCGCCCGAGCGCGACCACCACGAGCGTCACGCGAGCGCTCGCGGCATCGGGGTGGTGGTCGGGCAGATACACGGTGAACTCAGCCTACGAGCGGGCCGCTTCATGGCCGACGATTCTCGTGATTTGTGTATGATCCTCACACAGCGCGACGGCCGTCGAAGCTTCACCTTTTCGCAGAAAGAGCTTCGCCCGTGAGTCACAGCAACCGTCGGCTTCGCGCCGCCGCCGCCGTGGGTCTCGTTCTGTCTCTCTCCCTGGGGTCGGCCATCGCCCCCGGGGTTGCCGCCGACGCCTCCGGCGACACCGCCAGCATCTCCGGTGTGCTCATCATGCCGGACGGCCTCGCCATACCCACCGCAGGCCAGCAGCTGCGCGTGACCAAGGTGGCGTCGGTGAACGGAGTACCGACGGGCATCGTGGGTACGACGGTCGCCGCTGACGGCAGCTTCGTCCTGAGCGGGCTCGCCGCTGACGAAGAGCACCACATCCTCTTCTCCCAACTGTCAGGCTCATCGGTGCTGCGCATGTACTACGGCGGTGCCTTCACGTTCGAGGCGAGCGTGCCGCTCGTGCTCGCGCCCGGCGAGAACCGAGACCTCGGCTCGATCCAATTGCATCGCCCCGGCTCGATCAGCGGCTCGCTGTCGAACGAAGACGGCACCGACTTCACCCCGGCGATCACGATCGTGAGCGGGCCATCGCCGCTCGTGGGCACGGGGCCGACATACAATCGCTTCGCACAGACGTACGTCATCGGCGGCCTGTACCCCGGCAACTATGTGGTGCGGTTCGCCGAATGCTGTCAGGGCCTGACCTGGAAGTCGGTCTACAACGGTGAGTACTTGACTGCAGAAGCGGCAGTTCCCATTTCCGTCGGCCTCAGTGAGAACGTCACGGTCGATGCGACGCTCCCACCGGCACGGTCGATCTCGGGGGTTTTCTCCGTCGACCGAGACCCCAGTGTGACCACGCCGATTCTCAGCACGATCAGCCTTCGACCTTTCCCGGGGCTCGAAGCAGGCACGCCGCAGCGCGGTACGCAGGTCTTCGCCGAGGGCGAGTTCGTGCTGTCCGGAATCGAGCCTGGCGCCTATCAGATCTGCGCTCGCGATGAGGGCTCCCGGCAGTACCAGGCCATCTTCACCCAGTGCTTCGGGCAAGACGATGCGAATCCTGACGGCGTGCCCGTCATCATGGGCACGGAGTCACGAGGTGGCATCGACCTGACGGTGCAAGGAGCCACGCGCATCACCGTGTCGGGCCTGGGGCGAGCTGATCCGGCGGACGCCGGTGCACGTATTCCCATCACCCACAGCTATGCGTTCTTCTGGCGGTTCGACGAGCAGCAAGGCTTCTGGGTTCGAGAAGCACAAGCCTCCTCCATCGGCGGTGGGTTCGGGATCTTGTCGAGCCCGCCGATGCGCGAGGGCGACTATCGGGTGCAGTTGCAGTACCTGGTCGACGGAGAACTGTACGAGCCAACTCGGCAATACCGCGAGTACTGGCCGGGCGGAGTCACGAGATTCACTGAGGCCGAGATCATCTCGCCGGTTCGGGGCGAGCTCGTTGATCTCGGGCCGACTGATGTCTCGCCCACGCCTCTCGACATCACTCGATTGTCGGGCCCCAACCGCTTTGCGGGGTCGGCGGCGATCTCGCGCGAGCTCATTCCGACTCCGCCCGTGAACGTCGTCTACATCGCGAACGGGCTCAACTACCCCGACGCCCTCTCGGCCGGCCCCGCGGTCTCGGCCGAGGGCGGCACTCTGCTGCTCGTGCAGCCGAACCTCATTCCGGCCGAGATCGAGACCGAGCTGCGACGACTGCAGCCAGACCGCATCGTGATCGTCGGCAGCACGCGCACCGTGAGCGCCGCGGTCGAGACACAACTGCAAGCGTTCGTCGATTCGCCGAGCGACATAGAGCGTCGCAGCGGTACCGATCGCTACGACACCGCCCGCCGCGTGGTGCGCGAGGCTTTCGAGGGCTCGACCGGCATGACTGTCGTGATCGCCACGGGCTCGAACTACCCCGACGCGCTCGCCGCCGGCCCGGTCGCCGCAGCCCTGGGTGGGCCAGTGCTGCTGGTGAACGGCAACCGCCCGTCGCTCGATGCCGCGACGGTTGCGCTGCTCGACGAGCTGCAGCCTGAAGCGTTCCTCATTGCGGGCGGCACCAACACCGTCAGTGCCGGCATCGAGGCTCAGCTCTTGAGCCGCACCTCTGAGGTGTATCGCGCTGCGGGCCGTGACCGCTACGAGACCGGGCGCATCCTCAACAGCATCTTCGTGCCGCAGTACGGCTTCAGGTACAACGAGCTCGGCGGCACCGACCTGGTCTACGTCGCAACGGGCACGGGCTTCGCCGACGCTCTCGCGGGCGGTCCTCTGGCAGCGCGCGACGGCGCTCCGCTCTATCTGACTCCGCCACGCTGCTTGGGCGCGGGCATCGTCGATGCGGTCGAAGACCTCGGCGCCCGCGAGATCGTGATTCTCGGAGGGCCCCCCGCCGTGTCGACGGCGGTCGAGGCGGGCGTCGAGTGCGCCGTGAGCGCGACGCGCGGTGAGGCGACCGAGCTGCAGCGCGCTCTGGGCGAGCTGCTGGCCGCTCGTGAGCCGTGACGACGCACGCCCGGTCGGTCGCACGGTGGGCCTAGCCTAAGAGCATGTCTTGGCTTGTCACCGGCGGTGCCGGCTACATCGGAGCCCACGTCGTGCGTGCCCTCACCGCGGCGGGCATGAGCCCCGTCGTGCTCGACGACCTCTCGAGCGGGCACGCCGCCTTCGTTCCGGAGGGCGTGCCCTTCGTGCGCGCATCCATTCTCGATGAGGCGGCGGTGGATGCTGCGCTCAGCGACCACGGAGTCACCGGAGTTATTCACGTCGCGGGCTTCAAGTACGCCGGCGTGAGTGTGCAGCGCCCGCTGCACACCTACGAGCAGAACGTGACGGGCATGATCACCCTGCTCGAGTCGATGCAGCGCCACGGCGTGCAGCAGTGCGTGTTCTCGTCGTCGGCTGCCGTCTACGGCGCCGTCGAGGTCGACCTCGTCACGGAAGACACCCCGAAGAACCCGACGTCGCCCTACGGCGAGTCGAAGCTCATCGGCGAGTGGCTGCTGCGCGATCAAGAGGTCGCGGCGGGCCTGCGGCACACGAGCCTGCGCTACTTCAACGTGGTCGGCTCGGGCGACCCCGCCGTGCGCGACACGAGCCCGCACAACCTGTTTCCGCTCGTGTTCGAC
>SXMG01000098.1 GCA_005778835.1 Actinomycetota bacterium
ATGCAAGACCTGCTGGTCGACATCCACCGAGCCGAGCCCGCGACCATCGTGCTCGTCACGCACGACGTCGATGAGGCGCTCGCGCTCGCTGATCGCATCGTTCTGCTCGGCACGCGGCACGATCGCCCGGGCGCGACGATCAGCCGCATCATCGAGGTTCCGGGTGTGCGTCCGCGCGACCGCGCCTCGACGGTTCTCGCGCGACTGCGAGCACAGCTTCTCGACGCGCTCGGCGTGCCGAGCCACCACGGGCGCTAGCCCCCCAGACCGCACCACCCCACCGCACAACGGTCGACCGACCGACAACCGAAAGGCAATCATGACCATCCGCACCCGTTCGACCCTGCTGACCGCGACTGTCGCCGTGGCCGCCATGGCCATGACCGGATGCGTCGCCGGTGAGGGCGCGCCTGCCGCCGACCCGGTCGAGGGCTCGGAGTGGTCGTCGACCACTCTCACGCTCGATTTCGCCACCTACAACCCGCTGAGCCTGATCATCAAGGAGCAGGGCTGGTTGGAGGAGGAGCTCGGTGACGACGTCACGGTCACCTGGGTGCAGTCCGCCGGTTCGAACAAGGCGAACGAGGGCCTGCGCGCCAATGCACTCGACGTCGGATCGACTGCCGGTTCGGCAGCGCTGCTCGCGCGGTCGAACGGCAGCCCCATCCAGACCATCAGCATCTACACGCAGCCCAACTGGGCGGCGCTGCTCGTGCCCACCGGCTCCGACATCACCGAGGTCGCCGACCTCGCTGGTCGCAACGTCGCCGCGACCAAGGGCACCGATCCGTACTTCTTCCTGCTGCAGGCGCTCGGTGAGGCCGGTCTCTCGCTCGACGACATCTCGCTGCAGAACCTGCAGCACTCCGACGGCCGCGGCGCGCTCGAGACCGGCGCCGTCGACGCCTGGGCCGGACTCGACCCGCTGCTGTCGACCTCGGTCTACAACGGGGCGGCCGAGATCATCTACGACAACGTCGCCTTCAACTCGTACGGCTTCCTCAACGCCACCGAGGACTTCATCGAGAACCACCCCGACCTTGCTCAACTCGTGGTCGACGCCTATGAGCGTGCGCGCGCCTGGGCGCTCGAGAACCCGGCCGAGACGGCGGCGATCCTCGCCGAGGTCGCTGGCATCGAGCTGCCCATCGCTGAGGCGACGATCGAGCGCACGGTCATCGACACCGACCCCGTTCCCGGCGAGGTGCACCGCGCGGTGCTCGCCGTCATCGGCCCGATCTTCGTCGAGAGCGGCGACGTGGCCAACCAGCAGCTGATCGACGACGCGCTCGACTCGCTCTTCTACCCCGAGTTCGCGACCTCCGCAGACCCGAACTCGTTCGGCTGAGCATGAGCTTCGACGAACGCGGAACCGCCAGCCTCGCCGCCGCCCGCCCCGATGACTCGGGGCGGGCGGCGGCGCCGCGGCGCGCTGCCTCGCTGCTCGGCTGGGCCGACTCGTTCGGATTCTCGGCCTCAGGGTCAGCAGTCGCTGACGGGCTGGGTGGTCGACCGACGGCGCGCACCATCCTGCTCGGGCTGCTGCTGCCGGGCATCATCATGCTGGCGTGGTGGTCGGTGACCGAGTTCACCGACATCTCGGCGGTCGTGCTGCCCTCACCGGAGCAGGTCGTGATCGCGGGCGTCGAACTGGCCCAGAACGGCCTTCTGGGCACTTACATCGCCATCTCACTGCAACGCGTGTTCCTCGGCTTCGCGATCGGGGCATCCGTCGGCCTTCTGCTCGGGGCCCTCGTCGGCCTCTCACGCACTGCTTCGCAGCTTCTCGCGCCGACCCTCGGCGCGATTCGCGCTGTGCCCTCGCTCGCCTGGGTACCGCTGCTGACGATCTACCTCGGCATCTTCGAAGAGCCCAAGATCACGCTCATCGCGATCGGCGCGGCCTTCCCCGTCTTCACGACGGTCGCCGGCGCCTTGCGGCATGTCGACCCGCACCTCGTCGAAGCGGGTCGCGCCTTCGGCCTCGGGCCTGCGCGACTGCTCACGACAGTGCAGCTGCCGGCCGTGGTGCCGTCGATCGTCTCCGGGCTGCGCCTCGCTCTCGCCCAGGCATGGCTGTTTCTCGTGGCCGCCGAGCTCATCGCATCGTCGATGGGGCTCGGATTCCTGCTCACCGATTCGCAGAACAACGGCCGGGTCGACCGCATCTTCCTCGCGATCATCCTGCTCGCCATCCTCGGCAAGACCACGGACGCTCTCCTCGGCATCGGCGAGCGCGCCCTGCTGAAGCGCTGGGGGTAGCACCCGCTAGACTCGGCACCGTACGACGTCCTTTAACCACCGTCCTGTGAGGCGGGAAAGGAGGTCAGAGTGGTCGCACGCACTGTGCTGCACGACGCTGACATCACCCGCGCGCTGCGCCGCATCGCCCACGAAGTGCTCGAGAGCCGGCGAGGCGATGGCCGCCTGGTCTTCCTCGGCATCCCGACCCGAGGCGCGACACTCGCCCTGCGCATCCAGCAGATCGTCGACGAGATCGAGCCCGGAGTGTCGAGTGCGGGCTCGCTCGACATCACCCTCTACCGCGACGATCTCGCCCGCACGCCGACGCGCACCCCGGCGCCGACCCGCATTCCGGCCGGGGGCATCGACGACGCGATCGTCGTGCTCGTCGACGATGTGCTCTACTCGGGCCGCACGATCAGAGCGGCGCTCGACGCCCTCGTCGACCACGGTCGCCCGCGCGTCGTGCGCTTGGCGGTGCTCGTCGATCGCGGGCACCGCGAGCTGCCCATCCGCGCCGACTTCGTCGGCAAGAACCTGCCGTCGTCGACATCAGAGCGCGTGTCCGTGCGGCTCACGGAGGTCGACGGCAACGATGAGGTGACGATCGAGTGATCCAGCATCTGCTCAGCACACGCGATCTTGATCGTGAAGCGGCCATCCGCATTCTCGACGTCGCCGAAGACATGGCGCAGACCGCCGACCGCGAGGTGCGCAAGCTGCCCCCGCTGCGCGGCAAGACGGTCGTCAATCTGTTCTTCGAGGACTCCACCCGCACGCGGCTCTCGTTCGAGTCGGCAGCCAAGCGGCTCAGCGCCGACGTCATCACCTTCAGCGCGAAGGGCTCGAGCGTCTCGAAGGGCGAGAGCCTCAAGGACACGGCGCAGACGCTCGCGGCCATGGGGGCTGACGCGATCGTCGTGCGGCACCACGACTCGGGTGCGGCGCATCAACTGGCGCACGCCGGGTGGATCGATGCGGCCATCATCAACGCCGGCGACGGCACGCACGAGCACCCGACTCAGGCGCTGCTCGACGCCTTCACGATGCGATCGCGCCGGCACGGTGCTGACTCCCGCGGCCGGGGCCTCGACGGACTGCGGGTCGCGATCGTCGGCGACATCCTGCACTCGCGAGTCGCGCGCTCGAACGTCTGGCTGCTCACGACACTCGGCGCCGAAGTGCACGTCGTTGCTCCTCGCACGCTGCTACCGCACGGTATCGAGCACTGGCCGGTGACGGTGCACGAGCACCTCGATGACGCACTCGCAGCCGCTCCCGGCGCCGTCATGATGCTGCGCATCCAAACCGAGCGCATGCGCGACGCGTTCTTCCCCTCGAGTCGTGAGTACGCGCGCGAGTGGGGCCTGACGGCCGAGAGGATGACCCAGCTCGGCCCCGATACGATGGTGATGCACCCCGGCCCGATGAATCGGGGCCTGGAGATCTCGTCCGCCGCCGCCGACTCTTCAGCGTCGACGGTGCTCGATCAAGTCACGAACGGGGTATCGATCCGCATGGCCGTGCTCTACCTGCTCGTCGCGGGATCGTCCGAGACCGCCGACTCGACCGGGGGAGAGCGATGACCGGCATCCTGATCCGCGGAGCCTCGTCGCTCGGCGAGCACACGGACGACATCCGCATTCGCGACGGTGTCATCATCGCGCGCGGAAGCCTCACGGCAGAACTCGGCGAACGCGTCATCGACGCCGCAGGGCTCATCGCACTGCCGGGGCTCGTCGACCTGCACACCCACTTGCGCGAACCGGGCGGCGAAGCGAGTGAGACCGTGCTGACCGGCACCCGCGCCGCCGCTGCCGGCGGCTTCACGGCGGTGCACGCGATGGCCAACACCTCGCCAGTCGCCGACACCGCCGGCGTCGTCGAGCAGGTGCAGCGCCTCGGTGAGCGTCACGGCTACGCGACCGTGCGACCGATCGGCGCCGTCACTGTCGGGCTCGCCGGCGAGCAGCTCGCGGAGATCGGCGCCATGGCCCGGTCGACAGCCGCCGTGAGGGTCTTCAGCGACGACGGGTTCTGCGTGCACGATCCGCTCATCATGCGCCGTGCGCTCGAGTACGTCGCCACCTTCGACGGCGTCGTGGCTCAGCATGCGCAGGAGCCGCGACTGACGCAGGGCGCGCAGATGAACGAGGGCGCGCTCTCGGGCGAGCTCGGGCTCGCGGGCTGGCCCGCGGTGGCCGAAGAAGCCATCATCGCCCGCGACGTTCTGCTGGCCCAGCACGTGGGTGCGCGACTGCACATCTGCCACGTCTCGACGGCGGGCTCGGTCGAGGTCGTGCGCTGGGCGAAGGCCCGCGGCATCGCCGTGACGGCCGAAGCGACCCCTCACCACCTGCTGCTCACGGAAGACCTGGCGCGCGGATACGACGCGCGATTCAAGGTCAACCCGCCGCTGCGTCGTGATGAGGATGTGCTGGCTCTGCGCGCGGCCCTCGCCGACGGCACGATCGACATCGTGGCCACCGATCACGCCCCGCATCCCACGGAGGCGAAGGAGTGCACGTGGGCCGAGGCCGCCTTCGGCATGGTCGGGCTCGAGTCGGCGCTCAGCATCGTGCAGCGCACCATGGTCGACACGGGCCTGCTGGAGTGGCGGGGGGTCGCCCGCGTGCTCTCGACGACGCCCGCCGAGATCGGCCGGGTGCCCGGATATGCCGAGCCGCTCGAGGTGGGCAGCCCCGCCCACCTCACCCTCATCGACGCCTCGAGCGAGCGCACGTGGAGCGTCGCCGATCTGCGCGGTCGCAGCCAGAACTCGCCGTTCGTCGGCGAAACGCTGCCGGGCCGCGTCGTGCACACGCTGCACCGCGGCGTGAGCACGGTGCTCGATGCCGAGCTCGTCGACGCCGAGACCGTGGCGGCCGCGCACGAGGCGGTGACCCGTGGATAGGGCCCTGCCGACGCTGCTCATCGTCGCACTCGTGGTCGCGGCTGCCGCGCTCATGCTGATCGGCTGGCGTGCTCGTCGACGACGCCAATCCGGTGTCACCGCCCCGTTGCCTGCGCCGGTTGAGCTCGGCCCTGCGACCGTGGTCGTCGACGGGTGGTACGTCGCGACCACGCCCGTCGACGAGCCGCTCGAGCGCATCGCCGTGCACGGGCTCGGCTTCCGGGCGCGAGCGACGGTGAGCGTGCATGATCACGGCATCGTGCTCGACCGACGCGGTTCGGAGGCCGTGCACCTGCCCGCGGCAGACCTGCGCACAGCCGGCCGAGCGACGTGGGCGATCGACCGCGTCGTCGAGCCCGAGGGGCTCATCGTCATCGGCTGGATGCTCGGCTCGAGCCCCGTCGACACGTACCTGCGGCTTCCCGACCGCACCGACGCCGAGCAGCTGCTTGTCGCCGTGACCGACCTGCTGCCCGGCTCTGCCCCCACTCCTGACCCTGCTGAGGAAGTCGCATCGTGACCAGTTCTGCTGCCGTGCTCGTGCTGGAAGACGGCACCCGCTACGTAGGGCGCCGCTACGGCGCCGAAGGCCGTACCGTCGGCGAAGCCGTCTTCGCCACCGGCATGAGCGGCTATCAGGAGACCCTGACCGACCCGAGCTATGCCGGTCAGATCGTCGTGATGACGGCTCCGCACATCGGCAACACGGGCATGAACGATGATGACACCGAGTCGCGGCGCATCTGGGTCGAGGGCTTCGTCGTGCGCGATCCCGCGCGCCGAGTGTCGAACCATCGGGCCACGCGCAGTCTCGACGACGATCTCGAGTCGAACGGCATCGTCGGCATCAGCGGCATCGATACGCGCGCGCTGACGCGGCGCATCCGCGAGAGCGGTGCGATGCGTGCGGGCATCTTCTCGGGCGCGGACGCGACTCTCCCCGACGACGAGCAGCTCGCCATCGTGCGCTCCTCGGCCGAGATGACGGGCCGCAACCTCTCGGCGGAGGTCTCGGTCGAGTCGCCCCGGGTGGTGCCGGCGATCGGTGAGAGCATCGGTCGCCTCGCGGTGCTCGACCTGGGCATCAAGGAGGCCACGGTGCGGCACCTGGCCGAGCGCGGCTTCGAGGTGCACGTGCTGCCGCAGTCGGTGACGCTCGATGAGCTGCGGGCGATCGACCCGGCGGCGGTGTTCTACTCGAACGGCCCAGGCGACCCCGCTGCGAGCGCGGCGCACGTGGAGCTACTGCAGGGGGTGCTGCGCGACGGCCTGCCGTTCTTCGGCATCTGCTTCGGCAACCAGCTGCTGGGCCGCGCTCTCGGATTCGGCACCTACAAGCTGCCCTACGGGCACCGCGGCATCAATCAGCCCGTGCTCGACAAGGAGACCGGCCGCATCGAGATCACCGCGCACAATCACGGTTTCGCCGTCGATGCGCCGCTCGAGGGCGTCGTCGAGAGCCCTGCGGGCTTCGGTCGCGTCGAGGTGAGCCACATCGGCCTCAACGACCAGGTCGTCGAGGGACTCCGCGCGCTCGACATCCCCGCCTTCTCGGTGCAGTACCACCCCGAGGCGGCGGCCGGCCCGCACGATTCGACGTACCTGTTCGACCGGTTCCGCGACCTTGTCGTCGCCCACAGCGCCGGCCACCAGCACCGAAAGGCCGACGCCTGATGCCCAAGCGCGACGACATCAACAGCGTGCTGGTGATCGGCTCGGGCCCGATCGTCATCGGGCAGGCGGCCGAGTTCGACTATTCGGGCACCCAGGCGTGCCGCGTGCTGCGCGCGGAGGGCATCCGGGTCATCCTCGTCAATTCGAACCCCGCGACGATCA
>SXMG01000099.1 GCA_005778835.1 Actinomycetota bacterium
CGCGCCGAGCTCACCGCCGCCGGGCTCGACACGGAGATATGGCAGTGCCCGGTCGTGCTGCTCGCCGTCGTGCGGTCGGTGGGTGTTCAGGGAGACGGGCGCACCTACGGTCACCCCATTGTGCTGCGCCCGGTGTCGTCAGAAGACGCGATGACCGCCGACTGGACCCGCCTGCCGTACGACGTGCTCGCCCGCATCTCGAACCGCATCACGAACGAGGTCGATGGAGTGAACCGCGTGGTGCTCGACGTGACCTCGAAGCCCCCCGGCACGATCGAATGGGAATAGCAGCGCGTTCAGCGAGATCATTTCTGATCTCGCTGCGCTGCTATTCCAGCGGCCGTCTCGGCCGCGATCTCTTGAGCGCCGAGCAACGTGAACGCCTCTACTGAGTTACCCGCGCGCCGGAGCTGAAGGCGAAGGCCATTTCTGGCCTTCGCGCGACGCCAGCGCCGAGCGCCGTCCCGGCGCTCGGGTTGCGTGAGCGCTGAACGCAGAAAGGGCCGCCCCGAAGGGCGGCCCCATCCACAACGCGAGAGATCAGTCGCCGCGCAGGATCGCGAGCAGACGCAGGATCTCGAGGTACAGCCAGATGACCGTGACCATGATGCCGAAGGCGGCCTGCCATCCCCAGACGGCGGGAGCGCCGCGCTGCACGCCGGTCTTGATCGACTCGAAGTCGAGCACGAGTGAGTAGGCCGCGAGCAGGATCACGAGGATTCCGAGCCAGAAGCCGAGCGGCATGCCGAGGAAGATGGTGTCGCGCAGTCCGAACATGCTCTCGGTGACGCCAAAGATCATGAGGCCGAAGTTGATGAGCGAGAAGGCCGCGTAGCCGATGATCGCGATCATGAAGATCTTCGTCGCGCGCTTGGTGGCGCGGATCTTGCCGCTCGCGAAGAGGGCGAGGGTGATGCCGACGACCGCGAACGTGCCGAGCACTGCCTGCACGACGATGCCGTCGAACATGGTGTTGTAGAGCATCGAGATGCCGCCGACGAACACGCCCTGCACGGCCGCGTAGGCGAGCACGAGACCCGGCGACGGCTGCTTCTTGAAGATGTTCACGAGCGCCAGCACGAAGCCGATGATCGCTGCGGGGATGGTGAGTGCCGGGATGAACCAGCCCACGGCGGCACCGACGAGCAGCACGACGAAGGCGATCGCCGTCTTGACGATCGTGTTCTCGTACGTCATGCGGTCCATCTGCTCGGGCGTCGCCGACGAGCGCGCGTAGAGCTCGTCGAGCTGCTGAGCGGAGGGCTCCTGGGTCCACTGGATCGCCTTGGTGGCGCTCTGCGTGAAGGCAGGGGAGTTCGAGAATGCGGGGTTGGAAGTGGCCATGTGAGAAGTCTAGAGAATCTCGCCCCGAAATCGCCCCGCGAAGCCTAAGGCGAGGCTGGGGGCCGGATGCCCCGCGGCGGCCGAGCGAGCGCCCACGCCCACCAGGCCGACCCGACGAGCACCACCGTCGAGAGCGCGAGCGACAGCAGCATGCCGTCGTACTCGCCGAAGAGCCCGACGGCGGCGACACCGTTGAGCAGCACGGGTCCGAGAGCCAGGTAGCTGCGCGCCGGACGATGCCGCACAATGAGCCAGAAGATGAAGGGCACCGTGAGGGTCCAGACCGACTGAGGGCCCGTCAGCAGCAGCCAGACGACGAGCGTACTCGGCAGCAGGGGCACCAGCCGCCTCCATGCCGTCGCGGGCATGATGAGCCAGCCGATGACGTGGGCGGTCGACCCGACGATGAGCGGAATCAGGTCTTCGGTGCGCGCGGCCTGCAGGTGCACGAGCCCGCCGGCGATGAGCACGAGCCCGGCGTTCACCCGCCCCCGGTAGCTGCCCCACCGCAGCGGCAGTCGGGCTGCGGGCTCGACCCAGGCCAGAGCGGTCATCCGTTCAGCACGCGCCAGACGACGACGCCGACGACGATGGCTCCGACGAGCCAGACGTAACCCAGTCCGACAGCGACCCACGCGATGACGATGCCGCGCTCGGTACCCTGCGAGCGCGAGATCTGGCTGGCCGCGATGTGGCCGAACAGTGCGGCGAGCGGGCTCAGCATGATGGCGAGGATGAGGGCCGCGACCGCGAGCGCGTTGAGCCGGGGACGCGGACGCGCCAGCGGCACCTGCTCGACCTGCGGGCCCGCGAGCGGCGGGCGCTCGACACCGTGCGGGCTCTCGTCGACGGGGGCGCTCATGCTCTGACGGTATCGCGTAGCGTGGTCGCCGTGACTGAGCCCGGAATCGCGTCGTCGGCGAAACCGGATGCGCGCCCGCTCGTCATCGCCCACCGTGGTGCCAGCGGCTATCGCCCCGAGCACACCGAGTCGGCGTACCGGCTCGCGCTCGCGCTGGGTGCCGAGGCGATCGAGCCCGACGTCGTCGCGACGCGCGACGGTGAACTCGTGCTGCGGCACGAGAACGAGATCTCGGGCACGACCGATGTCGCCGAGCACTCCGAGTTCGCCGACCGCCGCACGACGCGCGAGATCGACGGCGCGCGCGTGACGGGCTGGTTCACCGCAGACTTCACGTGGGCCGAGCTCAGCACGCTGCGGGCCCGCGAGCGGCTGCCGCAGGTGCGGCCGGCGTCGGCGCGCTTCGACGGCCGCTTCGGCCTGCTGCGCCTGCGCGACCTGCAGCGGCTCATCGATGAGGCCCCGCCCGCGCCGGGAACGGGTCGGCCCGTGCGCCTCGTCGTTGAGGTCAAGCACGCCACCCACTTCGCTGCGCGGGGCTTGCCGCTCGACGAGCTCGTCGAGGCCGAGCTGCGCGGCTGGGGGCAGCCCGGCCAGCTCGTCGTCGAGGCGTTCGAGCAGACCGTGCTCGGGCAACTGCGTGATCGGGGTCTGGCGGCCGAGTACGTCTATCTGCTCGAGAAGTCGGGCAGCGCGGCCGACCTGGTCGCGCGCTACGGGGCGGCGGCCATCTCGTATGCCGGCCAGCTCACCGACGCCGGACTCGCGCGTCTCGCCGCCGCGGGCATCGACGGCGTGAGCGTCGACACCGCTCTGCTCGTGAAGGCCGAGCCGCGGGGCGCGGGCCAGCTGGGCTCGGCCTGGACGCCCGTCGGCAACGGCATCGCAGCATCCGACCTCGTCGAGCGTGCGCGCGCCGCGGGGCTCGCGACCTGCACGTGGACCCTCCGCGCTGAGAACCGGTTCTTGCCCGCCCCCTGCCGCATCGGTGCGAGCGGGGCTGCGCCCGGTGACTGGATGACGTTCTTCCAGGCCGTCATGCGCGCGGGGCTCGACGGCGTCTTCGCCGATCAGCCCGACCTGGCTCTCGAGGCCCGGGCCGCGCTCTGACCGCGCCGTGCTGCGACTTCGCAGTCGACGACGGATGCTCGCAGCGGCCCCGTCGGCGGCCAGACCTAGACTGAGGCGGTCATGAGCACCCCTGCCAGCGCCTCTCTCGCCGACGCCGATCCGCTGCTCGACGGGCTGAACCCGCAGCAGCGCACGGCCGTGCTCAGCCGCTCGAAGGCTCTGCTCATCGTCGCGGGCGCGGGCTCGGGCAAGACCGCGGTGCTGACGCGGCGCGTCGCGCGGCTCATCCGTGATCGTGAGCTCTGGCCGAGCCAGATTCTCGCCATCACCTTCACGACCCAGGCCGCAGCCGAGATGCGCGAGCGCGTCGAGCTGCTCGTCGGGCGCGAGGCCGCTCAGGGCATGTGGATCTCGACGTTCCACTCGGCCTGCGTGCGCATCCTGCGGCGCGAAGCGGAGCAGTTCGGGTTCGGGGCCGCGTTCACGATCTACGACTCGGCCGACTCGCGCGCGCTCATCAAGCGCCTCGTGAAAGACATGCAGGCCGACACCATGGGCTTCACGGTGAGCGGTGTGGCGGGCAAGATCTCGCGGCTCAAGAACGAGCTCATCGACGCGGAGGGCTACAGCCGCCAGCTCAACCCGAACGACCCGACCGAGGTGATGTTCCTCGAACTGTTCCGGCGCTACAGCGCCGAGTTGCGCCGGGCGAACGCGTTCGACTTCGACGATCTGATCGCGCAGACGGTCTACCTCTTCCGAGCCTTCCCGAAGGTCGCGGCGCTCTACCAGCGTCGGTTCCGCCACATTCTCATCGACGAGTACCAAGACACGAACCACGCGCAGTACGCGCTCATCCGCGAGCTCACCCGGCCGGTCGAGCCGCAGCACGTGCCCGCCGATACGCGCGTCGAGCTCGATTCCGACGGCGGCATCGCGGCGGCGAGCCTCACGGTCGTGGGCGATTCCGACCAGTCGATC
>SXMG01000100.1 GCA_005778835.1 Actinomycetota bacterium
GCAGGAGTACGGCGGCATCATCCGGCATGGCGCGAAGCTCCTCTACGCATTCGCGGAAGCGACCGTGCCGAAGCTGACGGTGATCACGCGGAAGGCGTACGGCGGCGCCTACTGCGTGATGTCGAGCAAGCACATTCGCACCGACGCGAATTACGCGTGGCCCACGGCCGAGATCGCCGTCATGGGCGGGCAGGGCGCGGTGAACATCCTGTACCGCGACCAGATCAAGGCGGCCGAGGCGGCCGGTGAAGACGTCGCGGCCGTGCGCACGCGGCTCGCCAACGAGTACACGTACAACGTGGCCAGCCCGTTCCTCGCAGCGGAGCGCGGCGAGCTCGACGGCATCATCGAGCCGGCAGCTACGCGCGTCGCCGTCATCAAGGCGCTGCGCGCGCTCAAGGGCAAGCGGGCGAGCCTGCCGCCGAAGAAGCACGGGAACATCCCCCTGTGAGTGCGCACGCGTCGAGCGAGCAGCCGGCCAGCGCCGAGGCGCCCGTAGTGCGCATCGTCAACGGGAGCCCCACCGACGCAGAGCTCGCGGCCGTGCACGCCGTGATCGCTGCCGCGCTCGCCGACCAGGCTGCAGCCGGGGTTCCGCTGCTCGAGCCGCGCGTCGACGGGTGGGGACGGAGCGGGCGCCAGATGCGCGGGCCGCTCGCACCCGGGCCCGGCTCCTGGAGCGCGGGCCGAGGCATGCGCACCGGCTGAGCGTCGCTCGGATACTGCGCATTGCGCAGTATTTCGGCGTCGACAGCGACGACTTCAGTGGCGATTTCACTGTTGCTGTACTGAGACGGCCATAAAAGTGAAGAACTGGCCCCAGTTCGGGGGATATGTACCCCGCGTCGTGCCACAGAACGGTCTCACAACCCCGGATTTCCGGGGTTTTCTGGCCGACGCACCCCGAATCAGTCCCCCACGTGTCCCCCAAAATGACGACTGTGCTCGTGCGGCCTGTTCGACACCATAGAACGTGTCAGGTGACGCTCTCAGAGCTCACCACCGATCACCACAGCCGCACGGGTAGCGGTTCGTGATTGGGGGGCGAGGTAGGGCCGCATTCGGGTTGCTGCTCTACCTCGATACGTTGAGAAGGGCCGGAGCTGGGTACTCCGGCCCTTCCAGCGTTAAGTCGGTTGGTTCAGGATGCTCGGCGCCCAGCTCGGGGCGTGACGAGTTGGTGTCACGCGACATGCGCGCCGGCGAATCGCTCCGCGATTCGCTCTCAGGCGCTGGTCCGAGGGATCTCGAGCCAGAGGTCGACGGCATCGTCGTCATCGTCGTCATGGCTCTGGCCGAGATCGCGCGCGTGCCCGTCGCTCGCCGGGGTCAGCCCCACCACCGTGACCGCCACATCCGAGTCGATCGGGGCGGTGCGGGCAATGACACGCATCGCGCCGGTCGTGCGGATCGCCTCGGCCAGCGCGATGAGCACCCGCTCGCGGCTCGCCTCGTCGAGATCGTCGAGCCCGCCCTCGTCGAGCAGGCTCACCGTGGCACCGCGGCGCCGTGCCGACATCACCTCGCGCCGCACATCGTCGTTGAGCAGCCGCCGACCGCGGATCTCGTCGCGGATCGCGCCCTCGAGGTGCAGGCACTCGTTGCGCTGCTCGGCCGTCAGGTCTCCGCCCGAGGCCTCGATGATCTGCAGCATCGGCACCGCCGTCGTGCCCGTCTGCCCCAAACGGAACTGCCGCTCGTAGAGGTGCGCCTCCTGCGCAGCCTGCCAGTCGGTGGCTTCCCGCTCGGCCTGCGCGAACCGGGCAGCGTCTGCCGATGCCTTCAAGAGCGCCCGCGACAGGATGTGCGAGACCGCGACCCAGGCGGCGCTGCCGATGACGCCGATGCCGAGCAGCAGGCCGGGTCCGCCCCAGACGATCGTCTGAACGACGAGAGCGGCGATGCCGATCCAGGCGTAGAGGTGACGACGGCGGGTCGAGGTGATCGTCATGAGCGTGCCGACGGCGGCGACGTACCACGTGGCGTAGCCGAGACCCCCTTCGCGCGCGGGGTCGAGCTCGGGAGTGATGAGCAGCGTCATGACGATGCAGATGACAACGTTGAGGCCCGCCATCCATGTCGGCATGCGCTCGGGCTGCCCGGGCATGAGGCTGAGCGCCGTGGCCGAGGCGTAGAGCGCCATCGCCGCCAGGATAGGCAGCGGATTCTCGGGCACATCGATCGTGTAGAGCCCGAGCACGACGTGGTACGCCGAGAAGATCGCCGCCATCGTCACGATGAGCGCGCGGGGCACTCCGATTCTCACGAGCGCGCCCCCTCGTCGTTCGGTGTGTCGTCAACGTCGAGCGCATCGAGCGTGAACACCGGCCAGGCGAGCGTGACGACCGTGCCCTTGCCGGGCGCCGAGACGACGGTGGCCTGGCCGCCCGCGCTCGAGGTGCGCTCGATGATCGATCGTCTGACGCCGAGACGAGCCTCGGGCACGAGGGCCAGATCGAACCCCTGCCCCGAGTCGCCCACCTCGATCTCGACGGCGCCGCCGTGCACGCCCGAGACCCGCAGCCAGCGCCGCACCTCGGGCCCGCCCGCGTGCTGCACGCTGTTGACCATCGCCTGCACCGCTGCCGAGTAGAGCGCCTCGGCCTGGGCCGAGGGGATCACGCGGGTGTCGAGCGAGCGCACGCGCACGGCGAACGGCGCCTGCATCTCGCGCGCTGCCGACACGATGCGGTCGGCGAGCTGCCGCAGGCGAACAGTCGAGCCGTCGTCGGGCGAGACGAGGGCCGCTTCACGCAGGTGCTGCATGGCGTTCGACGCCATCTGCGCGGCGAGCACCCGCTGCTCGGGCGACTCGGCGCGCGCCGCCGTCAAGAGCGTGGTGAGCACGCTGTCGTGCACGATCGAGTCGACGTGCACGCGCTCGACCTCAGTCGCGTGCTGGCGCACCGCGCGCGCGTAGCGATCAAGGGCCGCGCCTTGCGCCTCGTCGACCGAGGTGGCCGCGACGCGCGTCATGGTCACGATCACGAGCACCGCTCCGCCGAGGATGATCGCGTAGACGGCATCGAAAACACCGAGCTCCCACGGCGCGGTACCGCCCGCCGGCGTCACTCTGATGACGCCGTAGATGATCGGCACGATGATGAGGTAGGCGAGCGCCCGTCGCACCGGGAATCCGATCGCCGCCGTCGCGGTCGCCACGGTCGTGAGCTGGTAGAGCCAGTGGTTGCCGACCTGGGTGACCTCAGGGTCGGCCAGGAAGAACGGCCACGTCAGCAGCGCGGCCACGTAGACGAACGACACGAGCAGGTGCGAGCCGATCACCCACCTCTTGATCGACGAGCAGAGCAGCGCGACGACGAGCGAGCCGAACATCGCCCCGACGGTGATCGCCGACCACAACGGCTGCCCGAGGTGGTACTGCGTGAGCAGAAGCGGAACCGCCTGCAGGCCGAAGACGATGCCGAACCAGGCGACCGAGCGCGAGATGACCGTGTCGACGCGCTTGCGGCTCAGGGGGCTGCGGGCCGGCTTGCTCGTGCTCGCCGCGACCGCGACCGCGTCAGGCGGAGTCATCACCGTCGGGTTCGAGCCCGGGAAGGATTCCGTCTTCGACGGCCCGGCGAAGCAGGTCGACCTTCGTCGGCGCCGGGCGACCGACCTCGACGTACTTTGCGCGAATGCGGTCGAGGTACTCGCGCGCGGTCGAGTAGCCGATGCCGAGCTGCTGCGCGGCGAGCTTCAGGGGCAGACCGCTCGCGTAGAGGTGCAAGATCTCGCGCTCGCGCCGGCCGAGCTGAGCCTTCGCGAAGTCGCGGTCGGCATCGATCGCACTCGCCCACTCGAGGTTGTTAAGCACCTCGCCGCGTGCGACGGTCTCGGCGGCGGCGATCACGGTGCTGGTGGCCGACGACTTCGGAATGACCCCGGCGGCGCCAGCAGCCAGTGCCTCGCGCACGCTCGCGACCCGGTCCGCGATCGAGTGCACGAGCACCGCGCTGCCCGTGGCCTGCACGGCCTTGACGTTCTCGGTCACACTCGAGCCGTCGCCGAGCGACAGGTCGAGCACGACGACATCGACCTCACGATTGTCGAGGCCCTCGACGAGCTCGGACACGCTCGCGGCGGTGTCGATCACCTCGAACCCGGCGTTCGTGAACGCGGCCTGCAGACCGAGGCGCACCGACTCGTGATCGTCGACGATCGCGACGCGCACCTGCTTGCTGGTCGAAGCCACCACGAGAATCGAGCCTTGCCCTTCGCCGATGAGGGTGCCACGGCCGAAGGAGCTCGGGTGCACCGATAATCACATGCTATCCGCGGCATTCCCCGCGCGGGGGATACCCGGGGCGGCGAGTCCGCTCCTGAGGGGCGCTCGTCTCAGTCGCGCACGAGCGTGGCGACCGCCTCGACGTGGTGGGTGTGGGGGAAGAGATCGAAGGCCCGGATGCGCGCAAGCCGATACCCCGACTGCGCGGCGAGAGCGACGTCGCGAGCCAGCGCGACCGGGTCGCAGGCGACGTAGACCAGCTGAGCGGGCGACAGTGCGCCGAGCAGCGCCATGACCTCGGTGCCGGCGCCCGATCGCGGCGGATCGAGCACGATGGTCGCGGCACGCAGCCGCTCTCGGTCGCCCGCCGAGGCGCTCGACTCGAGCGCGCGCAGCCAGCGGTCGACGCGACCGCTCTCCGCCGAGGCGCCGAGCCACTCGGCGAGGTTCTCCGAGGCGTGATCGGTCGCCCGCTCGTCGGACTCGACGCTCGTGATGCGGGTCTCGGCGCCGAAGCGGTCGGCGACCGCGGCAGCCAGCAGCCCGACGCCGCCGTAGAGATCGAGGTTCTCGGCCCGCGGGTCGAACAGCGAGTCGTCGATGGCCTCCTGCACGGCGCCGGTCAGAGCGACGGCGGCCGAGCGGTGCACCTGCCAGAAGCCGGTGTCGTCGAGCTGGAACCGGCGGCCGCCCACGACCTCAGTGATCACGGTCGGCTTCTGCTCGCCGATCACGAGACGCGGCTCTCCCCCGCTGGGCGCGAGCACGTCGACGGTGCCGAGGCCGACGAACCGCTCGGCGAACGGAGTGATGGCCTGCACCTCGGGCGTCGCGAGGGGAGCATCCGTCACCGGAATGACCGTGTGCGAGCGCGACGCCATGGGGCCCAGTCGGCCCTGGTCGTCGACGTGCAGTCGGATGCGCGTGCGCCAGCCGAGCCCGTTCGCCGCGTCATCGCCCGGCAGCGCCTCGACCTGCACGTCGCTCTCGAGGCCCGCCATGCGCTGCAGCGATTCGGTCAGCACCTGGCGCTTGAGCTCGCGCTGATGGGCGAGGTCGATGTGGCCGAACTCGGCACCGCCGGCACGGCCGCGCGGGTCGCGCTCGAGGCTCGCGGCACCCCAGATGTGCGGGCGGCGGTGCTCACTCGCATCGAGCACCTCGACCGCGTCGGCCCGCCAGAAGCTCTTCTTGCGGTCGTCGCTCACCCGCGCGCGCACCGTCTCGCCCGGAATCGCATCGCTCACGAACACCACCCGGCCGTCGAGCCGTCCGACCGCGATGCCGCCGTGGGCGATCTTGTCGACGGTCAGTTCGATCTCAGTGCCGATGTGTTCGCCCATGCACCCAGCCTAGGCGCGGCCCGTAGCATCGGGGCGTGCGCCTGTATCTCGCCTCGACCTCGCCCGCCCGCCTCGCGACCCTGCGGGCGGTCGGCATCGAGCCGGTCGCGTTCGCGCCGGGCGTCGATGAGGAACGGGCGGTGGATGCGGCCGCCGCCGCGCATCCCGACGGTCGGCTGCCGGCCGACGAGATGGTGCAGCTGCTCGCCCGACTCAAGGCCGAGGCGGGCCTCGACCCGGCGGTGCTCGCCGGCGCGGGACTCGTGCCGGCCGACGTCGACGGCTTCATCCTCGGCGGCGACTCGGCCTTCGAGCTCGGCGGCACCGTCTTCGGCAAGCCGCACGAGCCCGAGGTGGCCCGCGAGCGCTGGCTCGCCCAGCGCGGACGCAGCGGGGTGCTGCACTCGGGCCACTGGCTCATCGATCACCGGGGAGGTGCCCTGCGCGGCGCCGTCGGGCGGGCATCCCGCGCCACGGTGCACTTCGCCGACGACATCGAGACCGCTGAGATCGACGCGTACATCGCCACGGGCGAGCCGCTGAAGGTCGCGGGAGCCTTCACGATCGACTCGAAGGGCGCCGGCTTCATCGATCGCATCGAGGGCGACCCGCACACCGTCGTCGGGCTCTCGGTGCCGCTGCTGCGCAAGCTGGTGCACGAGCTCGGCGGCCGCTGGACCGATCTCTGGAACCGCTAAGCGATTCGCCCGCCTTTTGTGGGGCACCGCCAAACCGCGCGGTCGATCACCCCCCTAGGCTGGGGAACCATGGCCCGCATCAGCAAGGTTCTCATCGCCAATCGAGGCGAGATCGCCGTCCGCGTCATCCGCGCCGCCCGCGACGCCCGCCTCGGCACCGTCGCTGTCTACGCCGATCAGGATCGGGATGCCCGCCATGTGCGCCTCGCCGACGAGGCCTACGCCCTGAACGGCACGACGAGCGCCGAGACGTACCTCGTCATCGACAAGCTGCTCAGCATCGCCCGTCGGTCGGGAGCAGACGCGGTGCACCCGGGCTACGGGTTCCTCGCCGAGAACGCCGACTTCGCCCGCGCCGTGATCGACGCCGGTCTCATCTGGATCGGGCCCTCGCCTGACGCCATCGAGAAGCTCGGCGAC
>SXMG01000101.1 GCA_005778835.1 Actinomycetota bacterium
GCCGTTGGCCCAGGCGGCCCATTCGGGGCTGTAGCGGGTGTCGGCGGGCGTCCCGAACACGGTGGCTCCGGGGCTGTAGGGGTGGGCCTCGGCTTGCCCGCGCGCGCTGACGACGGGCGCGCGGTCGAGGCTCGCGACGGCGACGGCGGCGTTGTCGATGACGCGGTTGATGACCATGTCGACGGCCTGCTCGTCGAGCGGTCGGTCTTGCTCGGCGGCGAGCGCGGCGAGCTTGCCGGCGAGCTGGTCGTTCGCGGCGAGCGGCTCGCTGCTCTTGTAGGTGCGCACGGTGTGGGTGGTCGTCATGGTCGCTCTTTCGCTGGGTCGTCGCCGCTGCGCGGCAGGTGGGCGTGGATACTCGTGAGGGCTTCGTGCAGGTGCAGCCGGGTGGCGGCGGCCGCGCGTTCGGGGTCGCCGTCGGCGATGGCGCGCGCGATGGCGCCGTGCTCGGCAGCGCTGCGCGCGAGGCGCTCGTCGTCGTCGCGGGCGAGACGGCGCACGCGCGCGAGGTGCACGCGGGTGCTCGCGATCGCGGAGGCGAGGTAGGGGCTGCCGCTCAGGCTCGCGTCGAGGGCGGCGTCGAACTCGGCGACGAGGGCGTAGTAGCGGTGACGCTGCGGGTCGTCGGCCGCGAGGGTCGTCGCGTCGACGGCCGCGAAGCGCGCAGCGAGCTGAGCGAACCGGGTTCGGGTGCGCGCGTGAGAAGCGCCGCCTCTGGCCATGGTCGCGGGCACCGTCTCTGCGGCTGCGACCTGGGCGACCAGCCGCGCAGCCTGCTCGTCGAGGGCGCGTCGCAGATCGAACAGGGCCGTGACGTCATCGGGCTCGATGTGGCTGACGATGAGCGAGCGCGGGCCGCGCTCGGTGGCAAGCCCGGCGGCGATGAGCCGCGCGAAGGCCTCACGCACCGGAGTACGACTGACCCCGAGTCGGCTCGCCTGCTCGACCTCAGTCAGCGGGGCGCCCGGCGGCAGTTCGCCTTCGACGATCGCGACACGCAAGGCTTCGAACGCCCGATCGGCGGCGGTGCGCAGCGCTGCGGGAGCCCCCGCGCGTGCCACACTCTCGATCGCCACCCTCTCAATGTATACATTGCGCCGATTTTTCGCTAGATGTCGCCCACCGTGCGCGACTTGCGTATACACCAGCAGCCCTCTTCTCCCTCTTCTTCCCAGCTGGGCGAACGCTCGGGCCCGATGTCGGCGCCTTCGCCGTCGGGGTCGAGGTCGTCGTATCGTGCTGGCTCGCGAAGCTGCAACAGGTGCTCAACGAGTGCGGCGAGGGCGCCGATCACGCGCGGACTGAGCCGGTAGATGCGGTGATTCATGTCGACGCGGGTGGTCACGAGCCCCGCCCTAGCAAGACGTGTGAGGTGCTTCGAGACGGCCTCGCGGCCCACGCCGCGCTCGAACTGAACTGCATCGGCGAGCTGGCCCGATGTGTGCTCGCCGCTCGCCAGCACCTCGATGAGCCGCCAGCGCAGCGGATGAGCGAGAAGGAAGAGGGTTTCCATTCACGCAGTGTGCCTGCCGCGGCATGTGCCGCGAGAGGCACATTGCCTGAGCGGGGATACCGGTGCCGCGCGACTGGCTGAGGAGGGAGCGCGCCTCAGCTCAGCGGTAGCGGCGGCCCTCGTCGCGCCGATAGAGCCAGAGGGCGAGAGCCGCAGTGAGTACTGTCCAGGCGAGAGCGCCGGCGAGCATCCACAGTTCGGGGGTCGTTCCCTCGACGGCCGCGAGGGTCAGCTCGCGCGCGTGCCGCGACGGGAAGAACCGCGACAGCAGCTCGAGCCACTCGGGGAAGAACTGCGGCGGGAAGAACAGCCCACCGCCGAACGCGAAGCCGAACATTCCGACCTGGATGATCGCGATCGCAGCCTTCGACGAGAACGCGTAGCCGATGGCCGCGCCGATCAGCAGGAACGGGATGCTCGTGAGCGCCAGCACCACAAGCCCTGCGATGAGCCCGACAGCGGAGACCGACGCCTCGGTGGCGAGCGCACCGACCACCAGCACGGGAACGATCGAGAGGAAGCTGAACACCGCGGTCGCCGTCAGTTGCGCGCTGATGCGCACGGCTGCCGGCAGCGGAAGGCTGCGCAGGTACGGATCCCACGGCTTCTCGCGGTTCTCAGCGACGGTCAGACCCAGGTTGAACAACGCGCTGACCATGACGGCGAACACGGCGAGCGACGCGACAGCCTGCGTCGCGAACACCGGGTCGTCGGCGACAGCGCGGTTCGGCACGACGAAGAACAGCAGGCTCAGGGCAGGGAAAGCCATCGTTCCGATGACGGCGATCGGCACGCGCAGCGTCTCGATCACGAGCATGCGCACATGCATGGCGTAGAGCGGCAGAGCCGCGACGGTCGCGAGCGGGGTCGACTCGGCGGTGGCGGTGGTGCGGGTGGGGGTGCTCATGAGGCGCTCCGATCTGACAGCGTGAGGGCGAGGAAAGCTTCTTCGAGGGATGCCCCGCGCACCGTCAAGCCCGAGAAGGGCACGTCGGCACGCACGAGGCTGCGGACAAACGCATCGGGGTCGTCGACCGTGAGGCGCAGGCGCTCGCCGGCCCACTCGTCGCGCACGACGCCGGGCAGTGCTCGTGCGGCATCGGGCGAGTCGGTCGCGAACTCGATGACAGCGGAGTCGACCCGGTCGCGCACCGCGGCGAGCGAGTCGTCGGCGAGCACGACCCCGTTGTCGATCACGATGACGCGCTCGGCGAGCGCCTCGATCTCCTCCAAGTAGTGGCTCGTGACGACGATGGTCGTTCCCGCAGCATGGTGACGACGGATGCCCTGCCAGAGCGCGTGCCGCGCATCGACGTCGAGACCCGTCGTGGGCTCGTCGAGCAGCACGAGTTGCGGGCGCCCGACGAAGGCGAGGGCAACGGCGATGCGGCGCTTCTGGCCGCCCGAGAGGGCTCCGCACTGGCGGCGGAGCAGGTCGGCGAATCCGAACTCGTCGGCGAGAGCATCCGTCGGCACCCGGTCAGGAAAGTGCGCGGCGACCAGGTCGACGACCTCTGAGACGCGCAGAGTGTCGGGCAGTGCCGTCTCTTGCGGCGTGCTGCCGAGGCGGGCCCGGCGGCGCGGGTCGGTGGGGTTGCCGCCGAAGAGCTCGACGGTGCCCGACGACGGACGGCGGCGGCCCTGCAGCAGGCTCAGCATCGTCGACTTGCCGGCACCGTTCGGTCCGAGCAGGCCGACGAGCTCGCCACCGCCGATCGTGAGGGTCACATCGTCGAGGGCGACGGTCTCGCCGAAACGGCGGGTTGCGTTCTCCAGTCGGGCGAAGTGCCCATTCACGAGAGTGGTCATGGCTTCTCTCCTAGAAGGTCTCGAAGGGTCTCGGTGTAGTCCTCGAAAGCGCGGCGGCCGCGCCGCGTGAGGCTCACGTAGGTGGTGGGCGTGCGCCCCTGGTGGGTCTTCTCGACGACGACGTATTCGGCGTCTTCGAGCTTGCGCATGTGGGTCGACAGGTTGCCGGCCGTCATATCGAGCAGCTCTTGCAGTCGCGGGAAGGTGATGCGGTCGCCCTCGTCGAGGCTCGCGAGCGTCGCCGAGATGCGGAGGCGGGCGGCGGCATGGATGACCGGGTCGAGTTCGGTCATGACCGACCGCGACTCAGCGAGAGCTGCATGACGAGCGCGGCCACGAGGAACGCTCCGCCGCCGAGCACCGCCATGACCAGGTTGTTGGTCGGTGCTCCGAAGAACGGGGCGATCGCGCCCACGACGGCGATGATGATGCCGAGCACCAGCTGATCGACCGAGCGCCAGAGCGCCGCGCCCATGAGGTAGATGAGCCCCGCGACGAGGGAATAGCCAGCGGGATAGTAGAGCGACATCACCGCCGAGTCAGCACCCGCACGCGTGAGCGCGATGCCGATCGCGAAGACCACGCCGGAGCCGACCATCCAGCTGATGCCGTAGACCGCGCCGGAGAAGGCGGAGGCCCCTTGGATGCCGCGGCCGACGCGGGCGCCGACGACGGCCGACACCACGATCGCACCGACGATGAGCGCGCCGAAGATGGTGCCCGCGACTCCCAGGGGAATCGAGAACCACGGGTTGCCGCCGTCGTATCCGCTCCACAGGGCGAAGAAGCCGGCGCCCCACGCGATCGCCCAGATGCCGAGGATCCACGGGATGCCGCCGAGCTGCTTGCGCTCGACCGAGCGCTGCTGCTCGCGGATGAGCGCCAGCGCTTCGTCGGCGCTCGGCGGTGCGTCGTCGTGGTCGGTCGGTGCGGGGTGATCGGTGTGGTCGGTCATGAGTACTTTGTAACGCAAAGTAGTTTGCGTGTCAAGTGAGTTTGCGAACAGCAGTCCTTCGGAGACCCGGTTCTAGACTGAAGGGCTCATGACTGACCCCACCGATCGCGCTCCCCTCGCGATCACCTACCCGCCCGACCTGCCGGTGTCGCAGCGGCGCGACGACATCGCGGCCGCGATTCGTGACCACCAGGTCGTCATCGTCGCGGGCGAGACGGGGTCGGGCAAGACGACGCAGCTGCCGAAGATCCTGCTCGAACTCGGCCGAGAGCGCATCGCCCACACCCAGCCGCGCCGCATCGCCGCACGCACGATCGCCGAACGCGTCGCCGAGGAGCTCGGAAGCGAGCTCGGCGGGCTCGTCGGCTACAAGGTGCGCTTTACCGACCAGGTCGGCAAGAACACGCGCGTCACCCTCATGACCGATGGCATTCTGCTCGCCGCCCTCCGCGGCGACCGCGAGCTGAAGGCCTACGACGCGATCATCAAACGGTCGAAGGGGTCTTTGTGATGATAGGGCAGTGCGTGTACCACATCCAAATGTTCGGATGAGATGGCGAGCAATGCAATCGAGTTCGACCAGATGTGATCGCTTATCAGTCGGCTCGGAGGTGTA
>SXMG01000009.1 GCA_005778835.1 Actinomycetota bacterium
CACGGCATCGAGTCGATGTCGCTCAACCCCGACACGGTGGTCGAGACCTGGCTGCGGCTCGCCCGGCGTTGATGGGCGCGCCTCTGGCGCGACGCGCGTCGGCCTAGCCGCCGGTGTGCCGCTCCCCCGCGGCGCGGTCAGACCTGCCAGGGCAGCAGCACGCCGATCGCGATGAAGAACCCGCCCGTCACCCGGTTGAACCAGCGACCGGCCCGGGCGAGCAGGGGCTGCAGCGACTGCGAGAGCGCCGCCACGACGAGTTCGAACACGATCTCGATGACGATGAAGGTCGCGGCCATGATCGCGAACTGCACACCGAGATCACGCTGCGGGTCGATGAACTGGGGCAGGAACGCCACGAAGAAGAGGATGCCCTTCGGGTTCGTCACCGCGGCGAGAAAGCCCTGCTGCGCGAGTGACCACCACGCGGTGCTCGGCCGTTCGACATCGTGCCCGACGGTGATGGCCGGAGACCGCCACACCATGATTCCGAGAAAGACCAGGTAGGCGCCGCCGACCCACTTGAGCACCGTGAGCACCTCGGGCACGACCGTGAGCAGGGCCCCGATGCCGAACATCGAGATCGCGATGACGACCAGGAACCCGAGTGCGCCGCCGAGCACCGTGGCCACCGTGCGACGCAGACCGTAGATCGCGCCGTGGGTCAACGCCAGCAATCCGTTCGGCCCGGGGGTGAACGACAGGCCCAGGGCGGCGAGGGCGAAGATGAGCCAGGTATCGACGGTCACGGCACCATCCAACCAAGAACCGGCGTCGACTGCAGCACGATGAGCAGGGTGATGAGGGCGAGCAGGCCGACGCTCCACGGCAGCAGCTTGCGCAGCAGCGTGCCCTCCGAGCCGACCATGCCGACCGCAGCCGCCGCCACCGCGAGGTTCTGCACCGAGAGCATCTTGCCGAGCACTCCCGCCGACGAGTTGGCGGCCGCCATGAGCACGGGCGGCAGGCCCACCTGCTCTGCCGCCGCGACCTGCACGGGGCCGAACAGCACGTTCGACGAGGTGTCAGAGCCGGTGAGGGCCACCCCGATCCAGCCGATGATCGGCGACAGAACGACGAAGAAACCACCGGCCGAGGCGAGGGCGACGCCGAGCGAGGTGGCCTGGCCCGAGAGGTTCATGACGAACGAGAGGCCCAGCACGGCCGTCACGGTGACGATCGTCCAGCGCAGCTGGTGCAGCGTGGCACCGTAGGCAGCGAACCCCGTGCGCGGCACGATGCGGTAGACCGCGGCCGTGATGAGCCCTGAGATCAGCAGCAGCGTGCCCGTCGCCCCGAGAGTGTCGAGGTGGAACAGCTGCGCCCCCGCCGGTTCGCCCGCCGCGGTGACCACGTCGAGCCCCGGCCACGCGAACGTGACGCTGAGCGACACGAACCACTGCTTCACGGCCTCGATCTGCGCGATCGAGAACACCGTCATGATGATCAGGTACGGCGCAACCGACATGAGCACCTCCCGCAGCGGCGGGCGCTCGACGGCGGGCTGCCCCACCTCGACCGCGCCGCTCATGCTGATGAGCTCGGCCGGCTGCCACACCCGCAGCATGAGCAGCACGGCGGCGATCGTCGCCACGGCCGCCACCACGTCGGTGAGCTCGACCGCGAAGAAGTTCGACGTGACGAACTGGGCGAGGCCGAACACGAAGCCCGCGACCAGTGCGACTGGCCAGGTCTGCTTGAGGCCGCGGCGGCCATCCACCAGGAAGACCAGGATCAACGGAACCAGCAGCGCCATGAACGGCGTCTGCCGACCCGCCATCGAGGCGAGATCCTGCAGCGGCAGGCCCGTGACGCCCGCGAGCGCGATGACCGGGGCCGCGAGGGCGCCGAACGCGACGGGCGCGGTGTTGGCGAGCAGCGAGACGAGCGCGGCCTTGAGCGGCGCCATGCCGGCCGCGAGCAGCATCGCCGCCGAGATCGCGACCGGGGCGCCGAAGCCCGCGAGCGATTCGAGCAGTGCACCGAAGCAGAACGCGATGAGGATCGAGAGGATGCGCAGATCGTCGCTCACCGAGCGGATCGTGCGGCCGAAGACTTCGAACCACGGCGTCACGACGGTGAGCCGGTAGACCCAGAGCGCGTTGACGAGAATCCAGAGGATGGGGAAGAGGCCGTAGAACACGCCAGCGCCCGCGGCACTGAGTGCCTGCACGGGCGGCATGTTCCAGCCGACGATCGCGAGCACGATCGAGAGAGCCAGGGCGGCAATGGCCGCGAAGGGCGCACGCACCTTGAACACTCCGAGCAGCACGAACAGCAGCAGCAGGGGCAGCGCCGCGGCGATGGCCGACAGCGCGAGAGACCCGAAGACCGGGTCGACGTCTTGCTCGAACACGGGTGGTGGCTCCGCTCAGAGTGTGGTCGCGCCGTGCGGCGCGTGCTCAGTCTGGGCGTGTGAGCGCTCTCGCGCACCTGGTTGGGGCGAAGTGGTGACCAAAGTCCTGCCCGGCGCCGCCACGGGCAAGCAAAAACCCCGGCTGCTGGCGAGAGCGAACCGGGGTTCTCGTACACCCCCCGGGACTTGAACCCGGAACCCACTGATTAAGAGTCAGGTGCTCTGCCAATTGAGCTAGAGGTGCGCAGCCCGCGAGCGGGCCGAGAAAGAACACTACCACTGAGCGGGAGGGGGCCACTACTCGGCGAGCGTTCAGCCGCCGTGCGCCGGGCATCCATACACTGTGCAGAGTCGCTGGCCGGTGCGGTGCCGTGCGTCGAGCATCCGCTCGCTTCACGCCGCTTCGCCGGCCGATCATCGCCGCCTCGCCCACGAAGGAGCACCCCATGGCCCAGCCCCGCCTCGACGCCGGCACTCCGGCCCCCGCCTTCACGCTGCCCGACAAAGACGGAGCGCACGTCTCGCTTGCCGACTACGCCGGCCAGAAGGTCGTGCTCTACTTCTACCCCGCGGCCAGCACGCCCGGTTGCACGACGCAGGCGTGCGACTTCCGCGACAACCTGGCGTCGCTGCAGGCGGCCGGCTACGTCGTGCTCGGCGTCTCGAAAGACGGCGCGGATGCCCTCCAGAAGTTCGCTGCCGAGGAGCACCTGCCCTTCCCGCTGCTGAGCGACCCCGAGCTCGCCGTGCACCACGCCTACGGCACCTACGGCGAGAAGTCGATGTACGGCAAGACCGTCATGGGGGTCATTCGCTCGACCTTCGTCATCGACGAGCAGGGCGTGATCGAGCACGCCCTCTACAACGTGAAGGCCACGGGCCACGTCGCGAGCCTGCGCAAGAAGCTCGGCCTCGACTAGCTCGCGTCCGCCCTGCCCCAGATCTGGGGCAAAAGGGCGCTTGGGCTCGCGAGATACGCCACTCTGGCCCAGATCTGGACACAGACGGGCTAGTCGCGGCCGTCGAGGTAGTTCGAGACCGGCGTGCTGAGCACGAGCACCAGACCCAGCACGGCCGTCGCGATGACCCACCAGCCGATGTCGGGGCGCGGCACGAAGCCCTGAATGCTGCCGACCCCGATCGCGAGCTGCAGAAACTGGTAGACGAGCACACTGCCGCGCGTCCAGGCGCGCCCGCGCCAGACCCCGCGCGTCATCGCTACGAGCCAGATCGCGACGAGCAGCACGAGCACCGTCAGCGCGATCGCGGTGGGCGGAAAGTCGGCTTCGGCGAGCAGCAGCTCGACCACGAGATAGACGGTGACCCCGACGATGAAGACCGACTGCGCCCCCAGAAGAATGGCCAGCACGGTGACGAGAGGCGAACGTCGGGTGTCTTCCATGCAAACCATCCCATGCGTACCTATTGATTTGACAACCAGCCTATGGGAACCTATACGAGGTTGATGTGACGCCTACAGAGCGGTGGGCGACGTTCCCAAGAACTTTCTCTCTCACCGAATCGTTGGTGCGAGTACCGACGATGTAGCGCGTCTGTCAACCTTCGGCGCCTGCTACCTGACCCACATTAAAGGAGCACTTCCCCATGGATTGGCGCGACAAAGCAGCTTGCCTCACGGCGGACCCCGAACTGTTCTTCCCGGTCGGTAACACCGGCCCGGCGGTCGACCAGATCGAGAAAGCCAAGACGGTCTGCGGCCGTTGCACGGTCACCGAGACCTGCCTGCAGTACGCCCTCGAGACGAATCAAGACTCGGGCGTCTGGGGCGGCCTCAGCGAAGACGAGCGCCGCGCCCTCAAGCGTCGCGCCGCGCGCGCCCGCCGCGCCTCCTGAGCACCCGACGCTTCACCTGACACCGACCGCGCCCCGGAGCGCATCCGTCACGGATGCCCCGGGGCGCCGTCATGCCCGCTTCTTGCGCAGGTAGAGCAGCGGCACCTCGATGGTGACCTCGGTGCCTTCGCCTTCGAGGGTGTGCCAGTCGATGGTGCCGCCGAGCTCGCCCTGAATGAGCGTGCGCACGATCTGCGTACCGAGACCCGAGCCGACAACGCCTTCGGGCATGCCCGCGCCGTTGTCGCGCACCTTGACTGACAGGGTGTCGTGCGTGCGGCTGGCTACTATCTCGACCTCGCCGTCGGGGCGGCCTTCGAGCCCGTGCTCGACCGCGTTGGTCACGAGCTCGGTGAGCGCGAGGGCGAGCGGCGTGGCGTACTCGCTCGGCAGCGTGCCGAAGCTGCCCGTCGAGGTGGGCCGCACGACCGTGTTGTGGCTCGAGGCCACTTCGGCGATGAGCATGAGCACGCGCGCGAAGACGTCGTCGAAGTCGACGTTCTGGTTCAGGCCCTCGCTGAGGGTGTCGTGCACGACGGCGATCGCGGCCACGCGGCGCATGGCCTGGGTGAGAGCATCCTTCGTCGAATCGCTGTGGGCTCTGCGCGCCTGAATGCGCAGCAGCGAGGCGACCGTCTGCAGGTTGTTCTTCACGCGGTGGTGAATCTCGCGAATGGTCGCGTCTTTCGTGATCAGCTCGCGCTCTTGGTGCCGCACCTCGGTGACGTCGCGCACGAGCACGATGGCGCCGATGCGCCGACCGTCGCGCACGAGCGGAATGGTGCGCAGCGTCACGGTGACCCCGCCCGACTCGATGTCGGTGCGCCACGGCGCGCGGCCGGTGACGACGAGCGGCAGCGACTCGTCGACCTGCAGCGTGCGGCCGGCGAGCAGGGTCGTCGTGACGCTCGCGAGCGACTCGCCTTCGAGCTCGCCGACGAAGCCCATGCGGTTGAACGCGCTCAGGCCGTTGGGGCTCGCGAACGTGACGACGCCGTCGAGGTCGAGGCGCAGCAGGCCGTCGGAGGCGCGCGGAGCACCACGACGCGGCCCGCTCGGGGCGCCCAGGTCAGGAAAGTCGCCGGCGGCGATCATGTGAAACAGGTCGTTGGCGCACTCGTTGAACGTCAGCTCTTGCCGACTCGGCATGCGAGCTTCGCTGAGGTTGGTGTGCCGCGTGATGATGGCGATCGGATGCTCGCTCACGCGCGCCCCGTCGCGACCCGGGCGGCGCAGCACCGGCACGGCCCGCACGCGCGTCGGCGTCTCTTCGTACCAGTCCGGTGCCGAGGTATCGACGATCTCGGCACTCTCGAAGGCCTGCGTGACCTGGCGCTGCCACTCGGGCTTCACCTGCTGGCCGACGAAGTCGCGGTAGAAGAGCGTGGCCGAGCTGCTGGGGCGCGCGTGCCCGACGGCGATGAAGCCGCCCTCGGTGGTGGGCACCCAGAGCACGATGTCGGCGAAGGCGAGGTCGGCGATCAGCTGACCGTCGGCGAGCAGCAGGTGCAGCCACTCGATGTCGGTCTCGTCGGCATCGCCGTGCGCATGCACCAGATCTGAGAGCGTCGACACGCCCCCAGGCTAGCCCGTGGTGCGCGGCAGTCGCGCCGCGACCACCTCAACCGGTGCGCCGCCACCAGGTCAGCACCCGCGCGGGTCGCACCGTCGCGGCGGGCGCGACCAGTCGGTCGGCGAGCTCGGCAACGCCTCGACTCAGGGCGCTGCGCGGCGCGGCGTGCGTCACGGGGCGGGCGGTGAGCAGCGCGGCGTCGGCCGCATCCGCATCGTCGTCGATGAGCACGGCGTCGCGCACGCCGACGAAGCGGTCGAGCGTCTGGCGCACCTGACCGTGCGGGTCGACGCCGAGCACGGATGCCCGCACCCGGTTGATCGTCACCTGCACCCGCGCCGTCTCGATGGTCTCAAGCAGGTCGGCGTGCGTGCGCAGGAAGCGCGCCAGGCCGAGGGGGTCGCCCGCACCCACGGCCACCACGTGGTCCGCGGCCCGCAGCGAGGCGATGGTGGCGGCGTTGCGGCGGGGCGCAGCGAGGTCGCTACTCACCTCTTCGTCGCTCTCGAGGCTGAACCCGGCGTCGATCACGACGATCGAGCGCCACGTGCGGCACTGCTCGATGACAGCCGTCACCCGGCTCGCCGAGAGCTCGGGCCAGCGGTGCGGGCGGCCGATGCCGGTGAGCACGGCGAACTCGCCGTGGCCGGCGCGACCGACGGTCTGCCCGACCCGGTCGAGCTCGGTGTGGTCGAGGGAGTCGGCTCCGGCCAGTCGGCAGGCCGCCGCGAATCCGGGGGCTTCGTCGAGCAGCCCCAGCGCGGGAGCGACCGTGCCGCCGTAGGTGTCGGCGTCGATCAGGCACACGGAATGACCGCGCGCGGCGAGCTCGGCCGCGAGCCCGCTCGCGATGGTCGTGCGCCCGGGCGCGCCCGTCGGCCCCCAGACCGTGACCACGAGCGGACTCGCGATCGCCGCTCCGGGCACGAACGCGGCAGTCGCGATCGGCTCATCGTGGGCGACTGCCGCATGCCGTCCGTCGGCAGGCACGGGAGCCTCAGCGACGGTGGCCGTGGGCACGGGTGCGCTGGCCGATGCGGGTGCGATCGTCGCTGATGCCGGCATCGGCGGCACCGGGGGCAGGCGTCTCGTTGCGGGCTCCGGCGTTGCTGGCGCGGGCGGTGCCCCGGGCATGGGCGGCACAGCGATCGGCTGTTCTCCCCCGGCGTCGAGCGGGGCGAGGTCGAGGTGGCCGTCGGGGGCCACTCGCAGCACGTCGGCGAGCTCGAGCCTGGCCGCGCCGACCGAGATCGGCCGATCATCCACGACCAGGCAGCTGCGCACCCCCAGCAGGTCGCACGAGCCGACGATCGTCGCCGTGGCGACGGCGGGGTGATCGGCGAGCAGCACGGCATCGGGGGCGAGCCTGGCCAGCTGGGTTAGCACTTCGTCGCTGTCGGCGGCACGCCAGGCCACGCGGTGCCCGGCGCGCAGCACTGCCCACTCGATCGCCTCGGCGTCGAGGCCCGGCACGGCGAGGGCGATGAGCATCTCAGCCCCCGACCGAGAGCGACGCCGGAATCGCCGAGAGGGCGTCTCCGTTGGCGAGAGCGAACAGGATGCGCGCGACGTCGCGCCGCGGAACCAGCAGCTCGATGCGGCCCGCTTCGCCGCTCGACACGATTCCTTCGGCGGTGACGGTGCGCACGAGCTGCGTGCCCGAGGCGATGACCGCCGGTGCGCCGAACCGGCCCGCCTCCTCGGCCGGTGCCGCCCAGAGGTCGAGCCGGTCGCCGGGCCGCACCGTCGCGCCGAGCGCGGTCGAGAGCGTGACGACGACGGTCGTCGACCTCGGGCCCCGTTCGTCGCCGACGGCCGAGAGCGGCACGAGCTCGCCTGCCCCCACGGTGCGGGTGATGACGATGCCCGATTCGGGAATATCGGCGGCCGTCACGTATCCGTGCGCCTCGAGCCCGAGCACCACCCGGCGTGGTTCGAGGTCTCCACGATCGATGCGCTCGCCCTCGACGAGCAATCGAGGCGCTGCGAGCACTTCTTCGCCCTCGTCGGCGAGCGCGACGATGCCGATGACGGCGCCGATCGACGCGGTGACGAGCACGAGGCCGATGAGCAGGCGCGGGTCTCGGTAGCGCCGAGCGCGTCGCTCGGTCGACGGTGAGGCAGTGGTCATGAGTGCTCCTCGTGTCGGTGACGCGATCGATACTGACGAAGCCCCGCGAGAGCGTTGACAGTTATCCACACGACCGCGTCGTCACGATGATCAGCGGGATAATCGATGCATGAGCGACGACAGCGACGACACCCTCGGGCGGTTCCTCGCGCTCACCGACGTCGCCGAGGTTCTGAGCCTCACCGCCGGCGAGGTGCTCGCGCTGGTGCGCTCGGGCGAGCTGCCCGCCATTCGCCTCGGTTCGATCGGGCAGTGGCGCGTCGAGCAGCGAGTGCTCGAGTCGTTCATCGCCGACAAGTACGACGAGTCCCGCCGCCTCGCGCTCTGGAACGAGGCGCAGTACGCCGACGTGGCCGAGCTGTTCGGCGACCGACGGGGTCAGAGGCGCACGAGCAGCACCTGATCGAAGCCGACGACCCGCACATGCTCGACTGCTGACGATCGACGCGGAGACTCGAGGTCGTGCACGGCGAGGTCTAGATGGTCGCGGCCCACACGGTCGATCGTGCCGGTCGCCGACCCGGTTGCCGTGACGACGGTGACAGGAGCACGACGTCGGCAGAGGTCGCGCAGCAGGAACGCCACCCCGAGCCGTGCGGCGAGCTCAGACGTCGTCACGAGGGGGTCGAGCGAGACGTCGGCCTGCTGCTGAGTCAGCACGAGCGAATCGACCGCCGCCAGCGGAAAGATCGCCTGCGAGCCGCCCGCCCCGCCCTCGATGTCGCCCGCGAGCCAGTCGCGCCCGACCGTAACGAGCCGCACGTCGTGCGTCTCGCCCGTGCGCATGCGCAACCGCACGCGCGACAGCGCCGGGTCGGGCGAGGCCTTCAGTACGGCGAGCCGCTCTCGCAGCGGCAGCCGGCCGAGACGCAGACGTTCTTCTTCGAGCCGCAGGTCGGATTCTTCTGACTGCAGCTCGTGCTCGAGTTGACCGGCGAGGTCGTCGAAGAGATGGTCCCAGCGCATGCGGACGACCGTAGCGACGGCCACCGACGGTATCGACCGAGTTCTCCACAGTTCGAGGAATGCTCTTTACGAGTGAGGAAACTTTTGGTTGAGTAGGTCTGCCCGCAAGGGTGAACAGCTCGGTCTACTGTCGGGGGGCGACGAGGCCGCACGACCGACCGCGCATGATCGTGGGGAATAGAGGAGCCGACCGTGCCCAGTGCCGCAGTACGCCATGACGCCCGAGACATCGCCCCCGCAGACCGCGCAGCAGCCGGAGGCTCAGCCCTCCCGGCCACCATTGCGGTCCCTCCGCGCGGCCGCACCACGCTCGCGCGCATCGCTCACGAAGAGTTCTTCGACTATCAGCCCACCTCGACCGCCGACCTGCCCGACCCCCGCCCCCTCGTCGAGAACCTCACGCGGTGCGTCATCGAGATCCTGGCCGGGGCCCGAGAGCTCGAGCAGGTCGCCCGATGGGTGACCGACGACGTCTACCGCACCCTTCTCACGCGCGCGAGCATCAGCGCCCGTGCTCGGGCCGCCCGAGGTGCTCCGGTCGTGCGCCCGACCTTCAGCGTGGGCGAGCCCCGCATCAGCGAGCCCCGCGACGGCGTCATCGAGGCGGTCACGATCGTCACGAGCCGAGCGCGCGCCCGCGCCGTCGCGATCCGGCTCGAGGGCCTCGACCGCCGCTGGCGCGCAAGCGCCATCAGCGTGCTGTAGCGCTCCGTCGCGATACTCGGGCGGTCAGGCCGCGCCTGTCTCCGACGTTGCCCAGCCGTCGCGAGATGTCGCCCGCGGCAGACACGGCGATCGCCCCGTTCTCGTCGACCAGCTCCTCGCGAAACCGAGAGGATGGCCAGGTCAGCAGGACCGCACCGACACACGTGCCGTCGGCACCGAACACGGGCGCCGCAATGCCTCGACCGCCCTCGACACGCTCACCATCGCTCACCGTGAACCCGCGAATCCGGTCTTCGTGCAGTTGAGCCTCCAGCTCATCCCTGCCGCACACGGTCGTCGGCGTGAAGGGTGTGAAGTCGACGCGGTCGAGGTATCCCGATATCTCCGTGCTGCTCATGCCGACCAGCACGGCTCGCCCGGCTGCGCCCACGTGCAACGGCGAGGTGGTGCCCGACTCGATGAGGTACCGGATGGGTCGATGGCAGTCGATTCTCTCGCCGAACCGGACCAGGTCGCCCTCTCGCGCGATGAGGTAGCAGGTCTCGTCGACACGCTCGACGACGTCGCGCAGCACCGGCTCGGCGACGGTCCAGATGAGATTTCGCGAGTGCAGTCGCTCGCCGAGCGTGGCAAGACGTGATCCGACCAAGTAGGCGCCGGTCTCGTTGTCGACGGTCACGACACCCAGATCTCTCAGCTGCGTCAGCACGCGGCTCACTGCACTTCGATCGAACCCCGTGTCGCGCGCCA
The DNA here is from genome assembly GCA_005778835.1 of Actinomycetota bacterium. Taxonomy (GTDB): domain Bacteria; phylum Actinomycetota; class Actinomycetes; order Actinomycetales; family Microbacteriaceae; genus Microcella. Next base: position 10,297 of record SXMG01000009.1, read on the forward strand.
CCTGGCGCACCGAGATGCCGTGATCGGCGTCGGCGATGAGCTCGAGCAGCGTCACGATCTTGAGGGTGAGGCTTCGTCCCGCGTCGGAATCCGCTGTGCTCGTCAGAACGACCACCTCCCGGGCTTGACCGCGCGCATCACCGCTGATTGACTCGATCTCAAGACAGTGTCTCACATCTCGGTGAGTTCGTCATGTCGAACCCCGGTCGCTGGCCGGCAGAGAGGACCTCACCATGGTCGACCCGATAGCTCCGTGGCACCGCTTCGGCTACGTGATTCCGCACCGCCACACGGACATGGACGGCTACCAGTTCGCCCGCGTGGCCCCCGACGGCATGATGATGGTGACGACGCAACTCGACCTGCGCGAATACAGCCTCGCTGCCGTCGAAGAGCAATTGCCGACGCTGCGCGAGGGCGTGGGCATTCTCGCCGCACGTTCGGTCGATTCGTTGGCGATCTCCGGTGTGCCCCTCGCGGCCTCGCTCGGCATCGAACGCATGAGGGCGCTGCTCGACGAGCTGTCACAGGCCGCCGGTATGCGGTGCTCCACTGACCTCGAGAACCACATTCTCGCCCTGCACTCGCTCGGCGCGACACGGATCGCCCTCGGAACCCGGTGGCCCGAGGCTCTCACCGACGCCATCGTCGACTATCTCGCGGCGGCGGGCATCACGGTCACCGCTCGTCGATTCGCCGATCGCGACCTGCAGCGGAACAAGAACGCAGACCCTCTCGCTGATCATCGCCTCGCTCTGCAGATGGGCCGTGAGCTGATGGCCGAGGCGCCCGAGGCCGAGGCGGTCTTGCTGCCGGGTGGCCTGTGGTTCGCCATTCATGCGGCGCGGGAACTCGAAGCGGAGTTCGACGTCGCGGTGCTCACGAACATCACCTCCACGGTGTGGGCATCGCTCGACGGCGTCGAAGCTGCTCCGGTCGTTCCGCTCGACGCGACCTGGACGCGACTGTTCGCCCCCCGGGCGGAGAACTGAGACAGAACGTCTCGCACAACCCTCTAGGCCGCGCCGCTCGGGTCTCCTACCGTCTCTCACTACAGGACAGCGTCTCACTGTGGAGAGCTGCCGGAAGGAGAGCCGGTGTCGACGTCGACGCGAGTGCGCACGATCAGGGCCTTCCTCGAGCACGCCGTCAGCGAGGTTCCCGACGAGCCTTATCTGATCTGGAACGACGAGGTCGTCACGTACGCGACGTTCGACGCCGAAGTGAACCGCGCGTCGCGCATCTGGCTCGACTTGGGCATCTCGCGAGGCGATCGAGTCGCCATGATGGCCGGCAACTCGCCCGAGTTCCTCTACAGCTGGCTCGGTCTGGCGAAGATCGGCGCGACCCTCGTGGCGATCAACACGGGCTTCAAGTCGATCGAGGTCGCCTACATCCTGCAGCACTCGGGCGCGCGCATCGCGCTCGTCGATCCGGAGTTCGCCGACATCGTTCGGGATGCTCGCGCCAGTACACCCACGCTCGAGTCGATCTACTCGATCGGGCCGTGCCGCGACCTGCAGGACTTCGAGGCGTTTCGTCGCGAGGCTGACCCGGGTGCGCCAGACACCCACCCGAACGAAGACGACATCGCGAGCTTCATCTACACCTCGGGCACAACGGGAAAGCCCAAGGCAGTGATGCACTCGCAGCGGAACTTCGTGCTCACCGGCGAGTCCTACCCCTCGTGGATGGGCATGGAGCACGGCGACCGCATCTACGCGTGTCTGCCGCTCTTCCACATCAACTCGCAGGCCTACTCGACGATGGGGGCGATCGGCGCGCGCGGAGCGATGGTGCTGGTGCCTCGCTTCTCGGCCAGTCGATTCTGGAGCGACATCAAGAAGCATCGCGTCGCCGTGTTCAACTTCATCGGCGCGATGACGCTGATCCTGTCGAAGAAGCAGCCCGAACCCGACGACACCGACCATGTCGTCAAGGTCGCGTACGGGGTTCCTGCGCTGCCCGGTGAACTGCGTGATGAACTCGAGGCGCGGTACGGCATGCGCATCGTCAGCGGCTTCGGCATGAGCGAGACGACCTTCGGTCTGCTCGAGCCTTTCGACGAGCGCCGACGACCGGGCGCCATGGGCTTTCCTCGACACCACCCCGATCCGCAGATCGCGCGCACCGAGGCGAAGATCGTGGACGAGTCAGGAGCGGAAGTGCCCGACGGCACACCGGGCGAACTCGTGCTGCGCGGCCCCGCGACAATGCTGGGCTACTTCAACGACCCCGAGAAGACTGATGAGGCGCTTCGAGGCGATTGGCTGCACACCGGTGACATGGCCTTTCGCGACACCGATGGCCAGTTCTTCTTCCTCGACCGGAAGAAAGACATCGTGCGGCGGCGGGGCGAGAACGTGTCGTCGCTCGAAGTCGAAGACACCATCAGCGACCACCCCGCGGTACTCGAGTGCGCCGTCGTCGGAGTGCCCTCTGACTTCACCGATGAGGACCTCATGGTCTACGTGGTGCCGCGCGCCGGCTACGAGCTGGCCTTCGACGAGCTGGCGGCCTGGACAGAGCAGCGCCTCGCGCGCTTCAAGGTGCCCCGCTACTACGCCCGCATCGACGCGCTGCCCAAGACACCGACGCAAAAGGTCGAGAAGCACCGACTGCGCAGCCTGGCCGAATCGCACGTCGTCGAGTACGACAACGAGCCGGCCGGCCGCCGCTGAACCCGACCTGAACGACGACCACGAAGGAGTGGACACAGCATGATCAGCAAGACGATGGACCGCCGGTACGACTTGGTCGGCAGCCTGGCGTTCTTCGCGCTCGGCATCGCCGTGCTCGTCGGCGTCGCGACGTACCCCCCGCCAGAGGTGGTGTTCGATGCGATCGGCCCGATGGGTCTCCCGTTCGTGCTCGGTGTTCTCATCCTCGTCGCGTCGGGCTTCGTCAGCATCCGCACCATCATCGCCATTCGTCGCGACGGCATCATGGCCGTGGCGGAAGGCACCGAAGACGAGCTCGAGCACCCCTCGGTGGGGTGGCGCGCACCCGCGATCATGGTGGGCAGCTTCGTCTACCTGCTCACTCTCGAGCCTGTCGGCTTCCTCATCATGACCCCGCTCGCGATCTTCGGTGCTCTGCGGGCCATGTACTACCGAACGTGGCGGGCACAGGCGATCGTCGCCGTCGCATTCACGATCGTCGCCTTCGTCGTCTTCGGCATGGTGCTGCGCGTGCCTCTGCCGCACGGCCTTCTCGACAGCCTCCTCTTCTCCCTCGGCCTCGTCACGTTCTGACGCAGAAACGGATCAGTTCATGGAATTCCTTCTCGACGCCGTCTCGCAGTTCCTGCTGGCGATCAGCTCGGGCTTCGCCATCCTGCTCGACCCGGGCATCTGGGTCACGATCGCGATCGGCTCCTTGCTCGGCGTCGTGTTCGGCGCCCTGCCCGGCATCGGCACGACCCTCGCCTACGCGCTCATCCTGCCGTTCACCTTCGGGCTCGACATCACGACGACGATCGTGCTGCTGATGTGCGTCTCGGTCGGCGCTCAGTACGGCAACAGCATCCCGGCCATCCTCGTCGGTGTTCCGGGAACGCCAGCGGCGGCGCTCACCGTGCTCGACGGCTTCTCGCTGCACAAGAAGGGCGAGAGCGGCTACGCACTCGGGATCGCCTTCCTCTCGTCGATCTCGGGCCAGATCGTGTCGATCCTGTTCTTCATCGCGGCGATCATCCCGCTTGCCGGGCTCGCCTACTTCTTCCTGCAGCCCGAGCTCTTCGCGCTCTACCTGTTCGGGCTCGTCGCGATCGTCAGCCTCACGGGCAACAACGTGGTGAAGGGCCTGCTCGCGGTCGGCTTCGGAATCCTGCTCGCCATCATCGGGCTCGACCCGGTGAACTTCTCGCCGCGGTTCACCCTCGACATCCCGTTCCTGCGCAACGGAATCGAGCCCGCCATCCTGGTCATCGGGCTGCTTGCGGTGAGCGAGTTGTTCCGACAGACACGCCAGCACTTCCAGTGGAACTCGGGCACGACCCAGAGGTTCGACATGACCTTCCCCCGCTGGAGGAAGATTCGGCCGACCATTCCCGCCATGCTCGGCGGTACCGTCGTCGGCACACTCGTCGGCGCAGTTCCCGGCGCAGGAGCAACTCCGGCCGCCATGATCGCCTACCAGCAGGCGCGAGTCACGTCCAAGAACCCCGAGCTGTTCGGCAGGGGCGCGCCCGACGGCATCGCCGCCAACGAGGCCTCGCAGAATGCTTCGAACTCGGGGGAGCTGATTCCGACCCTCGGCCTCGGCATTCCCGGCAGCGGGTCGATGGTGCTGCTGCTCGCGGCGCTGACACTCAACGGATTCGTGCCAGGGCCCAACTTGGTCAGCGAAGCGCCGCAACTGTTCTACGCAGTCGTCGCCGGTCTGCTCGGCGGCTCGATCTTCCTGCTGTTCACGGGATGGTTCATCGCGCGTGCGTTGATGAAGCTGCTCACGGTCAACCGCTCGACTGTCATCATCCTGTCGCTCGCCACGGTGATCATGGGCGTCTACTCGCTCAACTACCGCGTGCTCGATGTCGTGATCTGCTTCGCCGCCGGGGCTGTGGGCTACTTCATGCTCAGGTACGGCTACTCCGTGCCGGCCGCAGCCCTCGCTGTCGTGCTGGCCACGGGACTCGAGGGCTCGCTGAGGCGCGGCCTGAGCATCTTCGACGACGACCTCTCGCAGTTCTTCGGTCGCCCGATCACGATCATCGTCATCGCGCTCGCGCTCACCTTCTTCGCCATCGGCGTGCGGCGCACCATCACCTTCAACCGGCGAACTGCCGCCGAGCTGCGCGCAGCCGAGGCTGCGCATGCCGACGGAGTCGCTTCCTCGACCGGCGAGCCACCGGGCGGTGACGGGCCGCCCAGCGCGACCACAGCATCCGATCAGTCCATCGAGAACGGAGACCAGAAATGACCGACACCCGGGGACCCATCGCCGTCGTGCTGGCCCAATATCCCGACGACGAACGCGACCGCCGCCAGGCCGCCGTGCGTGCGTCCGCCCCCGAGGGACGAGATGTCGTCTTCGTCGAGATCGAAGGATCTGTCTACCGCAAAGGGCTCACCAACTATCACCGTTCACTCGTGGCACCGCTCGTCGCGCAAGCTGCCGTCCGGGCAGAGCGTGAGGGTGCGAGCGCAGTGGTGCCCTACGGCACGCTCGATCTCGGCATCGAAGAGGCGCGGCACGCCGTCGACATTCCTGTGATGGGGCCGGGCCGCACCGGCACGAACGTCTCGGCTTCGGTCGGCAGTCGGCTCACGGTGCTGTGCTACGACGAGCCTCACGTGATCATGTTCCGCCAGCTCGTGCGCTCCTGGAACGTCGCGCACCACATCGTGGGCATCCGATCGGTCGATGTTCCCATCACCGAGATGGCCAGAGACCCCGAACACCTGCGTCGGCGTTTCGTGGAGACCGCCCAGCGCGCGCTCGACGAGGACGGCGCCGACGTCATCCTGCCCCTCGGCATGACCATGGTGCCCGTGCTGATGAGCGCACGATCGCTCGCCGACGAGATCGGGGTGCCAGTCACCGACCCGCTCGCCCTGACGCTGCACGCCGCCGACGCGCTCGCCGCGATCGGCTTCACGAACTCGCGCGTGGCGTATCCGAAAGTCGAGCTGTGACTCGACTCCCCCATCCATCCGACGCACGAGTGCGCGGATGCACCGAAGAGAGCAAGGAGGCTCTGCAATGAAGAGATCAACCACACTGCGCGCCGCTGTCATCGGCGGCCTTGTCGCCGCACTGACCGCAGGTTGCGCCACCACCGCAGCACCCGAGGGAGACGACACGGGCTCCAACCAGCCGACGTTCGTCGACGGAGTGCTGCAGCCGCTCGGCAACGGGTTCCCCGCCGGTCCGCTCACGATCGTCGTGGTCGATGAGGCGGGCAGCGACGACGGCATCTACGCGCGGCAGTTCGCGGAGGTCGCCGCGAAGTACACCGACACTGAGATCCGGGTGCTCGACCGTCCCGACTTCGGCACCTACGGCTCGTGGGAGGCCCTCCAGTGGGTCGAGCAGCAGCGCGGCGGCCCCGACGGCCAGTACATGGTCGTCGTGACGATCCCGGGCTCGACGGTCGACCTGCTCACGACTCCGGTCGCGCAAGACCTCGATGTGTCGATCGAGACGCTCAACACCGTGCTCATCACGGAGAGCGTGCCGTACATCATCACCTCGCGCGCCGACGCACCGTGGGGCAACAGCTTCGCCGAGATGATGGAGTACGCGCAGGACAACCCGGGCGAGGTGCGCTACATCTCGCGCGGTCCGGGAGCCGGCCCTGACCTCGCCATGGCGACCTACGCCGATGCGCTCGGTGTCGAGTTCAACACGAGCGTCGGCGGTTCGCACGCCGAGATCAACACGGCGCTCGGCGCCGGGGCCGGCGACGTCGCCGTGACCCTGCCGGGCGCGGCCTCGCCGTTCATCCAGGACGGCACGGTCGTCATGCTGACCTGCTCGGGCAACGAGAACCCCTGCGCCGCGAACTTCGGCGACGAGGTTCCGAACGCCGCCGGTGTCGTCGGCATCGAGAACGACCCCTGGGGTTCAAACCGTGCCCTGATCGCGGCCACGTCGGTGCCGGAGGAGAACCGCCTCTGGCTCGAGGCGCTCATGCTCGCCGTCGCGGAGGACCCTGAGTTCCAGGATCTCCGCACGTCGATCCCGGGCGTCGGACTGGTGACCCTGAACAAGGCCGAGGCGCTGGATCTGCAGCAGTCGGCCTACGACCTCGCCTTCGAGATCCTCGACGGCCTCGGTCAGATCCACCCCTCGGTCGTGCGCTAGCCGACCAGCACAGACGGCCCGCACCTGCTCGCAGGTGCGGGCCGTCACCCCCTCGCCACGCTCGCCTCGCTCGACACCGGAAAGGCTCTGACATGCGCGTCATCGACGCCCACGCCCACATCATCTCCCTCGACGCCATCACCGAGCTGCAACGGGCACTCCCCGACGCGGCCCCGCGCGTCGAGCAGCGGGGCGACGAGACTTGGATCGTGTTCCCGAGCGGTCGTGAGAGCGGGCCTATTCCGACCGGCATGACCCACCTGCCGACTCGCCTGAGCGACATGGATGCGGCCGGCATCACGACACAGCTTCTCTCGCCGCCGCCGCCTTTCTTCGGCTACCGGCTCGAACTCCATGAAGCTGTCGTGCAAGCACGCATCGTGAACGACGCCTCGATCGCGGTCGCTGCCACCGATGAGCACCGATTCGGCGTGCTCGCCACCCTTCCTCTTCGATCGCCGGTCGAGGCGGTCGCCGAGCTCGACAGAGTGTGGAGCACGCCTTCGGTCGTCGGCGTCGAGGTCGGCGCGAATGCCGGAGGCCTCGCACTCGACGACCCCTCGCTCGAACCCGTCTGGGCGGCACTCGACGACCGCGCGGCGATCGTGCTCGTTCACCCGGCTCCTGCTGACGCGCCCCAGTACGCCCGTCACTTCACCCGCAACCTCGTCGGCAACCCTGCAGACTCGACACTCGCGATCGCCAACATCATCTTCAGCGGCATGCCCGACCGGTTTCCGAGCATCCGCTGGGTCTTCGTGCACGGTGGCGGCTTCGCGCCCTACCAGATCGGCCGCTGGGATCACGCCTGGCGCTCGCGTTCGTCGCTCGCGCGCCACATCGACCGACCGCCGAGCGAGTACCTGCGCGGCTTCTACTTCGACTCGCTCACGCACGACCATGACGCACTGACGCTGCTGGCTGACCGTGTCGGCTGGGACCACGTCGTGCTCGGCAGCGACTACCTTTTCGACATGGCCGACGCGAACCCTGCCGCAGGCGTGCGAGCGCACGAGCTCGACCACTCGACCGAGATGGCGGTGCTCGGGGGCACGCTGAACGAGCTCATGGACGGAGTGCTGCGCGTGCCGCGAGAGCGACACAGCGGGTGAATTTCGCCCTGGTGCTCGCCGCGACCCTGACGGTGCAGTTCGCGATCAATGCTTCTCGCCCCCTCGCCTCGTACCAGGCGATCGGGTTGGAGGCGTCGATCGCGCAGCTCGGGCTCATCGCGACGTCGTTCGCCGTGGTCGGTGTCGTGCTCGCGATCCCCGTCGGCAATGCGGTCGACCGCACCGGTTCGCGCCGCTTCGTAGTCGGCGGCTCGATGCTGATCGCCGGGGGGTGCTTCGCGCATGCGCTCACTGACTCGTTCGTCGTCATCGTCGCCCTGCAGCTCGTCTTCGGCGCTGGGCTCATCTTCGCGGCGGTGGGTCTTCAATCGCTCGTGGCCTCGCTCGGCGACCCTGACCGCAGCGAATGGCGGTTCGGGATGTTCACCGCGACGGTCTCGATGGGGCAGGTGCTCGGTCCACTCGTCGGCGGTGCTCTCTCGGAGTGGTCGGTGGCCGCGGGGCTCGCGCCCGACGGCGACCCCTACGGCGCTCGGGCTGCCTTCGCGGTGCTCGCCGCCATTGTGGCGCTCGCGAGCATCACAGCCTTCTTCCTCCCCGCGAGCGCTCCCGCCCACCTTCGCCCTCAACGCGGCACGATCAAGCTGCGAGGCTCTGTCGGCCGCGTGATGCGCTCACCCTCCATGCTGCCTGCCATGTGGGCGAGCATGGTCGTGCTGTGCGCGATCGATGTGCTCGCGGTCTACCTGCCAGCGATCGGCATCGAACGGGGCTGGAGCGTCGGCTTCGTGAGCCTGCTGCTCGCCGTGCGCGCGGGTGCGTCGTTCGCCGTGCGTCTGGCTCTGCAAGTGGTCGTCGATCGTTACGGTCGTCGGTGGCCGCTCATCGTCATGGGCGTGCTGGCCGCCGGTGCGATGGCCGCCCTGATCGCACCGCTCGACGACGTGTGGGCAGTGGTCGTCATGATCATCGCGGGGCTGTGCCTCGGGCTCGGCCAGCCGATGACCATGGCCTGGGTGGCGCGCGCAGCGCCACCCGAGCTTCGCGGTACCGCACTGTCGGTGCGCCTGACGGCGAATCGGGTCGGCCAGATGACGATCCCCCTTGCCATCGGTGTAGCAGCCGGCGTCGCCACGACGAGTGTCGTATTCGTCATCCTCGCCGCGCTGCTGTTGAGCTCGAGTGCCGTGGTCGCGCGGTCGAACTTGTCGTGAACGCCATGCCGGCTGACCGTGCGACCCTCACACTCGCCCTCGCCGTCACGATGCTCGTGCAGTTCGCCCAGCACGCTACGCGGCCGATGGCCTCCTACCGCGCCCTGGGGCTCGACGCCTCGGTCGAGCAACTGGGGCTGCTCGCGCTCTCGTTCGGCATCCTCTCGATCGCCGTCGCCATACCGATCGGGCGCCTCGTCGACCGACGCGGAGCGCGCGCCACGACCGTCGGCGGCATCGCGCTCATGGGCGGCGCGGCAGCCGCCCACGGCATCGTGAGCGACCTCGTGGGGCTCATCGCCGCCCACACCGTGCTGGGCCTCGGCCTCATTTTCGCCGTCGTGGGGCTGCAGGCGATCGTCGCGCACGCGGGCCCGCCCGACGGCGCGGATGCTCGCTTCGGCCTCTTCGGAGCCACCATCTCGCTCGGCCAAGTGCTGGGCCCGATCGTCGCGGGCGGCATGGCCGAGGTGCTCATCGCCGCCCAGCTCGCCGCGCCCGACGACCCCTACGGCACGACGCCGACCTTCGTGCTCGCCGGGGCGTTGTGCGCGGCGGCCGCGATCGCCTCACTGCGGCTGCCGCGGTTTCCGGGCGGCAATCGCGAAGCACGCGTGCTCGACTCCGCCGAGGGGGTCAAGCCCGGCGGGCTCGGCACGGTGCTGCGCGCCCCCCACATGGGCAAGGCGCTGTGGGCGAGCATGGTCGTGCTCACGGCGACCGACGTGCTCACGGTCTACCTTCCGGCGATCGGAGCCGAGCGCGGGTGGTCGGTGGCGTTCGTGAGCATCCTGCTGGCGGTGCGCGCAGCGCTCTCGTTCGCGGTGCGCGTCGGCACCGCTCCCCTGGTGCGGATGCTCGGCCGCCGGCCGCTGCTCGTCGGGGCGTGCGGCATCGGTGCGGCAGCGCTGCTGCTCATGGCACCCGTGCTGCCGGCGTGGGTCGCCGTCGTGCTCATGGCCGTCACCGGGCTCGTGCTCGGCATCGGGCAGCCGCTCACCATGGCGTGGGTCTCGCGGTCGGCGCCCGACGAGCTGCGCGCAACCGCGCTGGCCGTGCGACTCACGGCCAATCGGGTGGGTCAGTCGCTGATTCCGGTCGCGGTCGGAGCCGTCGCTGCCCTCGCCGGCTCGGGCGCGATCTTCATCGTGCTCTCGGCGCTGCTCGTGAGCACGTCGGTCGCCGTCGCGCGCTCGAACCTGCGCTGACGGCGACCGCCCGAACGAGCTCTAGCGGCCCTTGTTGCGCTTCTCTTGCGCGCGACGCTGGGCACGGTTGACGGGCGCGGGGCCAGCAGGCTTGGGAGCCTGCTTCTGCCCGAAGGCACCAGTCGCCTGGGCACCGCCTTGGCCCTGGCCGTTCTGCGGCTGGCCCTGCGGAGCACGACGCGTAGGCGCGGCTGCCGGGGCAGCGGCCGGGCCGCCGAACGCGGCAGAGACCTGGGGCGCGGCCTGGCGGGCCGCATCCGTCGGCGCCTGCAGCACCTGGCCGCGCTGGTTGCGCACCTCGACGTCGCCGTCAGCCGACGGAGCCGTGTAGCTGAGGTTCTGCGGAGTCTGCGGCTGGTTGAGGCCCTTGGCGGTGACCTGCGCGGTGCCCTTGCTGCCCGTGACCTCGACCTCGAGGTTGAAGAGGAAGCCGACGGCGTCTTCGCGGATCGCGCTCATCATGGACTGGAAGAGCGCGAAGCCCTCGCGCTGGTACTCGACGAGCGGGTCGCG
>SXMG01000102.1 GCA_005778835.1 Actinomycetota bacterium
CCGTCTCAGAAGAGGTGACGGGCATCGACCTCGTGCGCGAGCAGTTCCGCCTCGCCGAGGGTGAAGAGATCGGCTACGACGACCCGGTCGCGCACGGCCACTCGTTCGAGTTCCGCATCAACGGCGAAGACCCCGGGTTGAACTTCATGCCCATGCCCGGCCCCGTGCACGCGCTGCGGTTCCCCGGCGGGCCCGGCGTGCGCGTCGACTCGGGCGTCACGACGGGCGACGTCATCTCGGGCGCCTTCGACTCGCTGCTCGCCAAGCTCATCGTCACCGGCTCGAGCCGCGACGACGCCCTCGAGCGCTCGCGCCGCGCGCTCGCCGAGTTCGAGGTCGCCGGCCTTCCGACCGTGCTGCCCTTCCACCGCGCGATCGTCGACGACCCGGCGTTCGCCCCCGCGAACGGCGAGCCGTTCACGGTCTTCACGCGCTGGATCGAGACCGAGTTCGACAACCAGCTCGAGCCGTGGAGCGGCTCGCTCGCCGAGCCGCTCGCCGAGCCGGGCCCGCGCCACACCGTGGTAGTCGAGGTCGCCGGCAAGCGGCTCGAGGTGTCGCTGCCCGAGACGCTCATGCCGAGCGGAGCATCCCGCACCGCGACGACGCTCGCCGCACCGCCCAAGCGGCGCACCGGCTCGGCCATCGCCTCCGGCGCCTCGGGAGACGCCGTCAAGAGCCCCATGCAGGCGACGGTCGTGAAGCTCGCCGTGGCCGACGGCGACACGGTCGTCGCGGGCGACCTCGTCGTCGTGCTCGAGGCCATGAAGATGGAGCAGCCCCTCACGGCGCACAAGGACGGCACCGTCACGGGCATCGGCGCGGCCGTCGGTGAGACGGTCTCGTCGGGTCACGTGCTGCTCAGCATCACCGACTGACCCGCGGTCAGCTCACCCTCACGCGGGCGCCGAACGTGCCGGGCTGGTGCTCGCGCGCGTGCACGAGCAGGGCATGCAGCAGCATCGCGATGCCTAGCATCTCCATGGCCTCTTCGGTCGTGTACATGATGGCGCTCACCCAGTGCGCCGTCAGCGGCTCCATCGCCTGTCGCAGTTCGAAGGTCGCGCTGTCGACCATCTCCATGCCGATCGCGCCCGCGAGCCACAGGCCGATCGAGGCGACCACCCAGAGCCGCGTGCGTGCCGGCAGCCGCAGCACGAACGGCAGCAGCGCCAGCGCGAGCACCGCGGCCAGCGCGAGCGCGGGAATGACCCAGGCGAGGAGGAACGGCCCGGTCGTGATGCGGAAGAGCTCGCGGAACGGCTCGACCCACATCTCGTGCAGCTGAATCTGCTCATCGAGCGAGGCGAAGCCGAACACGGCGGCCACTGCGATCCACTGCCGCCACCGGGGATGCTGCTCGGCGCGCTCGGCGAGACCGATGAGCACCGAGACCAGGGCGATCGAGAGCATCATGATGATCGTCGCCCAGGTGGCGAAACCCGACTCGGCGCCGATCGAGAAGATGCGCAGCACCTCGCCCTGCAGCAGGTCGGGCTCGGGCCATGCGAGCACCAGGCGCGAGCGCACGGCGTGCGCCGAGACGAGCAGACCGATCACGACAAGCAGCACGATGAGCACGCGTCGAGCCGAGATCGTGAGCTCGACGACCACCGACGGCGACCGCTCGAGCATCAGTCGCGAGGGGCGTGCATCGCACGCGCGGCATCCGTGATGCCGCCCGATAGCGAGGGGTACACCGAGTAGGCGCGGGCGAGCTGGTCGACCGTGAGCCGGTGCTCGATCGCGAGAGCGATGGGCAGGATCAACTCGGATGCTCGGGGCGCCACGACGACGCCGCCGATGACCGTGCCCGAGGTCTTGGCCGCGAAGAGCTTGATGAACCCGTCGGTGACGTTCTGCATCTTCGCGCGCGCGTTCGTCTCGAGCATGAGCTTGTGCACGATGCCGCGCGTCTCGCCGTCTTCGATCTGCTTCTGCGAGAAGCCGACGGTCGCGATCTCGGGCGCCGTGAAGATGTTCGAGGTCACGTTGCGCAGCTTGATCGGCGTGACCGCGTCGCCCATCGCGTGATACACGGCCGTGCGGCCCTGCATCGAGGCGACCGAGGCGAGCGGCAGCGAGTCGCTGCAGTCGCCCACGGCGTAGACGCTCGGCATCGAGGTGCGCGCCACCTTGTTGACGGCAATGTGCCCAGAGGAGGTGAGCTGCACCCCGGCCTCCTCGAGCCCGATGCCCGCAGTGTTGGGGATCGAGCCCACAGCCATGAGGCAGTGCGAGCCGTCGATGACGGTGCCGTCGCTCAGGGTCACCTGCACGCCGTCGCCCGTGTTGACGACGGAGTCGGCGCGGCTCTTGGCGAGCAGCGTCATGCCGTTGCGCCGGAAGACCTGCTCGATGAGGTGCGCGGCATCCGCATCCTCACCCGGCAGCACCTGATCGCGGCTCGAAATGAGGGTGACCTGCGCACCGAGCGCGCGATAGGCGCTGGCGAACTCGGCGCCCGTGACGCCCGAGCCGACCACGATGAGGTGCTCGGGAACCGAGTTCAGCGAGTAGAGCTGCGTCCAGGTGAGAATGCGCTCGCCGTCGGGCTGCGCGCTCGGCAGCTCGCGCGGCGAGGCGCCGACGCCCACGATGACGGTGTCGGCGTCGCACTGGTCGAAGTCGACGCGCTTCTTGCCCTGCCCGGTGGCGACGACGATGCGGTTCGGGCCGTCGAGGCGCCCGTCGCCGACGATGATGCGCACACCCGCGTCGACCAGCTGCTCGCGCATGTCGTCGCTCTGCTCCTGCGCGAGGCGCAGCAGCCGCTTGTTGACCTGGGCGAGGTTCACCGCGACCTCGGGCTTCACGGCGCGGCCCGCCTCGCCGCGTGCGAAGAACTGCACGCCGAGCTCGCCCGCGTCGCGGATCGCCCCCGCCGCCTCGGCCGTCGCGATGAGCGTCTTCGAGGGCACGACGTCGGTCAGAACGGCCGACCCGCCGACCCCCACGCGCTCGATGAGCGTGACGTCGGCCCCCAACTGGGCTCCGGCGAGCGCCGCTTCGTAGCCACCGGGGCCTCCTCCGAGTACGGCGATGCGGTGCTGGCGGGTGAAGTGGGTGGTCATGGGCTCCATTCTGTCAGCGCCCCGTGCTGCGCGCTGATGCGCGGATGCTCGCACCGAGCCCGCTCAGTAGGCTGGCAGGCATGTCGCACACCGCCGTGAACCCGCTCGACGACGAGCACGCCGACCCTTTCGCCATCGCCGCTCAGGCCGCCAATCAGCTGCGGGAGGCCACGGGCGTCGAGCACCACGACATCGCCCTCACGCTCGGATCAGGCTGGGCCAAGGCCGCCGACCTCATCGGCGAGACCACGCACACCCTCGCCGCGACCGACATCGCCGGGTTCAGCAAGCCCGCACTCGAGGGGCACGTCGGCACCCTGCGCTCGATCCTGCTGCCGAGCGGCAAGCGCGCGCTCGTCATCGGCGCCCGCACCCACTACTACGAGAACCACGGGGTGCGGCGGGTGGTGCACTCGGTGCGCACGGCCGCTGCGGCGGGAGCATCCGTCATGATCCTCACCAACGGGGCGGGCGGCATAAAAGACCACTGGGTTCCCGGCACGCCCGTGCTCATCAGCGACCACCTCAACCTGACGGCGAACTCGCCCTTGGAGGGCGCAACGTTCATCGACCTCACCGACCTGTACTCCCAGCGGTTGCGCGACCTCGCTCACACGGTCGCGCCTGAGCTCGACGAGGGCGTCTACGTGCAGTTCCGCGGCCCGCACTACGAGACCCCGGCCGAGGTGCAGATGGCGAAGGCCATGGGCGGCCACATCGTCGGCATGTCGACAGCCCTCGAGGCCATCGCGGCCCGCCAGGCCGGCATGGAGGTGCTCGGGCTCTCGCTCATCACCAACCTCGCGGCCGGCATCTCGCCCGAGCCGCTGAGCCACGCCGAGGTGATCGACGCCGGCAAGGCCGCCGAGCCCGTCATCAGCGCGCTGCTCGCCCGCATCGTCGCCGAGCTGTAGGAGGCACCATGACCACTCTCGACTCTGCCAAGGCCTGGCTCGAGCAAGACCCCGACCCCGTCACGCGCGCCGAGCTCGAGGCGCTCATCCCGGCCGCCGAGGGCGGCGACGCCGCGGCGATGGATGCCCTCCGCGACCGCTTCGACACCCGCCTCGCCTTCGGCACCGCGGGTCTGCGGGGTGAGCTCGGCGCGGGCTCGAACCGCATGAACCGCGTGCTCGTCTCGCAGGCCGCGACCGGGTTCGCCCGCTGGCTGCTCGACCGCGACGAAAACGCTTCGGTCGTCATCGGGTATGACGGCCGTGTCAACAGCGACGTGTTCGCGCGGGACTCTGCCGAGCTCATGGCCGGGGCCGGCGTGCGCGTCGTGCTGCTGCCGCGCATGCTGCCGACCCCGCTCGTCGCCTTCGCCGTGCGGCACCTCGGTGTGAGCGCCGGCATCATGGTCACCGCGAGCCACAACCCGCCCCGCGACAACGGCTACAAGGTCTACCTGGGCGGTCGCGATGGCGGCTCGCAGATCGTCGCACCGAGCGATGAGCAGATTCACGCCGCGATCGTCGCCGTCGCCGAGACCGAGGTCATCGGCGATCTGCCGCGTTCGACCGACTACGAGGTCGCCGACGAGAGCGTCATCGACGCCTACGTCGAGCGCGCGGCGGCCGTGGCTCTCGACGAGACTGCGGAGCGCGTGACCGTGCCCTTCGTCTACACCGCGATGCACGGCGTCGGGTGGGAGGTTTCGCAGCGCGTCTTCGCCGCCGCCGGCCTGGGTGAGCCGACCGTCGTCGCCGAGCAGATCGAGCCCGACGGCGCGTTTCCGACCGTCGCCTTCCCGAACCCCGAAGAGCCCGGCGCGATGGACCTCTCGTTCGAGACCGCGCGCCGCGTCGGCGCCGCGCTCATCATCGCGAACGACCCCGACGCCGACCGCCTCGCGGTGGCCGTGCCCGACAGCTCCGAGGCCGCCGGCTGGCGCCGCCTCAGCGGCAACGCGGTCGGAGCCCTGCTCGGCTGGCGGGTTGCGGAGCGCCTGCAGCGGTCGGGCACGCAGGCGAAGCTCGCGGCATCCCTCGTCTCCTCCCCCGCCCTCGCGGCCGTCGCGAGCGCCTACGGGCTCAGCTACAGCGACACGCTCACGGGCTTCAAGTGGATCTCGCGCGTCGGCGGCCTCGGCTACGGCTTCGAAGAGGCGCTCGGCTATCTCGTGAACCCCGGCACGATCCGCGACAAAGACGGCATCTCTGCGGCGGTCGACTTCGTGGCGCTCGTCGGCGAGCTCGCCGCGGCGGGAAAGACTCTCGACGACCACCAGCACGAGTTCGACGAGCGCTTCGGCGCCTTCGCGAGCGCGCAGGTCTCGCTGCGGGTGACCGACCTGAGCCGCATCGGCGCCATCATGGCCGCGCTGCGCGACAACCCGCCGAGCGAGATCGGCGGCGTGCGCGTCAGCCAGGTAGACGACTTCATCGGCGGCTTCGGAGTGTTCCCGGCCGGCGACATCCTGCGGTTCTGGATGCTCGACGGCAGCCGCGTCATCGTGCGGCCGAGCGGCACCGAGCCCAAGGTCAAGGTCTACATCGACGCCTCGAGCGACGCAGGCTCGGTCGACGAGCGGCGCGCGAGCGCCACGGCGCGGGTCGCCGCGCTGGAGGCCGGCATGCGCGAGCTCATCGCCTGATCAACCCCCATAGGGTGGAAACGTGACCGTCCCGACCGCCGCTGCACCGCGGCGCCCACTGCTGCCGGCCCCCGTCGCCCTGCTGTGGTTCGCGTCGGTGGTCAGCTGGGCCACCGGCAGACTCCTCGGACAGTTCGGCGCCTTCTCGCTCCTCGACCCACCCCCTGACCTCAGCGGCAACGTCGTCTTCGACGATCAGTGGCTCGCCGAAGCGCAACGCCTCAGTGCACTGCAGTCGCTGCCGACCTCGCTCGCCGTCGTGCTCGCCGCCATCGGTCTCGCCGTACTGTGGATGCGCCGCGAGCCCGACCCGCTCTCGCGCGTCGCGGCAGTCTCGGCGAGCATCATGGCCGTGGCCGGGGCGCTCTCAGCCGTGGCGGTGCTCGCCCTCGTCGCCGCCGGGCCCGACCGGCCGATCGGACTCATCGACCTGCCTGTCGGCACCGGGGCCGCGCTCGCGACGGCTGCGGCGGGAGCATCCACCGCCGTGCTCATCCGCCCCTACGTCGACGTCATGGCCGCGCACATCTGGGCCGGCATCGGCGGCGCGGGCATCGCGCTGCCCTTCATGGTCGCCGGGGTCTCGCCGATGTTCATCATGGGCGGCGCCATGCTGCTCGCCACGCTCGATCGCGTGCACGGCCTGCGCGTCGAGGCCGACCTGGCCTTCCGGCACGCGCTGGAAGCCGAGCGCATCGCCGAGTCGGGCGACGCGGGTCGCGGCATCGGTGTCTCGGGCCTGCCGGGTCGCCCGCCGACCCCGCGCGCTCCGCGCCCGACCCTGCCGTGGACGGCCCGCGAGCGCCGTCTGACCATCTGGCTCGGCATCGCCGCCATCGTCATCGTCGCGCTCGCCTGGGCGGTCGGCGCGACGCTCGGCGAGCTGGGCTTCATCGAGGGGCTCGGCCTCGTCGGCCCGGGCTACGCCGCCGTCGCCTTCGGCGTCGTGCCCCTGGTGTGGCAGCTCGCGCTCCTGCTGCGCGTCACCGCCTCGGTGCGCTACCCCCTGACCATCGCGAGCGGGATGCTCATCGCGGCGTCGCTCGCCGTGCTCACGGCGCCCGTGCCGCCGGTCTACCTCGGTGCCGTGATCGTGCAGTCGCTCGCCATAGGGTCCGCGGCCGCACTGCTACTGCCGCGCGCCACGCCTCTCGGCCGCGTCATGCTCGGTACGACGGCCGCGCTCACCTGGCTGCTCGTGCTCGTACCGACCGGAGCCCTGCCGCTCGCCTTCATCGCCGTCATCACAACGCTCATCGCCCTCCGTCGAAAGGTTCGCGCATGACCGACTCTTCTTCCGGCGGCGGCGTGCTCGACCGGCTCGCGGCCGCCCCGTCGCGCACGGCGGGCATCGTTGCCGCCGCACTCGCCCTGGCGATGATGCTCATCGGGGCCGTGGTGCTGCCCTCGACCTTCGTCGCGGTGCCCGAGAGCGGGCAGGTCGAGGGGCTCGAGCAGCTCGCCAGCAACACCGTGCCGCTGCTGCTGGGCAACGTTCTCGCCTTCCTCGGCTTTCTGCCTTTGCTGACTGCGGTGCACGCACTCATCGGCACGCGTGCCAAGCCCGTGTCGCTGCTGCTCGCCGCGTACCTCGTGCTGCTGATCCGGCCGCTCGCCCTCGGCGTCGAGGCGGCGGCGTTCCCCGACTCGGTGCTCCTCCCGCTCGGGCCGCTCGTGCCCTACCTGCTGCTCGCCACCACCGGGCTCGCCGCGGGTCTCGCCTCGGCGGCCATCCTGCCGCTTGCGCAAGCGGCGGCGTCGTCTCTGCGGCGCGCCGTGCTCGCGGCCGGTGTCGGCGTGCTCGTAGCGCTCGCGCTGTTCTCGTTCGCGCCGTTCATCGCGCCGCTCAGCGCGCTCGGCATCGGCGTCGCGCTGGTCGTGGGCAGGCGCCGGGGCAGCGGCTACGACCCCTCGAACGGCCCGGCCGGGCAGCACTGACCCATCGCCGCACCACTGATCGGCGTGCACGGCCCGCGGCGAGCATCCGCAAGCCCGCGCTCAGCCGATCGCGGCCTCGAGCTTGACGCTGAGCTCGTCGGTGTCGAAGTAGTTCTCGATGACGACGACGTCGGCGCGCGTGGGGCCAATGGCTTCGACGAACTCGGCGCTCGTGAGAATCACTTGCGCGTCGGCGGCGACCCGGCCGACCGAGGCGATGTCGGCGGCGACCACGGTCGCCGTGAGCCCGAGCCGCTGCAGCACCCGCTCGGCATTCACCTTGAGAATGCCGCTCGAGCCGATGCCGGCGCCGCAGATCGTGACGATCTTCACGCCGGAGCGCCTCCGGTCAGAATCGCGCGCACCTCGTCGCGGGTCGTCGCCTCGGCGAGCGCCGGAATCGCGTCGGCGTTGTTGAACGCGTTGGCGAGCTGGGCGACGGCCTCGAGGTGCGCGTCGGGCGCGACGCCTGCGAGGCCGATGACGACGCGCACGGGGTCATTGTGGGCGTGGCCGAACTCGACCGGCTGAGCGAGCGTGACGACCGAGAGGCCGTCGCAGCGCACATCAGAGCCGGGGCGGGCGTGCGCGAGAGCGAGGCCGGGCGCGATCACGATGTAGGGCCCGTGGTCGTCGACCATGCGGATCATCGCCTCGGTGTACTCGGCCGTCGTGCAGCCGCTCTCGACGAGCGCATCGCCCGCGAGTCGCACGGCAGCGCGCCAATCGTGCGCGCGCGCGTGCAGCACGATGGCGCGGTCGGCGAGGGCGGGCAGACTCATGCCGCGGCCTCGAACCCGGCGATGATCGTCTCCATGAGGGCTTCGCGGTCGTCAACGGGCACGAATGCGGCCTGGGCGGCGTTCAGCTGCAGGGCGAGCAGGTCGTCGAGGTCATAGGCGAAGGCCTCGCTCACGAGTTGCAGCTCGCGGCTGAGGGTCGTCGCGCTCATGAGGCGGTTGTCGGTGTTGACCGTCACGCGGAAGCCGAGCTGGTACAGCAGGTCGAGCGGGTGGTCGACGAGCTCGCTGCCCCACGCCGCGATCGCCCCGGTCTGCAGGTTCGAGCTCGGGCTCGTCTCGAGCGCAATCTGGCGGTCTTTGACCCACTCGGCCATGCGTCCGAGTGTCGCGAACGTGGTGTCGCCCTCGGTGCGCAGCTCGATGTCTTCGGCCAACCGCACGCCGTGCCCCAGGCGCAGCGCGCGCCCGTCGAGCAGGGCGCTGCGAATCGACTCGAGCCCGTCGGCCTCGCCGGCGTGCACGGTCACGGGCATCCACTCGGCGGCGAGCAGGTCGAAGGCGTCGCGCATGCGGCTCGGCAGGAAGCCGGCCTCGGCACCCGCGATGTCGAAGCCCACGACGCCCGCGTCACGGTGTCGCAGCGCGAGCTCCGCGATCTCGTGCCCCCGGTCGGCGTGGCGCATCGCCGTCACCAATTGCCCGACCTGGATGCTGTGGCCGGCGCCGCGCGCCTGCTCGACCCCGGCATCCAGACCCGCTTGCACGGCCTCGACCGTCTCATCGAGGCTCAGCCCGGCGGTGAGGTGCTGCTCGGGCGCCCAGCGGATCTCGCCCCACACCACGCCGTCGGCCGCGAGGTCGAGCACGCACTCGCGCGCGACGCGCTCGAGGCCCTCGCGCGTCTGCATCACAGCGGTGGTGATGTCGAAGGTCTTCAGGTATTCGACGAGCGAGCCCGCGGTGCACTGGGCGAGAAACCAGTCGGCGAGCTCGGCCGCGTCGGTTGTGGGCAGTGCCAGCCCGATCTCGTCGGCGAGCTCGATGATCGTCTGCGGGCGCAGGCCGCCGTCGAGGTGGTCGTGCAGCGACACCTTGGGCAGCTGCGCGAGGTCGAGGTCGGTGCCCGCAAGCAGGGTCGGAGTCGCCGTTGTCATACCCCAAACCTACCGGTTCGTTACCGTGCTGTGACCCGAGAAGACGGGCATGGGCGGCCGCGCGCGCGAGTGCGCGGCCGGGGGCGACGCGCGGCACCGTGCGGGCATCCTAGGCTCGAGGCATGCCCGAGAAGATCATCCTCGACTGCGACCCCGGCCACGATGACGCGGTCGCGATGCTGCTCGCCCACGGCAGCCCGGAGATCGAGCTGCTGGCCGTGACGACCGTCATGGGCAATCAGACGATCGAGAAGGTCACGCGCAACGCGCTCGCCGTCGCTCGCGTCATCGGCATGGATGCTGTGCCCATCGCCCGCGGAGCCCACCGCCCGCTCGTGCGCACCGTCGAGACCGCCCCCGACATCCACGGCGAGTCGGGCCTCGACGGGCCCGTGCTGCCCGAGCCGGCCGTCGAGCTCGACCCGCGCCACGCGGTCGACGTCATCATCGACATCGTCATGTCGCACGAGCCCGGCACTGTGACGCTCGTGCCGACCGGGGCGCTCACGAACATCGCGCTCGCCGCGCGCAAAGAACCGCGCATCGTCGAGCGCGTCAAGCAGGTCGTGCTCATGGGCGGCGGCGTGCACGTCGGCAACTGGAGCGCGGTCGCCGAGTTCAACATCATCATCGACCCCGAGGCCGCGCACATCGTGTTCAACGAGGCGTGGCCGCTCACCATGATCGGGCTCGACGCCACCCACCAGGCGCTCGCGACCGACGAGGTCGCCGCCCGCATCGCCGCGGTCGGCACGGCTCCCGCCCGCTTCGTCGGCGAGCTGCTCGAGTTCTTCGCGCACAGCTACCACGACGCGCAGGGCTTCGACCACCCGCCCGTGCACGACCCCTGCGCGGTCGCCTTCGTCATCGACCCCACGCTGCTGCGGGTGGTCAAGGCTCCGCTCGACGTCGAGCTGACCGGCGGTCTCACGCTCGGCATGACCGTCGCCGATCTGCGCGGCCCCGCCCCCGACGGATGCACGACGCAGGTCGCCCTCGACATCGACAACGACCGCTTCTGGGATCTGGTGGTCGACGCCCTCGTCAGGATCGGCGCGGTGGAGCTATAGCGATCGCATCGCGATCGCGCGACCCCAGCGCCGACGGGGCTATGCCCCGTCGGATATGTCAGTCGACAACGCCCGCCACAAGCGGCCCGCCCGTGTGCACCTCTTCGCCCGGGTCGCCGATGCGGTAGCCGCCCTCGAGCGCCTCGAGCGCGCGAGCGAACCTCGCCTCGTCGTTCGTGAGCATCGTGAAGAGCGGCTGGCCCTTGGTGACCGTGTCGCCGGGCTTCGCGTGCAGGTCGATGCCCGCGCCGTGATCCACCGGGTCCTCCTTGCGGGCCCGGCCCGCTCCGAGGCGCCACGCCGCGATGCCGAAGGGCAGAGCGTGCTGCTCGACGAGCACGCCGTCACGATCGGCCGTCACGATGTGGGTCTCGTGGGCGACCGGCATGGCAGCATCCGGGTCTCCGCCCTGGGCGCTGATCATGGCGCGCCAGGCGTCCATGGCCTGACCGTTCTGCAGCGCGCCCTCGACGTCGACATCGGTCACGCCCGCGAGCTCGAGCATGTGCCGAGCGAGCACGACCGTGAGCTCGACCACGTCGGCGGGTCCGCCGCCAGCGAGCACCTCGACCGACTCGCGCACCTCGTTCGCGTTGCCGATCGCGAGGCCGAGCGGCACGTTCATGTTCGTGAGAACCGCGCGGGTGGCGACCCCGGCATCCTCACCGAGACGCACCATGACCTTGGCGAGCTCGCGCGACTGCTCGATGTCTTTCAAGAAGGCGCCCGAGCCGAACTTGACGTCGAGCACGAGCGCTGCCGTGCCCTCGGCGATCTTCTTCGACATGATCGACGAGGCGATGAGCGGAATGCACTCGACCGTGCCCGTGATGTCACGCAGCGAGTAGAGCTTGCCGTCGGCCGGAGCGAGGCCCGAGCCTGCGGCACACACGACGGCGCCGACCGCGTCGAGCTGCTGCATCATCTCGTCGACTGTGATCGAGGCGCGCCAGCCCGGGATGCTCTCGAGCTTGTCGAGCGTGCCCCCCGTGTGGCCGAGCCCGCGGCCGCTGAGCTGCGGCACCGCGACCCCGAACGAGGCGACGAGCGGGGCGAGCGGCAGCGTGATCTTGTCGCCGACGCCGCCGGTCGAGTGCTTGTCGGTCGTCTTCTTCGACAGCCCGGAGAAGTCGAGGCGGGTGCCCGAGGCGACCATCGCGAGGGTCAGGTCGCGGATCTCGTCGCGCTCCATGCCGTTGAGGAAGATCGCCATCGTCATGGCCGACATCTGCTCGTCGGCGATGTAGCCGCGCGTGTAGGCGTCGACCATCCAGTCGATCTGGGCGGTGGTCAGCACCCCCATGTCGCGCTTGGTGCGGATGAGGTCGACGACGTCGAACGGCTCGATGGCCATGGTGGGACTCCTGTTAGTGGTGCGAACTGTGGTACGTCGCGAGAGTGCGAGGGCCGAACGCGTCGGGCAGCACCTCGTCGATCGTCTTGATGCCCGACACCGTCTCGAGCAGCATGCCCTCGGCCGAGTGCTCGAAGAGCAGCTGACGGCAGCGTCCGCAGGGCATGAGCGCACCGCCATCGCCGTCGACGCACGTGAAGGCGACGAGCTTGCCGCCGCCCGTCATGTGAAGGCTCGACACGAGCGCGCACTCTGCGCACAGCGTGAGGCCGTACGAGGCGTTCTCGACGTTGCAGCCCGAGATCACGCGACCGTCATCGACGATCGCCGCGACCCCGACCGGAAACTTCGAGTACGGCACGTAGGCGTGCGACATCGCTTCGAGGGCGACGGCGCGCAGAGCATCCCAGTCAATATCGGTCATCGGCGCGCCGCTCACGACTTGATGTAGGGCTTGCCCGAGGCCGCCGGCGGTCGCGAGATGCCGACGAGACCGGCCACCGCGAAGATCGTCACGAGGTACGGCAGCATGAGCATGAACTCGCTCGGCACGGGCGAACCCACGATCGACAGCGTCGACTGCAGGTTCGTCGCGAAGCCGAACAGCAGCGCGGCCAGGGTCGCCTTGATCGGGTTCCACTGACCGAAGATCACGGCGGCCAGGGCGATGAAGCCCGCGCCATTCGTCATCTCCTTCGTGAACGACCCGATCGCGGCGAGCGTGAAGAACGCGCCGCCGCCGCCGACGATCGCGCCCGCGAGCAGCACGTTCCAGAAGCGCGTGGCCCGCACGTTGATGCCGACCGTGTCTGCCGCCTTGGGGTGCTCGCCGACCGAGCGCAAACGCAGGCCCCAGCGGGTCTTGAAGAGTGCGAACCACACCGTCGGCACGAGCGCGAACATGATGTAGACGATGATCGTCTGGTTGAACAGGATCGGCCCGAGGATGGGGATGTCGCTGAGCAGCGGAATCGTCAGGCGCTCGAACCGGGCCGGCTTGTTGAACAGGTCGGGGTCGGCGACCATCACGGTCGAGTAGAAGAAGCTCGTCAGACCGATGACCAGCACGTTGAGCACGACGCCGACGATGACCTGATCGACGAGGTACTTGATGGCGAACGAGGCGAGGATCACTGAGACCAGCGCGCCCGCGACCATCGCCGCGAGCAGGCCCACGATGGCCGAGCCCGTGAGCGTCGCGACCATGGCCGCGACGAACGCCCCTGCGAGCAGCTGACCCTCGATCGCGATGTTGACGACACCGACGCGTTCAGAGATAACGCCGCCGAGCGAGCCGAAGATGAGCGGGGTGCTCACGGTGAGCGCACCGGCCAGCAGACCGACGAGCGGCACGGTCGAGCCCGCCGCCGCCCAGGTCAAGAACCCGAGCAGGAAGAGGATCGCGAAGATCGTCGTGAGCCACAGCGGCACCTTGCGCACTGAGCGCACGAGCAGGAAGGCGTAGACGGCGATCGCCGCCATGAGCACCACGGTCGCGATGCCTGTGGCGTCGGCTGGCAGCACGATCGGCGGCAGCACGATCGCGTCGCCGTCGTTGCTGAGCCGATAGGTCGTGTCGCCGCCTCGAGCGAGGGCGATGAAGAGCACGGCGCCGAGAACCGTGAAGATCGCGAAGGCGATCGGGGCCTTCCAGCTGCGCACCGCGATGGTCGACGGGGCGAGGCCCGAACCCGCATCGCGGGTGGTCGTTACGACGCTCACTTCGACACCTCCGAGACGCGGTCGAGCTTGGGTGTTCGCCACCGGAACAGTGGATCAGGGGTGGGCAATCGGAAGATCGATCGCACGAGCGGCGGGGCAGCGATGAAGAGCACGATGAACGACTGCACGACAAGCACGATGTCGACGGGAATGCCTTCGGCAGCCTGCATCGTGTAGCTGCCCGCCTGCAGCGCGCCGAACAGGATGCCGGCGAAGAAGACGCCCCAGGCCTTCGAGCGCCCCAGTAGCGCCACCGTGATCGCGGTGAAGCCGATGCCGGCATCGAGCCCAGCGGCGAAGCCTCCGGTGAAGTTTCCTAGCACCTGGTAGACGCCGGCGAGACCCACCAGCCCGCCCGCGATGAGCATGACCTGTACGTAGACGGTCTTCACATTGATGCCGGCCACCTGCGCGGCATGCGGGTTCTCGCCGACGGCGCGGAACCGGAAGCCCAGGGCCGAACGGTTGAGCAGGTACCAGGTGTAGATCGTCGCGAGGATCACGAGGATGAAGCCGATGTTGAGGTTGTACTGCTCACCGAGCAGCGACGGAAACTGTGCGGTCTCGAGCATGGGCCCGCTCTTGGGGTTGTTCTGGCCGGGAGCCTGCAGCGCACCGGGCGTGCGCAGCAGGAACGACACGAGGTAGAAGGCGATGTAGTTGTGCATGATCGTCACGATCACCTCGTGCGCGCCCGTGCGGGCCTTCAGCAGGCCGACGAGTCCGCCCCAGAGCGCGCCGCCGATGATGCCGATGACGAGCGCGACGATGAGGTGGATCACGGGCGGCATGGGGATGTAGGCGCCCACGTAGCCCGCGGCAGCCGCGGCGATGAGCATCTGACCGCGACCACCGATGTTGAACAGACCCACGCGGAAGGCCAGGGCGACACCCAGACCAGCCGCGATGAGCGGCGTCGCGTTGGCGAGCGTCTCGGTGATCGGCCGGAATGCCGCGACGAGATCGTCGGCCCGGAGGTAGTTGAAGACCGACCCGCGGAACAGAGCGCTGTAGGCGCCGGCCACGGCATCCCACGCCGCCGTGAGGGTGTCGAGCGGACGCGAGAAGAAGTACCCGCTGGCCTCGGCGACGGCCTCGTCGGTCATGACGATGAGAATGCCGCCCACGATGAGGGCGAGTACCACGGCGAGCACCGAGATCGCGGCGCTGCCGCCGAAGATCTCTTTGAGAATCTGGTTGCCACGGGGCACCGGGGGCTCGGATGCGTCTCGCCCGGTCTCGTGGGCGACCACCTGCTCGTGCACCGCCTCGGCGCTCGTCTGCTCGTGCGCCTCGGCGCCCGAGGGTTTCGTCGTGTCGTCGCTCATGCGGCCACCTCCGCCGGAGCTTCTCCGGCCATCATCAATCCGAGAACATCACGAGGGGTGTCACCCGGCACGATGCCGATGATGCGACCCCGGTACATGACCGCGATGTGGTCGGCGAGCGCGGCGACCTCGTCGAGCTCGGTCGAGACGACGATGACGGGAATGCCCGCGTCGCGCGTCGCGACGATGCGCTTGTGCACGAACTCGATCGAGCCGACGTCGAGGCCGCGCGTGGGCTGGGCCGCCACGAGCAGATTGAGGTCGCGGCTCAACTCGCGCGCGAGCACGACCTTCTGCTGGTTGCCGCCCGAGAGGCTGCTCGCCGTCGAGGTGATGCCCTGGGTGCGCACATCGAACTCGACGATGCGGTCGGCCGCGAACTGGGCGAGCTCGGCGAGCTGCAGCGTGCCGCGCTTGACGAACGGCTCGCCCGTCGAGCGGTCGAGCATGAGGTTCTCGGCGATCGTGAACGAGCCGACGAGACCGTCTTCGGTGCGGTCTTCGGGCACGAAGCCCACGCCGGCATCGAGCACCTGCCGCGTGCTGCGCCCGACGAGCTCGCTGTCGCCCAGGGTGATGGAGCCGAGCACGCGGTCTTGCAGCCCCATGATCGCCTCGGTGAGCTCGGTCTGGCCGTTGCCCTGCACTCCCGCGATGGCGAGGATCTCGCCGCGGTGCAGGGTGAAGCTGACCGAGTCGACGAGCACGTGCCCGACATGATCGGTGACGGTGAGGTCGGTGATGACGAGAGCCGGGTCACCCGGTGCCGCCGGCGTCTTCTCGACCGTGAGCTCGACAGCCCGGCCGACCATGAGCGAGGCCATCTCGACGTTCGTCGCCGTGGGCGAGGCCTCGCCGACGACCTTGCCGAGGCGGATCACTGTGATGCGGTCGGCGACCTCGCGCACTTCGCGCAGCTTGTGAGTGATGAAGACGATCGACGTGCCCTCGTCGCGCAGCTGGCGCATGATGCCCATGAGCTCGTCGGTCTCCTGCGGGGTGAGCACCGCGGTGGGCTCGTCGAAGACGAGGAGCTCGGCGTCGCGGGACAGGGCCTTGATGATCTCCACGCGCTGCTGCACGCCGACCGGGAGGTCCTCGACGAGCGCGTCGGGGTCGACGTGGAAGCCGAAGCGGTCGGAGATCTCGGTGACGCGCGCGCGGGAGGCGTCGAGGTCGAGGGTGCCGGCGAAGCCGGTGGTCTCGTTGCCGAGCATCAC
>SXMG01000103.1 GCA_005778835.1 Actinomycetota bacterium
GAGCGGCAACTCGACACCGAGGTCTCCACGCGCGACCATGATGCCGTCGAAGGCGTCGACGATCTCTTCGAGAGCATCCACCGCCTGCGGCTTCTCGATCTTCGCGATCACCGGCAGGGTGCGTCCTTCTTCGCGCATGATCTCGTGCACCCGCACGACGTCAGAGGCGTTGCGCACGAACGAGAGGGCGATGTAGTCAGCGCCGAGCTTGAGGCCCCAGCGCAGATCGTCCTCGTCCTTCTCGGAGAGAGCAGGCACGTTCACCGCGACACCCGGCAGGTTGATGCCTTTGTTGTTCGAGACCGCGCCGGCGACGACGACCTCGGTGCGCACGCGCACGCCATCGGTGTCGATGACCCTCACGCGCACCTTGCCGTCGTCGATGAGCAGGAAGTCGCCGGGCTTGACGTCGGTCGGAAGGCCCTTGTAGGTCGTGCTGCAGGTCTCTCGGGTTCCGAGGATGTCGTCGGTCGTGATCGTGAAGATGTCGCCTTCGTCGAGCTCGTGCGGACCGTTCTCGAACTTGCCGAGCCGGATCTTCGGGCCCTGGAGGTCGACGAGGATCGCGACGGGCTGATTGGCATCGCTCGCCGCCTGCCGCACGGTGCGGTAGATCTCTTCGTGCACGTCGTAGGTGCCGTGGCTGAGGTTCATGCGGGCGACGTTCACGCCCGCTTCGATGATGGCTCGGATGTTGTCGTAACTGGATGTCGCCGGCCCAAGGGTGGCGACGATCTTTGCGCGTCTCATGACTTCCTCACGTGGTGGTGGTGGTAGGGGTGGAACGTGATGGGGCGGCTGCCGCGTGCCACGTGGAGACGGGGCGCGACGTGCCGACTATACGGTGAGCGGTCGATCGGTGGCACGCACAGGGGCGGGCAGATCACTCGCACCCTGCAGGTAGGTGTCGACCGAGGCGGCCGCCGCGCGGCCCTCCGCGATCGCCCAGACGATGAGCGAGGCGCCTCGCCCGGCATCGCCCGCGACGAAGACGCCCGCCTCGTTGGTCGAGTAGTCGGCCTCACGGTCGACGGCGCCGGAGCCGGAGAACGGCAGGCCCAGCTGATCATCGAGTCCCCCGTGCTGGGCCCCCGTGAATCCGAGTGCGAGCAGCACGAGGTCGGCCGGAATCTCGCGCTCGGTTCCCGCCTTCGGAATACGCCGGCCGTCGACGTACTCGGTCTCGGCGACGCGGATCGCGCGCACTTCGCCGGCCGCGTTGCTCAAGAACTCGACGGTCGACGCGAGATAGACGCGCTCGCCGCCCTCTTCGTGGGCGCTCTGCACCTCGAAGAGCGTCGGCTGCACCGGCCACGGCTGCGTCTCAGGGCGCTCGTGCGGGGGCTGCTTGCCGATCGCGAGGTTGGTGACCGAGAGCGCACCGTGCCGATGCGCCGTGCCGATGCAGTCGGCACCCGTGTCGCCTCCACCGAGCACGACGACGTGCTTGCCTTCGGCGGTGATCTGGTCGGCCACGACGTCGCCCGCCTGCACGCGGTTCGACTGCACCAAGTAGTCCATGGCGAAGTGGATGCCCAGGGCGTCGCGGCCCGGAATCGGCAGGTCGCGCGGCACCGGGGCACCGGTCGCGATCACGACGGCGTCGTAGCGGGCGCGCAGCTCGTCCCACGTGATGTCGACGCCGATCTCGACGCCCGCCCGGAAGCGAGTTCCCTCGGCCTGCATCTGCGTGAGGCGGGCATCCAGATGCCGCGTCTCCATCTTGAAAGCGGGGATGCCGTACCGCAGCAGCCCGCCGATGCGGTCGTCCTTCTCGAAGACGGCGACCGTGTGCCCGACTCGAGTGAGCTGCTGGGCGGCCGCGAGCCCGGCCGGACCCGATCCGACGACGGCGACCGTCTTGCCCGTGAGGCGCTCGGGCGGCATGGGCTGCACCCAGCCGTTGTTCCACGCCTGCTCGATGATCGAGGCCTCGACCTGCTTGATCGTCACGGCGGGCTGGTTGATCGCGAGCACGCACGACGACTCGCACGGCGCGGGGCAGAGTTTGCCCGTGAACTCGGGAAAGTTGTTCGTCGCGTGCAGCCGCTCGATGGCCTGCCGGCCCTCGCCTCGCCAGGTCAGGTCGTTCCACTCGGGAATCAGGTTGCCGAGCGGGCAGCCCTGATGGCAGAACGGAATGCCGCAGTCCATGCAGCGCCCTGCTTGGCGACGCAGCACGCCAGGGTCGCCCTGCTCGTAGACCTCTTTCCAGTCCATGAGCCGCAGGGGCACGGGGCGGCGCGGCGGCAGTTCTCGCTCGGGCACGTTGATGAAGCCACGGGGGTCAGCCACCGGTCACCTCCAGGATGCGGCCCCACACGACGTCGCCGTCGGGGTCAAGACCTTCGTCGAGTGCCGTCTGCCGGGTCGCCAGAACGGCGGCGTAGTCGCGGGGCATGACCTTCACGAACCGGTCGAGCGCTGCGTCGCCATCCGCGATGAGACGCGCGGCCAGTGCCGACTCGGTCTCTTCGTGGTGACGGCGGAGCAGGTCGCTCACGATGGCACGATCATCGTCGTCGAGCGTCATGAGCGTCAGCTCGCCCGTATCGAGCGCATCGGCGTTGACCCGCTGAGGTCGAAGGTCGTGCACGTAGGCCACGCCGCCCGACATGCCAGCGCCGAGGTTGCGCCCGGTCGAGCCGAGAATCATCGCCACTCCGCCCGTCATGTACTCGAGGGCGTGATCTCCGACACCCTCGACGACAGCGGTGGCGCCCGAGTTGCGCACGAGGAACCGTTCGCCGACGATGCCGCGGATGAACATCTCGCCGCTCGTGGCGCCGTAGCCGATGACATTGCCGGCGATGACGTTGCGCTCGGCGTGGAACACCGAATCACGGCTCGGGCGCACGATGACACGGCCGCCCGACAACCCCTTGCCGACATAGTCGTTGCTGTCGCCGTAGAGCCGCAGGGTGATTCCCCGGGGCATGAAGGCACCGAGACTCTGCCCGGCAGAGCCGGTCAGAGTGACATCGATCGTGTCGGGCGCGAGACCGTTCTCGCCGTGCTTGAGCGTGACGAGGTTGCCGAGCATGGTGCCGACGGCCCGCTCGGTGTTGCGCACGGGAAGATCGATCCGCACCGGTGCACTGTGCTCGAGAGCATCGGTGCTGAGCTTGATCAGCTCGTTGTCGAAGTGCTCGTCGAGCTCGTGATCCTGTTCTTCCCGCTTCGTGCGCGGAGCAGCATCATCGAACTGCGGTCCGTGCAGGATCGGCGAGAGGTCGAGCCCGTCGGCCTTCCAATGGCGCACGGCGCGGTCGACGTCGAGCAGGTCGGCACGACCGATCGCCTCCTCGAGCGAGCGGAAGCCGAGCGCCGCGAGGTACTCGCGCACCTCCTGCGCCAGGAACTCCATGAAGGTGATGACGAACTCGGGCGTGCCCGTGAACCGCTTGCGCAGCTCGGGGTTCTGCGTCGCGACACCGACCGTGCAGGTGTCGAGGTGGCAGACGCGCATGAGAATGCATCCCGACACCACCATCGGTGCGGTCGCGAACCCGAATTCTTCTGCGCCGAGGAGGGCCGCGATGATGACGTCGCGGCTGGTCTTCATCTGGCCGTCCGCCTGCACCGTGACCCGCCCGCGCATGTTGTTGAGC
>SXMG01000104.1 GCA_005778835.1 Actinomycetota bacterium
CTCGCTCGCGATCGGCGGCGCCCTCGCCGCGTTGGCGATCCTCACCCGCACCGAGCTGCTGCTCGTGCTCATCGGCGGCCTGTTCCTCATCGTGACCGGCTCGGTCATCGTGCAGCGCGTGTACTTCAAGATCACGCGGGGCAAGCGCATCTTCCTGATGAGCCCGCTGCACCATCACTTCGAGCTGAAGGGCTGGGCCGAAGTGACGGTCGTCGTGCGCTTCTGGCTGATCGGCGGTTTCTTCGTGGCGCTCGGGGTGGGCCTGTTCTACCTCGAGTGGGTCAGTCAGTAGCCGTGGGGCGTCTCGACGAGCTGACCAGCTGGCACGACGACTGGTCGGGCCTGCGTGTGCTCGTGCTCGGCCTCGGAGTGACGGGCTTCGCGGTCGCCGACACGCTCGCCGAACTCGGTGCGCGCGTGCTCGTCGCGGCTCGCGACCCCGACGACGAGCGAGCGGGCATCCTGCCCGTCATCGGTGTCGACCTGCTCACGCTCGACGACGATCTCGCGGCACCGGCAGAGCTCGATGCGCTCGACCCGCAGCTCGTGGTGGTCTCGCCGGGCTACCGCCCCGATCACCCCCTCATCGCCTGGGCGCGTGATCGAGGCACCCCGGTGTGGGGCGACATCGAGCTCGCGTGGCGGCTGCGCGACAAAGTGGCCCCCGCGGCCGAGTGGATCCTCATCACGGGCACGAACGGCAAGACGACTACCACCCAGCTGACGGCGACGATGCTGCTCGACGACGGCCGACGGGTCGCGCCGTGCGGGAACATCGGCGTACCGGTGCTCGACGCGATCCGCGACCCCGCCGGTTTCGACATGCTGGTCGTCGAGCTCTCGAGCTTCCAACTGCACTGGATGCCCGTCTCGGGCCCCGGGGCCGTGCACCCGCTCGCGAGCGCGTGCCTGAACCTGGCCGACGACCACTACGACTGGCACGGCAGCGCTGCCGCATACGCCGCCGCGAAAGCCAAGGTCTACGCCAACACGCGCGTCGCCTGCGTCTACAACCTCGGCGACGAGGCGACGATGCGCATGGTCGAAGAGGCCGAGGTCGCCGAGGGATGCCGTGCCATCGGCTTCGGCGCCGCGGTGCCCTCGCCGAGCAACGTCGGAGTGGTCGACGAGTACATCGTCGACCGGGCGTTCCTCGACGATCGGCAGCGCAGCGCTCTCGAGCTCGCGTCGCTCGACGACGTCATGACGGCGGGCCTCGCGACGCCGCACGGTCTGGCCAACGTGCTCGCCGCGGCGGCGCTCGCCCGCGCAGCGGGTGCCGAGCCGCGCGCCGTGCGCGACGCGCTGCGCCGGTTCACGGTCGACGCCCATCGCACGCAGCTGGTGCTGACAGAGGACGAGATCGCCTGGGTCGACGACTCGAAAGCGACCAACCCGCATGCTGCCGCCTCGGCACTGAGCGCGTATCGATCGGTGGTGTGGATCGTCGGCGGCCTGCTCAAGGGCGTCGATGTGGCGCCGCTCGTGCTGACCCACCGCGACCGGCTTCGAGCGGTCATCATCATCGGTTCTGACCGCTCGCCCGTGCGAGCGGCATTCGAGCGACACGCCCCCGAGCTGCCGCTCTTCGAGGTCGAGCAGGAACAGACTGAGGGAGTGATGCCTGCCGCCGTGCGGCTGGCAGCCGGAGTCGCGCTCGCGGGCGACACCGTGCTGCTCGCACCGGCTGCGGCATCGATGGACCAGTTCGCCGACTATGCCGATCGCGGCAACCGATTCGCCGCAGCGGTCAGGCAGCACGTGAAGGGAGAGTCGGATGACCACGGTCCGACCCCCGCGCCACGGGGCGCCTGAGCCCACCCCTGAGCACCGCCCGCGCGCCGTCGTCGTAGCCGTGCGACGCCTCTTCGGCGCCGACCGCTCCGACGTCATGCTGGTGCAAGGCACGACGATCTTCCTCGTGCTCTTCGGCCTCGTCATGGTGCTGTCGTCATCGGCAGTCACGTCGAGTCAGAACAACGAGGGCGACTTCTTCGCCGTCTTCGCCCGACAGGGCCTGTTCGCGCTCATCGGCATTCCGCTCATGCTCATGCTCGCGCGCCTGCCGGCCGTGTTCTGGCGGCGCTGGGCGCGCATCGCCGTCATGGTCGCGCTCGGCCTGCAGCTGCTCGTGTTCACCGGTCTCGGCTACGACTACGGCGGCAACCAGAACTGGATCTCGATCGGCGGGCTCACCGCTCAACCGAGCGAGTTCCTGAAGTTCGCCCTCGTGATCTGGCTCGCGACAGTGCTGGCCGATCGGGCAGACGGCTTCAGCGACTGGCGCAGCGTGCTCGTGCCCGCGATCCCCGTGTCGGGGCTCGCGATCGCGATGGTGCTAGCGGGTCAAGACCTCGGCACAGCATCCATCATGGTGGTCATCGTGCTGGCCGCCCTGTTCTTCGCGGGCGCACCGCTCGGCAAGCTCGCGGTCATGGTGATCGTGCTCGCCGCGGGCGCCGTGGCGTTCGCGTTCTCGAGCTCGTCGCGCTCGAATCGCATTGACGTGTGGCTCAACGGCTGCACGCCCGAAGACTACGAGCTCACCTGCTGGCAGTCGATCCACGCGTTGTGGGCGATGGGCTCGGGTGGCATCTTCGGCCAGGGACTCGGCAACTCGGCGGCGAAGTGGCGCTGGCTGCCGCACGCCGAGAGCGACTTCATCTTCGCCATCATCGGTGAAGAGCTCGGCCTGGTGGGGGCGCTCGTCGTGCTCGCCCTCTACGCCGTGCTCGCCGTCGGGCTCATCCGCCTCGTGCGCGGCCACACCGACCCCTTCCGGCGCATCGCGACCGGTGCGGTGCTCGCGTGGATCATCGGCCAGGCCTTCGTGAACATCGCCGTGGTGCTCGGTCTGCTGCCGGTTCTCGGGGTGCCGCTGCCCTTCATCTCAGCGGGCGGCACCGCGCTCGTGTCGTCGCTCGTCGGCATCGGCATGGTGCTCTCGCTCGCGCGAAGCCGGCCCAGCACCCCGCGCACCGCCGGAGCATCGTGACGACCGCCCTGCTCGCAGGCGGGGGCACGGCTGGCCACGTGAACCCGCTGCTCGCCCTGGCCGAGCACTGGAGAGTGGTGGAACCCGAGGTGTCGATCATCGTGCTGGGCACCGAAGAAGGGCTCGAGTCACGACTGGTGCCCGAGCGAGGGTTCGAGTTGCAGACGATCGAGCGGGTGCCTTTTCCGAGGCGGCTGAACCGGGATGCGCTGCGGTTTCCGCGTCGCTTTCGCGGCGCGGTGCGTCGTGCCCGGGCGCTCATCCGCGACCGCGGCGTCGACGTCGTCGTGGGCTTCGGCGGATACGCCTCGGCTCCGGCCTACCTGGCGGCCCGCCTCGAGCGCGTGCCGATGATCGCGCACGAGGCCAACGCGCGCCCGGGCATCGCCAACCGGCTCGCGGCCCGGCTCGGTGCCGCGGTCGGCACGACTTTCGCCGGCACTCCGGTGCGCGGCGCGCGCGTCGTCGGCATGCCGCTGCGAAGCGAGATCGTTGCCCTCGATCGCGTCGCGACGCGCCCCGGGGCGCTGCGGCACTTCGGTCTTGACCCGGCGCGCCCGGTGCTGCTCGTGACCGGGGGATCAACGGGTGCTCGTCGCCTCAACGAGACGATCAGCGGCTCGGCCGCGCGCATCCTCGGTGCCGGGTGGCAGGTCGTGCACTTGACCGGAACCGGCAGAGGCGGCGCGGATCCCGAACTGCCGGGGTTCGTGAGCCTTCCGTACTGCGACCGCATGGACCTGGCCTTCGCCGCCGCCGACCTCGTGCTGTGCCGGGCGGGTTCGGCGACGGTGAGTGAGCTCACCGTGCTGGCCCTGCCCGCCGTGCTCGTGCCCTATGCCGCGGGCAACGGCGAGCAGCGGCTCAACGCGCGCGGCATGGTGACCGCGGGAGCCGCGAGGCTCGTCGACGACGCGGCGGTCACCACCCAGTGGGTGGCAGACGGGCTCGTGCCGCTGCTCATGGACCGCGCCGCGATCGCCCGCATGGCGGCCGCTGCGCACGCGCTCGACCGGCACGATGGCGCCGCCGAGCTGCTCGCGCTCGTGCGCGAGCACCAGGCATCGTCGAAGCGCGTAGGGTGAACGGCGATGATCAAGCCTGACCCTGCACTCGTTCTTCCTGCCTCACTCGGGCGGGTTCACTTCGTCGGCATCGGCGGCTCGGGCATGAGTGGCATCGCCCGCATGATGCACGCGCGCGGCATGGTCGTGTCGGGTTCCGATCGGTCGGAGTCCGCTGCCGTGACGGCCCTGCGCGACCTCGGAATCGATGTGCAGATCGGCCACGACGCGCGGCACGTCGGCGACGCCGACACCCTCGTCGTGACGGGCGCGCTCTGGCTCGACAACCCCGAGTATCAGGAGGCGCTGCGCCGCGGCCTGCCCGTGCTGCACCGGGCGAACGCGCTCGCCTGGCTCGTGCGCGACGAGCGGTTGATCGCCGTGGCCGGTGCGCACGGCAAGTCGACGACGACCGCGATGCTCGTGACGGCCTTGCGCGCGCTCGATCGCGACCCGAGCTTCGTGAACGGGGCGGTGATCCAGGCGGCGGGCACGAGCGCCGCCTGGGGTGAGGGCGAGCTCTTCGTGGTCGAGGCCGACGAGTCGGACGGCTCGTTCCTCATGTACGACACCGCGATCGGCATCGTCACGAACATCGACACCGATCATCTCGATCACTACGGCAGTGCGGATGCTCTCGCCGACGCCTTCGTCGACTTCGCGGCCGGCGTGCGCGAGTTCGTCGTCCTTTCGGCAGATGATGCCGGCACCGTGCGCGTGCGCGAGCGTCTCGACGGCGCGGTGCGCGTGCTGACCTTCGGCGAGGCCTCTGGCGCCGATGTGCGACTCGTCGCCGTCTCCGACGAAGGGCCCGTCGCCTACACGGTTCAGGTGGGCGATGTCCGCTACGACGGGGCGCTCGGGGTTCCTGGGCGTCACAACGCGCTCAACGCCGCCGGAGTCGTCGCGATGCTCGTCGGCCTCGGCATCGAGCCTGCGGCGGCGGTCGGCGCCCTCGACGGCTTCTCGGGCACGCAGCGCCGCTTCGAGTCGCACGGGCTCGCTGACGGCGTGCGGCTGTACGACGACTACGCGCACCACCCCACTGAGGTCGCGGCTGCCCTGCAGACGGCGCGCTCGGTGGCGGGCTCCGGTCGCGTCATCGCCATTCATCAGCCGCATCTCTACAGCCGTACCCAGGCGATGGCCGCGGAGTTCGCCGCGGTCTACGAGCGCGATGCCGATCACACGGTCGTGCTCGACGTGCACGGTGCGCGCGAAGACCCCATTCCCGGAGTCACGGGAGCACTCGTGGTCGACCGTTTCGCCGACGCGTCGAAGGTCGACTATCGACCGGAGTGGACAGAGGCCGCGGAGCGCATCGCGGAGATCGCGCGCCCGGGCGACATCGTCATGACGCTCAGCTGCGGCGACGTCTACCGCATCATCCCGCTCGTGCGGGAGGCACTCGATCACCGGGCCGCCGGAGCCGTCAGGCCGTGAAGCGGCCCGAAGGGCACGATCGCGCGCAGCGCGGTGAGCCCCCGGCGCCGGCGCGGCGACCGCCGCGTGCTCCGCGGTCGTCCACGCCCCGGTCGGGCGGCACCGAGTCGACTCCGCGGCGTGCGAGCGCCGAGCCGCCTCGGGCTC
>SXMG01000105.1 GCA_005778835.1 Actinomycetota bacterium
CCATCGCCTCGAGCAGGGCCGACTGAGTCTTCGGGGGGGTGCGGTTGATTTCGTCAGCGAGCAGGATGTTCGTGAACACCGGCCCGCGACGAAACTCGAAGTCGCCGGCCTTCGCGTCGTAGACGACCGAGCCCGTGACATCGCCCGGCATGAGGTCGGGCGTGAACTGCACGCGCGTCGTCTGCAGATCGAGCGCTGCGCTGAGCGAGCGCACGAGCAGCGTCTTCGCGACGCCGGGCACGCCCTCGAGCAGCACGTGCCCGCCCGTGAGCAGGGCCACGATGAGGCCGCTCACGGCGCCGTCCTGGCCGACGACGGCCTTGCCGACTTCGGTGCGCACGCGCCCGAAGGCGTCGCGGAGGTCAGTGTCAGTCATGAACCCATTCTCTCTGTCTGGTCGTCGAGGGCGACGCGCTTCGCCACCTGCCGCTCGAGCTCGAGCAGCCGGTCGCTCAGCTGCACGAGGTCGCGGTCGGAGCCCGGCTCGGTGCCGACGAGCAGCGCGCGCAGCGACTGCTGGTCGCGCCCCGTGATGCCCGCCACGGCGATGATGATGTCGTCGACGCCGGCCGCGCGGCCGAGCGCGAGCCCCTCGGCGAGGCGGCGCAGCGTGCCGACGCGCAGCGCGTCGAGCGCGCGCAGGCGCGAGCCCTCGCGTGCGTAGAGCCGAGCCCGGCCCTCCATCGTCTCGGTCGTCTTGACGACGACGGGCAGGTTCTCGATGACGACGGGGCCGAGACGGCGCCCGCGCCAGACGGCGGCGGCGAGGCCGACGAGCAGCGCGAGCCAGGCCACGGGGTTGACCCAGCCGGGGGTGAGCTCGGCGAACGTGGGCGTGCTGAGGTCGGCGGGCGAGGGCTGGTACCAGACGAGCGTCTCGTGCTCGCCGAGCAGCCCCAGCACGAGGGCCGCGTTGCCCGCGCGGGTGATGTCGTCGTTCTGCAGGGCGGTGCCCGCTCCGAGCACCGTCACCTGGCGGCCGTCGACCTCGAGGCTCACGAGCGCGGCGCCCGCCTGCCCGGCGTCGAAGCAGATCGTGCCCTCGAGGGTGCTGTAGCCGACACCGGCGACGCTGATGCTCTCGGCCCGCTGCGCCGCGGGCACCCGGCACCCGGCGTCGAGCGTCACGCGGCCGGCGTCATCGCCCTCGGGGCTGCCGGCATCGGGGTCGCCGCTGTCGAGTGCCCCCGCCACGAGCGCGTCGATGCTCAGGCCGTCGAGCGCGAGCGCCGTCGGCTCGGCGATGACGGTGTGGTCGGCGAGCCCCAGCACCTCGCCCCACTGCTCTTGACCGAGGATGCCGCGGGCGTCGCCCACGAACAGAGTCGCCCCGGGCCCGCCGTCGACCCGCTCGGTGCCGTTGAGCGCCGCGCCTTCGAGCTCGGCGCGCGACGCGTCGAGCGTGCTCGTCACGACGACGTCGACACCCTGATCGCGCAGCACCTCGACGAGCGCGCGCGAGCCCGACGGCGCCGTCTCGCCCGCACCCCAGCGCTCGGCGACTCGGCCGGCGCCGTTGAGCGCCACCATGACGAGGCCGAAGGCCAGCAGTGCGCCGATCGCGACGGCCCAGTAGAGGCTGCGGCGCAGCGAGCGCCGCACGGTCGGGGTGATGATCTCGGTGCTCGAGCCCGCGAGCACGCTCGTGTCGTAGTCGGCCCGCGCGGCGCGGTCGAGCGCCGCGGTGTCAGACAGGCCGGTGTCGGTCACGACGACACCGCGCTCGAACCGCTCAGTTCTGCGACATTCGGCAGGGGAGACGGCGCCCGGTCGAGGGTGTCATCGAGCTCGCGCACGAAGGCGTAGCCCTCGGCGTCGCCCCGCTGGCCCAGGTAGCGCACCTCGTCGAAGCGGTCGGCCGCGCGCTGCAGTGCCTCAGCGTGCTCGCCGAACTGGCGACCGGCGGCGTTCGCGAAGCCGTGGCCCGTCGTGCCCGGCAGGGTCGTGACGATCGTGCGCTCATCGAGCGCGCGCGCGATGGCCCGGTAGCGCTCGGCGATCGCCGTGGCCCAGTCGCCCGCGCTCGCAGCCTTCTCGGCGTCGCGCCGCAGCTGCCGTGCCGTGCGGCGGTCGCGCTCGCCGAACAACTCGTCGTCGAGGCGGCTGCGCTGCCGCCAGCGCGGCAGGCCGTAGATGAGAATCGCGGTGAGCACGGCGATGACGCCGAGCACGAGCAGAATCACGAGCACGAGCGGCGAGAACGCGCCGCCTTCGCCGAAGGTCAGGCTGCCGAGCCAGTCGAGCACGGCCTGCGAGAGCAGGTCGAACCACGTCGGCTGGCTCTCCGCGTAGGCCGGGTCGCTGAGCTCGTCGAGCAGCAGCTCGCGGGCATCCGGAGCATCGGGCTCGACCGGAACCGTCACGATCAGCGCGCCGCGGGCTGGTACGGGTCGGGCGCGCTCGCGCCGCTCGCCCGCAGTTCGACCACGCGCTGCAGCTCGAGGTCGAGACCCTCTTTGCGCATGCGCAGATCGATGTAGATGAGCGCCGTGGCCGCCGAGAGCAGCACCGAGCCGATCGCGCCGACCACGACGGTCACCGCGATCGTCAGCACGTTGGCACCGAGCAGCAGCCAGATGTTCGTGAGGTCGTCGCCCGCGGGGTTGACGAGAACCGTGCCGAAGCTCGCCGCGAAGCTGAACGGCGCCGAGACGACGCTTGAGGCGACCTGCACCATGACGGTGATGAGCAGCAGGGTGCCGAAGGTGCGCCAGAAGTGCCCGGTCACGAGAGTCCAGCCGCGGCGGATGGCGTCACGCAGCGGCAGGCGCTCGAGCATGATCGCCGTCGGCACGAGGGCGAGCTTGATCCAGAGCCACATGCTGAGCGCCGTGAACGCGAGGCCCCCGAAGACGGCGAGCAGAATGCCGATCGCGATGCCCGCGGGCCCGCCGGCGGCGATGAGCAGCGCGATGACGATGACGAAGAGGGTCAGCCCGATGATGAGGGCGACCGAGAGCAAGGCTGTCCAGCCGATGAGCGCCCACCAGCGGCCCTTGCCGAGCTCGAGCAGCTGGCGCAGCGTGAGCTTCTCGCCGAGCGTCGCGCGCGAGACCTCCAGCACGATCACGCCGAGTAGCACGGCTTGCGCCACGAGCGAGAGCCCGACCGCGATGAGTGCCGTGACGATGATGAGGCCGACCGCGCCCGCCTCGATGGCCGCTGCGTCGTCGGCAGAAGCGCGAATCGAGCGGTCGAGCGCCCAGAAGCTCACGCCGAAGGTGAGGCCGAAGGCCACGATGACGACGAGCGCGTTGAGCAGCAGAGCGGCGCCGAACGTGGGCCGCGGGTTGCGGCGCAGAACCTGGAAGGTCGCACCGAGCAGCGTGCCGAAGTCGAGCGGACGCAACGGGATGAGCCCCGGCTTCGGCGGCGGAGCCCAGCCGGCCGCCGGCTGCGGAACCGGTGGACCGCCCGCGGGCGCGTAGCCGCCGGGAGACGTCGCCGCGCCGTCAGCGGCACCGGATGCGCCCGCGGTCTCGCCGGCCGCCTGGTCGCCGGCGGGTCGCCCGTCGCGGGGCTTCTCGGGCTGCCAGCCGGGCGACGCCCAAGAAGTGGAATCGCTCACGGTCGTACCCCTCGCCTCGTACTCGGTCTGCTCGGAACGTATGGTGTCACACTCGTCTAGGCTGGTGCGAACAAAGGTCGGATTCTCGGCTGTAGCCCCAAGGAAGAGGAGGCGGGTCATGACGTCGCGCATCCTCGTCGTGGATGACGATTCGGCGATCGCCGAGATGATCGGCATCGTCTTGCGGGGCGAAGGCTTCGAGCCGCACTTCTCGTACGACGGCGCCGCCGCGATCGAGTCGTTCCAGACCGTCAAGCCCGACCTCGTGCTGCT
Organism: Actinomycetota bacterium; assembly: GCA_005778835.1. GTDB lineage: Bacteria > Actinomycetota > Actinomycetes > Actinomycetales > Microbacteriaceae > Microcella. The sequence goes on from SXMG01000105.1 coordinate 3,842, forward strand.
CGACGTCATGCTGCCCGGCATCGACGGCATCGAGGTCTGCACGCGCATTCGCGAGACCAGCGGAACGCCCATCATCATGCTCACCGCGAAGAGCGACGCGACCGACGTCGTGCGCGGGCTCGAGAGCGGCGCCGACGACTACATCGTCAAGCCCTTTCACCCGAAAGAGCTCGTGGCGCGCATCCGCACCCGTCTGCGCCCGACTCCGCAGTCGACGATCGAGACCCTGCCCATCGGCGACCTCGTCATCGATGTCACCGGTCACGAGGTGAAGCGCGGCGACACCCCCATTCTGCTGACGCCGCTCGAGTTCGACCTGCTACTGGCGCTCGCCATGAAGCCCAACCAGGTCTTCACCCGCGAGATGCTGCTCGAAGAGGTGTGGGGCTACCACTACAAGGCCGACACGCGCCTGGTCAACGTGCACGTGCAGCGCCTGCGGGCCAAGGTCGAGCTCGACCCGGACAACCCGCGCATCGTGATGACCGTGCGCGGCGTGGGCTACCGGGCCGGCGCGGCGCACTGAGCGGGGGCCGGCCAGCATGCTTCCGCTGACCTGGCGAAGCCTCGTGAGCCGCGCGCAGCACGTGTGGCGCCGATCGCTGCAGGTGCGCACCGTCGCCATCACGGTCTTCTTCTCGACGATCGCCGTCACGATCATCAGCGGCTACATGTCGATCAGCATCGCGACCAACCTCTACGAGGCCCGCAAGACGCAGGCGATCGCCGAAGCGCGACAGGCGACCGTGAGCACGCAGGCGCTCTTCGACAGCTCGGTGTCGTCGAACGGCACGATCGACGTCGAAGCGGTCAACGTGACGGCCGGCACGACCATCCGCAGCGTGGCCTCGAGCCCGGGCGGCACGCAGTTCGCGATTCTGCGCACGCCGGGGCAGAGCACGGCGGTGACGATGACCTCGACGAGCACGCGCGGGCTCGACACGACCGTCATCACCGACGAGCTGCGCGACCAGGTGTCGCTCGACGACGGGCAGCTCTACACGCAGGCCGTTTCGCTCAGGGGCGAGGCCGCCTCCGACCCCGGCCTCGTCGTCGGCAGCGTGTTCGAGGTGCCGACGGCGGGGCAGTACGAGCTCTACCTGGTCTACAACGTGCGCGACGTGCAGCAGACGCTCGACTTCGTGCAGCAGACCCTCGTCATCGGCTCGCTGCTGCTCGTCGCCACGATCGGCCTCGTCACCTTTCTCGTGACCCGCCTGGCGATCGAGCCCGTGCGCCTCGCCGCCGACACGGCCGAGAAGCTGGCCGACGGCGAGCTCGACCGGCGCATTCCCGAACGAGGCGAAGACGTCATCGCCACGCTCGCCCGTTCGTTCAACCGCATGGCCGACAGCCTGCAGCGGCAGATCACGCAGCTCGCGGCCCTCTCGCGCGTGCAGCAGCGCTTCGTGAGCGATGTCAGCCACGAGCTGCGCACGCCGCTCACGACCATCCGCCTTGCGGGCGATGTGCTCTACGAGCAGCGCGACCAGTTCAGCCCGACCACGGCGCGCACGGCCGAGCTGCTGCACGCACAGGTCGGCCGCTTCGAATCGATGCTCGGCGACCTGCTCGAGATGAGCCGCTATGACGCCGGTGCCGTCGAGCTCGATACCGAGCCGACCAACCTCGTGCGCCTCGTCGAAGAGTCGCTCGAGGCCATCCGCCCCCTCGCCGACGAGAAGGGCAGCGAGCTGCGCCTGGTCGCCCCCGGGGGCTACTTCGAGGCCGATGTCGAGGCGCGCCGCATCCGTCGCATTCTGCAGAACCTGCTCGGCAACGCGCTCGATCACGGCGAGGGCCGGCCCATCGTCGTCTACGTCGACAGCGACATGACCGCCGTTGCCATCGCTGTGCGCGACTACGGTGTCGGCATGGATTCCGCGCAGCTCGAGCGCGTGTTCGACCGCTTCTGGCGGGCCGACCCCAGTCGGCAGCGCAGCACGGGCGGCACCGGTCTCGGGCTCGCGATCGCCACCGAAGACGCGCAGCTGCACGGCGGACATCTCGACGTGTGGTCGGTGCCCGGCGAGGGCACGTGCTTCAGACTCACGCTGCCCCGCGAGCACGGAGCTTCGGTCGAGCACTCGCCGCTCGAGCTGCCGCCCGTCGAGGCCCTCGAGGCCGTGCTCGACGAACCGATCGCACGGGATGGCGAGAACAGTGGCTGAGCGGATGTCGCGTGCGCGCCGAGCCCTCATCGCCCTCGCGGTGCTGCCGGCGCTGCTGCTGAGCGCGTGCGTCTCGGTGCCGTTCTCGGGCGGGGTCGAGGCCGCCGGTGACCTCACGACGGGGGTCGACTTCGGCGATGACTCGGGCGTCGACTTTCTCGTCGCGGGCCCGACAGACGGCGCGACGCAAGAAGAGATTCTCGCGGGCTTCTTCGCCGCGGGCGCCGCCGCGCAGAACAACTACCGCATCGCGCGGTCGTATCTCGTCGACGACATCGCCGACGTCTGGAACCCCTATGCGAGCACCCTCGTGCGCAGCCGCGACGGCGCGACCTCGCGCACGAGCGACGACGTGCTCACCTACACGGTGCCCATCGTCGCCTCGGTCGACGCCGTGGGGCGCTACACGACCGCCGACGCCGGAGCCACGCAGACCCTGCCGCCTTTCCGCTTCGCGCTGCAAGACGGCGAGTGGCGCATCGCCGAGCTCGGCGACGGCATTCTCATCTCGCAGCAGGCCTTCGCGAGCGCGTTCGGGCAGCACACGATCTACTACTACGACGCGGCCTTCAGAAACCTCGTGCCCGACCTGCGCTGGTTCCCCGTGCGGTCTGAAGTCGCCACGCGCATCGTGCGCGCCGTGCTCGAACCGCCGAGCAGCTGGCTCGGCGCGGGGGCCACGGTCTCGGCGATTCCCGAGGGCACGCAGCTCGCCCTCTCGCCCGTGACCGTCTCGGCCGGAGTGGCCGAGGTCGACCTCACGAACGAGGTGCTCGGGCTCAACGACCGCGAGCGGCAGCGGCTGCGCCTGCAGCTCGCCGCGAGCCTGCGCGACGTCAGCGGCGTCGTCGGCGTGCAGCTCACCGTCGACCAGAACGCCGTCGCGATTCCCGATTGGACCTCGGGCTCGCCCGACATCGTGCCGCAGGTCGACCCGCGCGTGCTGCTCGCCACCGACGAGGCCGAGTTCGGCTACGCCGCGCGCGACGGCATCGAGCCGCTCGGCACGCTCAGCGCCGCGGTCATCGAGCTCGGCGCACGAGCAGTCGCGCTCGCCCCGACCCGCACCCTCGCGACGCTGCTGAACGACGACGGCGTGTGGGCGGTGCGCACGGGGGATGCCCCCTCGGTGCTGCTCGACGACCGCCCGGGTCTCATCGCCCCGAGCATCGACGGCTACACGTTCCTCTGGAGCGTGCCGGGCCAGGGCGGCGAGATTCACGCGACCGAGCTCGACGGCACCGTGCACGACGTCGAGGCCGCTCTGCCGGGCGATGCGCGCATCGTGTCGCTCAACCTCTCGCGCGACAGCGCGCGCGTGCTGATTCTGCTCGACGGGCCGGGCGGCCCGCGCCTGGTCTACGCCGCCGTCATCCGCGACGAGGGCTCGGGCGTGCCGATTCGCCTCGGCGAGCTGCGCGACCTGCCGCTCTCGGGCGACCGGGCGATCGACGCCACCTGGGTCGACGAGGTGCGCGTCGCCTCGATCACCGCCTCGGATGTCGCTGACGACGAGCAACGCCTCGTCGAGCTGCACGAGCTCGGCGGCCGCAGCCGGCCGCTCGGCCTGCCGCCCGGAGCGAAGCAGATCGTCGGCGGCAACGGCGGAGTCGACGGCATCCGCGTGCTCGGCGAGCAGGGCGTCGTGTTCGAGCCGCGCGGCTCGGGCTGGCAGAACACGGGGTTGCGCGCCCTGTTCCTCGGCACCCAGCAGTAGCGGGTTCTGCACAGGTCGCCGGGTACCGGCGGGCGAGGGCGCGCCGTCGGGCACACTGCGGCGATGACACTCGGGCGGGCCCTCGCCGACGCCTGGGCGCTCGTCGCGCCGGTCGACTGCGCCGGATGCGGTGCCACCGACCGTGCGCTCTGCGCGACGTGCGTGCTCGGCCTGCGATCGCGACCACTGCTCGGCGCGCTCGACCTGCACACCCGCATCCTGCCCGTCACCGCCGCTCTGCCCTACGCGAGCGTTGCTCGGCACGTGCTGCTCGCCCTCAAGGAAGAGGGACGCACCGAGCTCGCCCGCCCGCTCGCCGGGCCGCTGCGCACGGCCGTCGACCTCGCCTGGCGCGGGTCGCGGGCCGAGCTGCTCGTGCCCGTACCCGGGTCGTGGGCCGCGGCGGGCCGCCGAGGGTTCGACCCCGTCGCGCTCATCGCGCGGCGCG
>SXMG01000106.1 GCA_005778835.1 Actinomycetota bacterium
CCGTCGAGGTTGAGCACGCTGCCGTTCTTGATGTCGTTCGTGGTCGCCATGAGTCTGAAGGTTCCGTTCCGGTGGAGAGCAGTCTGTCGGGCGCGCACTCGCGCCGACCTGGAAGTCTAGTCGACCGTGTCCGCGGCCAAGGGGCAGGGGCGCAGCGTCAGGTCCCGCGCACCAGCTGGGCGAGTGCGAGCCTGTACGAGCCGGCACCGAATCCGGCGATGACCCCGGTCGCCACGCCGGAGACCACGCTGGTGTGCCGGAATGCCTCACGGGCGTGCGGGTTCGACAGGTGCACCTCGATGACGGGCACGCCTGCCTCGGTCACGAGGGCGACCGCGTCACGCAGGGCGTAGCTGTAGTGCGTGAAGGCGGCGGGGTTCAGAATCACGGGCGTGCGAGCATCCACCGCCTCATGCAGCCAGCCGATCAGCTCGGCCTCGTCGTTCGTCTGCCGCAGATCGATGTCAACGCCACTCGCCTCGGCGGCCAGCATCGAGCGGATGTCCTCGAGCGTCTGCGTGCCGTAGACCTCGGGCTCCCGAGTGCCCAGGCGATTGAGGTTCGGCCCATTGAGCACGAGCACACGGGTCACGACGGTCATGCGCACAGCCTAGAGGCGCAGGAGGTCACTCCCCCACCTCCTGGTAGGCGGCGAAGAGCATCGACTCATCGGTGCCGTTGAGCACGCGCGGGCGGGCGACGTCGTCGAGCACGATGAAGCGCAGCATGCCGGCGCGCGCCTTCTTGTCGCGCTGCATGGTCGCGAGCAGAGTCTTCCACCGGCCGAGCGGGTACCCCGTGGGCAAGGTCAACGACGCGAGGATGCGCCGCGTACGATCGACCTGCTCAGCGGGCAGCGAGCCCGCCAGGTGCGAGAGCTCGGCGGCGAACACCATGCCGATCGAGATGGCTGCGCCGTGCCGCCAGCGGTAGCGCTCGGCGTGCTCGATCGCGTGCCCGAGCGTGTGGCCGTAGTTGAGGATCTCGCGTCGGCCCTGCTCGGTGAAGTCATCGCTCACGACGGTCGCCTTCACGCGGATGCTGCGCTCGATGAGTTCGCGGAACACGGGGCTCTCGCGGTCGGTCGCGACCGTGACGTCGGCCTCGAGCAGCTCGAGAATGGCCGGGTCGGCGATGAAGCCGCACTTCACGACCTCGGCGAAACCGGCCAGGATCTCATTCTGCGGCAGCCCCTCGAGCAGGTCGAGGTCGACGACCACGGCAGCGGGTGCCCAGAAGGCGCCGACGAGGTTCTTGCCCTCGGCCGTGTTGATGCCGGTCTTGCCGCCGACCGCGGCGTCGACCATGCCGAGCACCGTCGTCGGCACCTGGATCACCGGCACGCCCCGCAACCACGTGGCCGCGACGAAACCGGCGAGATCGGTCGTGGCTCCCCCGCCCAGGCCGACCACGGCATCCGTTCGCGTGAAATCGGTCTGCCCCATGATCTGCCAGCAGAAGGCGGCTACCTCGATGCGCTTGGCGCCCTCGGCATCGGGCACTTCGGCCAGGAGCACCTCGACGCGGCCGGCCAGCTGCTCGCGCAGGGCCTCGGCCTTCGCGGCGAGCGGGGGCGCGTGGATGACGAGCACCTTGGCGGCGGCCGGCGGCAGCACGGCGGAGAGGTCTGCGAGCAGACCGCGGCCGACGAGCACGTCGTACGCCGGCGGGCCGCTCACGGGGATGACGGTGGTCTCGGTCATAATCCTCCGGCCGAGCGGGCGCGCTCGCGCGTCCACTCGACGATCTCTTCGGCAATGCGGTCGATGGGGCGCGACGACGTGTCCCACGTCGCGACGGCGAGTGCGGCGTAGGTCGGCATGCGGGTCGCGACGAGGTCGACCCACGCGCCGATGCCTTCGCGCACGAGCGGCCGCGTCTCGGGGTCGAGCCGCTCTGCCGCTGCTTCGGCGTTGATCGTCAGCAGCACGACAGGCGCCGAAGCCAGGGCGGCCGCGACGCTCGGGGTCATGACGGCTCCCCCGCCGAGCGAGACGACCGCGCGCTGCTGCAGCGCCTCGGCCACGGCGTCGGCCTCGAACTGTCGAAAGACGGCCTCACCGTGCTCGGCGAAGATCGCCGGAATCGGTCCGTGCTGCGCGACGATCACACGATCGGTGTCGATGAAGGGGGCATCGAGGATGCGCGCCACGCGCTTGCCCACGCGCGTCTTGCCGGCGGCCGGAGGCCCGATGAGCACGACCAGCGGCCCGGTCGGGCTGTCGCCCGCTGCTGCCGGCTCAGCCACGGCCGTCGGAGACCGCCGTCGTGAGCGTGGCGGGAATCGCCGCGAGGTAGCCCTCGAGATTGCGACGGGTCTCGGCGATCGAGTCGCCGCCGAACTTCTCGAGCATGGCCTCGGCCAGCACGAGGGCGACCATGGCTTCGGCCACCACACCCGCGGCGGGCACGGCGCACACGTCGGAACGCTGGTGGTGGGCCGGTGCGGCCTCGCCCGTCGAGGTGTCGACGGTGCGCAGCGCGTGCGGCACGGTCGCGATGGGCTTCATGCCGGCGCGCACCCGCAGCACCGTGCCCGTGCTCATGCCGCCTTCGGTGCCGCCCGCTCGGTCGCTCAGCCGCTCGATGATCCCGTCGTCGACGACGAGCTCGTCATGGGCGGCCGAGCCGCGACGCCGGGTGGTCTCGAACCCGTCGCCGACCTCGACCCCCTTGATCGCTTGAATGCCCATGAGGGCGGCCGCGAGCTTCGCGTCGAGGCGTCGATCCCAGTGCACGTACGACCCGAGCCCCGGGGGCACTCCGTAGGCGAGCACCTCGACCACGCCGCCGAGCGTGTCGCCCGACTTGTGGGCGTCGTCGACCTCGGCGACCATCGCGGCGCTCGTCTCGGCGTGCAGGCACCGCATCGGGTCGGCATCGAGCCGATCGACGTCGTCGGGCAGGGGCAGGGCCGCATCGTCGGGCACGCGCACGGGTCCGATCGAGAGCGTATGAGCGACGAGACGGATGCCAAGCTCGCTGAGGAACGATCGCGCCACGGCACCGAGTGCCACGCGGGCAGCGGTCTCGCGCGCACTCGCTCGCTCGAGCACCGGCCGCGACTCGTCGAAGCCGTACTTCTGCATGCCGACCAGATCGGCGTGACCGGGCCGCGGTCGGGTGAGAGGCGCACCGCGGCCGCCGGTGAGCTCGGCGGGGTCGACGGGGTCGGGGCTCATGATGGTGGTCCACTTGGGCCACTCGGTGTTGCCGATGCGCAGGGCGATCGGGCTGCCCATGCTCACACCGTGCCGCACGCCGCCTGAGATGGTCAGCTCGTCCTGCTCGAACTTCATGCGCGCTCCGCGCCCGTAGCCGAGCTTGCGGCGCTGCATGTCGGCCTGAATCGCCTCGCGCAGCACGGGTACGCCCGCGGGCAGCCCCTCGAGCACGGCGATCAGTTCGGGGCCGTGGGATTCTCCGGCAGTCAACCAGCGCAGCATGCTTCCATCCTCCCACGGTCGCATGGGGCGGGATGCCCGCTCGCGGCCGCTCGCACCGTCACACGAGGTCGAGCGCGGCCCGCATCGCCGCTTCGACCTCGGGCTCGTCCTCGAGCGGCGCATCGGTCTGACCGGAGACGAAGAACCGCACCTGCCGCACGGCCTGGTGCAGCAGCATGTCGCGCCCCGACGCGACGCGCCCGCCGACCTCGAGCCACTGCGCCGCGAGCGGCCCCGGCCACGGGTGATAGGTCACGTCGAGTGCGACGGCGGTCGTGCGGGCGTCGAACGGCAGCGGCTGATGCAGGCCGACCCCGTTGGGCAGCGTCCACGCGACGACGTCGGCGCCGTCGACGACCTGATCGAGGTCGGCCAGACGCACGACGTCGAGCTCGAGGCCGAGACGGTCGCCGAGCGCGACCATGGAGCTCGCACGGGCCGGCTCGCGCACCGCGAGCACCGCGCTGCGCAGGCCGAGGCCGTCGAGCGCGACGAGCACGGAGCGCGCAGTGGCACCAGCCCCCGCGATCACGGCGTGGTCGGCGGTGTCGACCCCGGCATCGCGCAGAGCGCGCTCGATGCCCGCGACGTCGGTGTTGAGCACACGGCGCACGCCGCCGTCGCCGAGCAGCAGCGTATTCGCGGCACCGGTCACCGTGCTGGCCGCATCGCGCTCGTCGGCGAGGGCGAGCAGTTCCTCTTTGAGAGGCATGGTCACCGAGAGCCCGCGCCAGCTCGAGTCGAGACCGTCGACGAAGCCGGCGAGCTCGCCCTCGCGCACTTCGTGGCGCTCGTACAGCCAGTCGAGGCCCAGGTGCCGATAGGCAGCGGCGTGCAGCACGGGCGAGAGCGAGTGCGCGACCGGGCTGCCGATCACCGCGAGGCGGCTACGCACAGTAGACGCGGTTCTCCTCGCTGGCCCGGCACCAGGCGCGCAGCTGAGCCACGCCGCGCTCGTGCTGCGCGAGGGTCTCGGAGAACACCGTTTCGCCGGTCGCCAGATTCACCGTCACGAAGAAGAACCATGGCCCGTCGACGGGGTTCAGCACCGCGTCGATCGCGACATCACCCGGTGCCGCGATCGGGCCGATCGGCAGCCCGGTGATGACGTAGGTGTTGTACGGGTTGTCGGCATCCAGAGCATCGCCGCTCGACCACACCGAGCCGGTCTCCCCCGCGCCGTACTGCGTCGCCGAGTCGAACTCGAGCCGCCACCCGCCGTCGAGCCGGTTCTCGATCACGCGCGACACCCGGTAGAAGTCATCAGCAAGCCGCGCTTCGCGCTGGATCAGCGAGGCTTTCGTGAGCACGGTGTGCCGATCGGCTTCAGCGACCCCTGCCGCATCGAGTCGGCGGAACATCTCGTCGACAAGCGTGCGGATGTGGTCTTCGGCCGTCGTGTTCGGCTCGAACGTGTAGGTCGCCGGGAACAGGTAGCCCTCGATGTTCGGCGCGATGTCGGGAATTCCGTAGATCGAGGGGTCGGCGATCGCCTCTTCGTAGTCGGCGAGCGGGATGCCCGTGCCCGCCGAGAGCGCCTCGATGACTTCGCCCGCCCGCAGGCCCTCGCGCACGGTCGCGCTCAGCTCGACCTTGTTGGAGGGGTCGAGCAAGGCGTCGAGCGCCGACTGCGCCGACATCTCCTCCTGCAGGCGATACGTGCCCGGGATGAACTGGATCGACGAGTCCGCGAGCAGCAGATCGTAGAAGGCGTCGAAGGTCATGGTGACGCCCTGCTCGACGAGCGAGTCGGCCACGTCCGCCCCGATCTCACCGCTGTAGATCGTCACGAGAACTTCGGTGCCGTTGCCGGTTCCCTCGTAGTCGTTCGGCAGCTCCCAGCCGAGCAGCTCGCGCACCTGCGGCTCGTAGTTGGTCCAGACGTACCAGGCGCCTGCGGCACCGATGCCGAGCAGCAAGGCGAGAATTCCCAGCACGACCCAGGGCCAGCGACGTCGACGACGCGGGGCTCGCGGGGAAGCACTCTTCGATCGTGAGCCGCGGCCTTCGCTCTCGCGCGCTGCCCGACGACTCTGCGGCGCGGCGGAATCGTCGGTCTGCACCGCAGACGGCACGCTGCGGGCGGACGCGGCATCGGTGTCCGCGGCCGGCTGCGGGCGGAAGATGTCGTCCCAGTTGTCGTTGTCGGTCACTCTGCTGGTCGGCTTTCGTGCGGCTCGACGAGCGCTCCGGGCGGGTTCCCAGAGGCGCGCTCGAGGTCGAGGGCGTGCTGGAGCAGGATAACAGCGGCGGCTTGGTCGACCACTGACCGCGAGTTCTTGCTCGTCCGGCCCGCCTCGCGCAGGCCGCGCGCCGCCGACACGGTCGTCAGGCGCTCGTCGACCAGGCGCACGGGCACGCCGAGCGCGTCGGCGATCGTGCCGGCGACGGCCCGAGCATCTCCTGTCGACGCCGTCTCGGCACCGCTGAGCGCGATCGGCAGACCCACGACGATCTCGATCGCGCTGTGCTCGTCGACGAGGCGACGGATGCCCGCGACGACGTCATCGCGCCGGGCGAGCGTCTCGACCGGCGTGGCGAGCATGCCGTGGGGATCGCTGCGCGCGACCCCGACCCGGGCGGTGCCCACGTCGACGCCGAGCCGCACGCCGGTGCGCACGGCTAGTGCCGCAACTGCGCGAGCACAGCCTCGATCGCCGCGGGGATCGCCGACGGGTCGGCGCCCCCGCCCTGGGCGAGGTCGTCCTTGCCGCCTCCGCCGCCACCGAGCACGGCCGAGGCCGCACGGGCCAGCACGCCCGCTTTCGCTCCGGCGTCACGCGCCGCAGCGGTGGTGGCCACGATGACGGCGGCCTTGCCGCCCACCTCGGCCGCGAGCACGACGACCGTCGCGGTCTCGCTGATGCGGCCCCGCACCGTGGTCGCGAGCGTGCGCAGATCATCGGCGCTCGACAGGGTGCCGACGTGCTCGGCGATCACGGACACCGCACCGACCGGCGTCGCCGACGACAGCAGTGCGGGAACCCGTTCGGTGAGGCGCGCCGACTCGAACTGGGCCACGGCCTTCTCGGCGGCCTTCAACTGCGCGCTCAGGTCGGCCACGCGCTCGGCGAGCTGCTCGCGCGGCGTCTTGAGCGTGCTCGTGAGCTGCTGCACGAGCGCACGCTCAGCGGCGAACTCGCGGAAGGCCTCGAACCCGACAAGAGCCTCCACCCGTCGGTTCGTCGACCCGACCGACGACTCGCTCACGAGGCTGATCATGCCGATCTCGGCCGAGGAGCCCACGTGCGTGCCCGCGCAGAGCTCGCGCGACCAGGGACCACCGATGTCGACCACGCGTACCTCGTCACCGTACTTCTCGCCGAAGAGCGCCATGGCGCCGAGCGCCTTGGCCTCGTCGAGCGGCAGCACCCGGGTCTCGACGGGCAGGTTGTCGCGCACGGCGAGGTTGCTGATCTCTTCGATCTCGCTCCGCGTCGCGGGGCTCAGCGCCTGGTTCCAGGTGAAGTCGAGCCGCATGTAGCCGGCCTTGTTGTACGAGCCGGACTGGTGCGCATCGTGGCCGAGAGTCTGACGCAGGGCCGCGTGGATGACGTGAGTGGCCGAGTGCGCTTGCGTCGCCGAGCGGCGCCACTGCGGGTCGACCTTCGTCGTCGCCGTGGCGCCGACCTCGACCTGACCGTGCACGACCTGCACGCGGTGGCTGACGAGCCCCTTGACGGGGCGCTGCACGTCGAGCACCTCGAGCTCGAAGCCGCTGCCGACGATGAGCCCCTCGTCAGACTCCTGGCCGCCCGACTCGGCGTAGAGCGTCGTCTCGCCGAGGATCACCTCGGCCAGATCGCCCGCGTGGGCGACCGGAACGCTCGCGCCGTCGACGATGATGCCGAGCACGCGCGTCTCGGTCTCGAGCGCCTCGTAGCCGAGGAAGGTCGTCTCGCCGTGAGCGCGGAACTCGCCGTAGACCGACAGATCGGCGAGAGCGCCCTTCTTCGACTTCGCGTCAGCCTTCGCGCGCGTGCGCTGCTCGGCCATGAGCCGGTCGAACGCCTCACGGTCGACCGAGAGTCCGTTCTCCTCGGCCATCTCGAGGGTGAGGTCGAGCGGAAAACCGAAGGTGTCGTGCAGCTGGAACACGGTGTCGCCCGCGAGCGTCGTGCCGCCCGACTTCGTGGTCTCCGCCACCGCGAGGTCGAGGATCGTCGTACCCGCGGCGAGCGTGCGCAAGAACGCCTCCTCCTCGCCGAGGGCGAGCCGCGAGACCCGGTCGTAGTTCTGGGCGACCTCCGGGTAGGCGGCGCTCATGGCGTCGCGCGAGGCGGCGAAGAGCACCTCGAAGCTCGGTGCGTCGACGCCGAGCAGGCGCATCGCCCGCACGCTGCGCCGCAGCAGGCGGCGCAAGATGTAGCCGCGCCCCTCATTGCCGGGCGCGACGCCATCGGTCATGAGCATGAGCCCGCTGCGCACGTGATCGGCGATGACGCGCATGCGCACATCGTCGTCGTGGTCGGCGCCGTAGCGGCGACCGGAGAGCTCGGCAGCAGCATCCAGCACCGGGCGCACCTGGTCGATCTCGTACATGTTCTCGACGCCCTGCAGCAGGAAGGCGACGCGCTCCATGCCCATGCCGGTGTCGATGTTCTTGCTCGGCAGCTCGCCGAGAATCTCGAAGTCGCCCTTGCCCGTGCCCG
>SXMG01000107.1 GCA_005778835.1 Actinomycetota bacterium
GAGCCCGTCGAGTAGCCGTCGTGCAGTGTGACGTAGCCGAACTCGCGCGTGTTCCAGAGGATGATCTCCTCCGCCAGGCGCGAGAGATCGACACCGAGCTGCGCCGCAATGTAGGCGAACTCGGCGACGAGGTCGCGCGCGGCGGTGGCATCGATCGAGTTCTCGGTCGGGCTGGCGAAGCCGAGCTCGGTCGCGACGAGCACCGGGTCGAGACCGAGGCTCGAGCCCGCGAGCGCGCCGGCGCCGTAGGGCGAGCGATCGCTGCGGGCGGCCCAGTCGCGCAGGCGCTCAAGGTCGCGCACGAGTGGCCAGGCGTGGGCGCGCAGGTGGTGAGCCAGCAGCACCGGCTGCGCGTGCTGCAAGTGAGTGCGGCCGGGCATGACGGCGTCGGGATGCGCGTCGGCCTGCGCCGCGAGGGCTTCGATGAGCGAGCGCACTTCCCGCGCGATCACGGCACCGTGGTCGCGCAGATACAGCCGCACGAGCGTGGCGATCGGGTCGTTGCGGCTGCGTCCCGCGCGCAAGCGACCGCCGAGCTCGGGCCCGACCGCCTCGACGAGGGCCGCCTCGAGAGCACCGTGCACATCCTCATCGTCGGGCCGGGGGTGCAGGCTGCCGTCTGCCCAGCGGGCCTCGATCTCGTCCAGGCCTTCGAGCATCCGCACCAGCTCGTCGTCGGTGAGGTAGCCCGCCGCTGCCAGCGCACGAGCGTGCGCCCGCGACCCGCGAATGTCGTAGCCGCCGAGCTGCCAGTCGAAGTGCGTCGAGCGGCTCAGGCGCTGCAGCTCGGGCGAGGGCCCCTCGCTGAAGCGCCCGCCCCAGAGCGAGCCCTCGTTCGTCGCGCCGCTCACTGCGCACCGCCCGACTGCGCCAAGAGCCACACCAGGAGCGCCTTCTGCGCGTGCAGGCGGTTCTCGGCCTCGTCCCAGATGACTGATTGCGGCCCGTCGATGACATCGGCCGTGACCTCGTATCCGCGGTCGGCCGGCAGGCAGTGCAGGAAGAGCGCATCGGATTTCGCGTGCTCCATCATCACCGGGTCGACGCGGTAGGCGCCGAAGGTCGCCACGCGGTGCGCCTTCTCGTCCTCTTTGCCCATCGAGACCCAGGTGTCGGTCACGACCACGTCGGCACCCGTGACGGCCGCCACCGGGTCGGTCGTGACCGTGATCGAGCCGCCGGTCTCAAACGCGCGGCGCTCGGCATCGGCGACGACCGCGGCGGTCGGCGCGAACGACGCGGGGGCGGCGACCCGCACATGCATGCCCGCCGTCGCACCCGCGAGCAGATACGACTGCGCCATGTTGCTCGCGCCGTCGCCGAGGAACGCGACCGTGAGCCCGGCCAGATCGCCGCGGTGCTCGCGGATGGTGAGCAGGTCGGCCAACAGCTGGCAGGGGTGGAAGTCGTCGCTCAGCGCGTTGATGACTGGCACCGTCGTGCCCGCGGCCATCTCTTCGAGGCCTGCTTGCGCGTAGGTGCGCCAGACAATCGCCGCGACCATGCGCTCGAGCACGCGGGCGGTGTCGCTCGGGGTCTCTTTGCCGCCGAGCTGGCTGCTGGCGGTCGAGATGATGAGCGGCACTCCCCCGAGGTCAGCGATGCCGACGGCGAAGCTCACGCGCGTGCGCGTCGACGACTTGTCGAAGATGACCGCGACGGTCTGCGGTCCGGCGAGGGGTGTGCGAGCCCAGCGGTCGGCCTTGATGGCGACAGCCAGGTCGAGAATCTCGGCCTGCTCGGCGGGCGTGATGTCGTCATCGCGCAAGAAATGGCGGGCGGCGGGTTCGGTCATGGCGTGGTGGCCTCCAGTCGGACGGCGGAGAGGACGGCGGCGAACAGCTCGAGGAATCGGTCGACCTCAGCATCGCCGATGATGAGCGGCGGCGCGAGGCGGATGCTCTCGTCGTTCGCCGCATTGATGATGAGGCCGCGGTGCAGGGCCTCGGCGACGATGGTCGGCGCGACAGGCGACGTGAGCCCAACGCCCAGCAGCAGCCCGCGCCCGCGCACCTCGGCGATCAGCGGCGAACCGAGGGCCAGGATGCCCTCACGCAGCTGCTCGCCGCGTCGAGCCGCGTTGCTCACGAGGTCGGCACGCTCGATCTCGGCGAGCACCGCATCGGCGACTCCGGTTGCGAGGGGATTGCCCCCAAAGGTCGAGCCGTGCTGGCCGAGCGTGAACAGCTCGCTCGCGGCACCGCGCGTGATGAGTGCTCCGATCGGCACTCCCCCGCCGATCCCTTTCGCGACGACGACGGCGTCGGGCAGGTCGTCGGCGGCGGTGAGCTCGTGCTGGAAGGCGAACCAGTCGCCCGTGCGGCCAGCGCCCGTCTGGATCTCGTCGACGATGAGCAGTGCGCCGTGCGCGCGCGTGAGTCGACGCGCCTCGAGCAGGAAGCCGAGCGGCAGCGGCACGACCCCCGCCTCGCCCTTGATGGGCTCGAGCACGACCGCCGCGAGATCGGGCCCCAGTGCGGCCTCGAGCGCGGCGAGGTCGGTCGGCAGGTGCTCGACACCCGGCAGCCCCGGCTCGAAGGGCGCGCGCAGGGCGTCCTTGCCCGTGAGCGCGAGGGCGCCCATTGTGCGACCGTGGAACCCGCCCTCGAACGCGAGAATGCGGGGCCGGCCCGTGCGGCGGGCGAGCTTGACCGCTGCCTCGATCGCCTCAGCGCCCGAGTTCGCCGGGTAGACGCGCCCCGACTCGCCGAACCCGGTGAGCCGCACGAGGCGCTCGGCGAAGGCGACCGCCTGCGGCGTCGTGAAGTAGTTGCTGACGTGCATCGCACGCGCGGACTGAGCGGTGATCGCCTCGACGACCACGGGGTGGGCGTGCCCCAGAGCGTTGACGGCGATGCCGGCGAGGAAGTCGAGGTACTCCCGCCCGTCGACATCCCACACGAGGGCGCCACGCCCGTGATCGAGCACGGCCATCGGGCTCGGGGCCGAGCGCATCGCGACGCGGGCAAAGCGCTCGCGCAGAGCATCCGTCTGCTCGCCCGTGACCGCCGGCGCGCTCGTCACGCGACGACCTCGGTGCCGATGCCGGCCTGCGTGAAGATCTCGAGCAGGATCGAGTGCGGAATGCGGCCATCGATGATCGCGGCCTTGCCGACCCCGCCGTCGACCGCGTCGAGGCACGCGGTCATCTTCGGGATCATGCCCGACTCGAGGCGCGGCAGCAGGGCGCGCAGTTCGTCGGCCTCGATGCTCGACACGAGCGATGCGGTGTCGGGCCAGTCGCGGTAAAGGCCGGCGACGTCGGTGAGAATGACGAGCTTCTCGGCGCCGAGCGCCACGGCGAGCGCCGCGGCTGCCGAGTCGGCGTTCACATTGAGGCTCTGTCCCGCTGCGTCGCCGTCGGGTGCGATCGAGGAGACGACGGGGATGCGCCCCGCGTCGAGCTGCGCGAGCACCGCGGCGGGGTCGACCCCCACGACATCGCCGACGAGCCCGAGGTCGACCTCGACCCCGTCGATCACGACGCCCCGTCGGCGCCCGCGGAAGAGCCCTGCGTCCTCCCCCGAGATCGCAGCCGCGAACGGCCCGTGCTCGTTGATGAGGCTCACGAGCGAGCGGCTGATCTGGCCGGTGAGCACCATGCGCACGACGTCCATCGCTTCGGCACTCGTGACGCGGTAGCCGCCGCGGAACTCGCTCTCGATGCCGAACTTGTCGAGCATCGCCGAGATCTGCGGGCCGCCGCCGTGCACGACGACGGGGCGCAACCCGACCGTGCGCAGGTAGACCATGTCGGCGGCGAAGGCGCGCTGCAGCTCGTCGCTCACCATGGCGTTGCCGCCGAACTTGATGACGACGACGCGGTCGCGGAAGCGCTGCAGCCACGGCAGCGATTCGATGAGCGTCGCAGCCTTGACCGCCGCCTGGGCGTGGTCGGCCGCGACGGTCGCGGGGTCTCTCAACTCGCTCATGGTGCCTCAGCTCGAGTAGGCGCTGTTCTCGTGCACGTAGTCGTGCGTGAGGTCGTTGGTGTAGATCTCGGCTTCGGCCTCGCCGGCGTGCAGCTCGATGAGCACGCGGATGCCCCGGCCGGTCAGGTCGACCTCGGTGCGCGGGCGATCGGGCGCGCCCGCGTGGCACAGCCGTACCTCGTTGAACGAGACATCGACCGCGTAGGGGTCGAACGCGGCCTGTGTCGTGCCGATCGCGGCGAGCACCCGGCCCCAGTTGGGGTCGTTGCCGAACATGGCCGCCTTGAACAGATTGCTGCGGGCGACCGAGCGGGCGACCTCGACGGCATCGTCTTCACTCGCTGCCCCCGTCACCTGGATGCGGATGTCGTGGCTCGCGCCCTCGGCGTCGGTGATGAGCTTCTCCGAGAGGCTGTAGCAGACCGCACGCAGCGCCATCGTGAACCTGTCGAGTTCGGGGCGGATTCCGGATGCTCCGCTCGCGAGCAACGCGACCGTGTCGTTGGTCGACATGCAGCCGTCGGAGTCGATGCGGTCGAAAGTCGTGCGCGTCACCTCGCGCAGTGCGGCATCGAGCTCGGCCGACGTGAGGTCGGCGTCGGTGGTGAGCACGACGAGCATGGTCGCGAGACCCGGAGCGAGCATCCCGGCCCCCTTCGCCATGCCGCCGATCGACCAGCCGTCGGATGACAGCCAGCTCTCTTTCGGCACCGAGTCGGTCGTCATGATCGCGAGCGCGGCGTCGTGCCCGCCCTCGGCGCTCAGCACCTGGCTCGCGACGGCGACGCCGTCGAGCAGCTTCTTCGTGTCGAGCGGCTCGCCGATGAGCCCCGTCGAGCAGACGAGCACATCACCGGCCGAGACGTCGTCGAGCATGCCGGCCACGAACTCGGCCGTCGCGTGCGTGACCTGAAAGCCTTCGGGGCCCGTGAAGCAGTTCGCACCGCCCGAGTTGAGCACGATGGCGCTCACCTCGCCATCGGCGATGACCTGCTGCGACCAGATGACGGGGTGCGCCTTCGCACGGTTGCTCGTGAACACCGCTGCGGCGGCCTTCGAGGGGCCCTGGTTGACGACGAGCGCCAGATCGTGGGCGCCGCTCGACTTGAGCCCACAGGCGACTCCGGCGGCGACGAAACCCTGCGGGGTCGTGACACTCACGGGGCGACTCCGTTCACAGGCAGACCGATCGCCTCGGGCAGGCCGAGCGCGAGGTTGAGCGACTGCACCGCCGCGCCCGCCGTGCCCTTCACAAGGTTGTCGAGGGCGACGACCACGACGACGCGCTGCACCTCGACATCGACCGCCAGGCCGATGAGCGCCGTGTTCGCGCCGAGCACCGACGAGGTCGATGGAAACTGCCCCTCGGGCAGCACGTGCACGAACGGTTCGGCGTCGTAGGCCGAGACCCAGGCGTCGCGCACACTCGCCGCGTCGACACCCGGTGCCAGCCGCGCCGTGATCGTCGCGAGAATGCCGCGCGACATGGGCACGAGCACGGGAGTGAACGAGATGCTCGGGCGCTCGGCACCCGCCCATCGCACGTTCTGCAGAATCTCGGGAATATGCCGGTGCACTCCCCCGACGGCGTAGGGCGTCGCCGCGCCCAGCAGTTCGCTCGCGAGCAGGTCGGTGCGCAACGACCGCCCGGCACCGCTCGGGCCGACGGCGAGCGCGGCGGTCAGGTCTTGACCTTCGATGATGCCGCTCTGGATGCCCGGGGCGAGCCCCAGCGTGACCGCCGTCACGTTGCAGCCCGGCACAGCGATGCGGCGCGCGCCCGAGAGGCGCGAGCGCTGGCGGCTGCCGTCGGCGTGCACGAGCTCGGGCAGGCCGTACGTCCACGCTCCATGATGCTCGCCGCCGTAGAAGCGCGCCCAGTCGTCGGCGCTCTCGAGCCGGTGGTCGGCGCCGCAGTCGAGCACGAGGGTCTCGGGCGGCAGCTGGGCCGCGATCTCCCCGGAGGCGCCGTGCGGCAGAGCCAGCACGACGATGTCATGGCCCGCGAGCTGCTCGACCGTCGTCTCGACGAACGTCAGCTGGTCGAGCGACCGCAGATGCGGGTGCACCTCGATGAGCGTCGAGCCGACGTTCGAGTGGGCCGTGACCGTGCGGATCTCGAGCTGCGGGTGGTGCGCCATGAGGCGCAGCACCTCGCCCCCCGCGTAGCCGCTCGCTCCGGCAACCGCCACGGAATAGGTCATGTGCTTAACCTTTGCAGAGAATACGATGAGGTTTCGACACGGGCACGCGCACGGCGGCCCTGCGCGACCACAAGGAGCACCGGCATGGACGACCTCAGCGGCCTCATCAACCTCATTCCGATCGGCGACATCGCGAAGAAGATCGGCGTCGACGAGAGCGTGGCCCGTGCCGCCGTCGCCGTCGCCGTGCCGGCCATCGTCGGCGGTCTCGCCGCGAACGCGAAAGACGACAAGGGTGCGCAGTCGCTCGAGAAGGCTCTCGGCCACCACAAGGGCCGCGCCCCGAAGAAGCTCGAGGAGATCGACGAGGAAGACGGCGAGAAGATCGTCTCTAACGTCTTCGGTGCCAAGAAGAACGACGTCGTGAAGGCGGCCGCGTCGAAGGCCGAGGTCAAGGGAGACGGGCCCGACATCGGCGCCATCGTTGCGCAGGTGCTGCCGATCGTCGCGCCCATCGTGCTCGCCTTCGTCGCCAACCAGTTCATGGGCAACAAGGCCGAGGACGCCCCGGAGCCCGCCCCGGCTCCCGCGTCGAGCGGCAACCCGCTCGCCGACATGCTCGGCGGGCTCATCTCAAGCCCGCAGGGCCAGGAGATGATCACGGGCGCCCTCGGCGGCCTGCTCGGCGCCGGTCGCAAGTAGGCGCCTGCCCCACCCTGCAGAGGTCAGGCTCGCAGGCTTGCTCCCAGGCGCTCCGTCGCCAGAGCGAGACCCGCGAGCTTGGCCTCTGTTGCTTCTGCGGCCGTGAGGGTGCGGTCGTCGGCCCGGAACCGCAGCGCGAGCGTGATCGACTTCGTGCCGGCCTCCAGACCCGTGCCGCGGTAGTCGTCGACGATCGTGGCGGTCTCGAGCAGCGGACCGGCGCCCTCGATCACGGCGTCACGCACCGCGCCCGCGGGCACCGACTCGTCGACAACGACCGAGAGGTCTTGCGTCGCGGCGGGGTACCCCGCGATCCGGCCCGCGACGATGTCGCTCGTGCCCGCGGCGATGAGCGCATCGAGGTCGAGCTCGAGCACGGCGACCCGTCGCGGAAGATCGCGCTCGACGGCCACGGCGGGCAGCAGCTCACCGGCGACGCCCACGGGCGACTCGCCGATCCAGAGCGACGCGGTGCGACCCGGGTGCAGGGCAGGATACTCACCGCGCTCGACGCGCAGCGCGACGCCTGCGACGGAGGCGACAGCGTGAGCCGCCTCGAGTGCATCGGCGATGCCGCGCGGTTCGGCGGCCTGGCCGATGCCCTTGGGGCGACGATCCCCGATCATGATCGCCGCGAGATAGCGCGGCTGGTCGGGGATGCTCTCCGCGAGCTCGGCCAGCACCTGGTCGCTCGGGCGCGCGCCGCCGGGCGGCACCTCCGTGGTGCCGTACTGCCGACCCGCCTCGGGGTGGAAGACGGCACCCAGCTCGAACAGCGCCACATCGGTGAGGCCGCGCGACAGGTTGCGGTGGGCGATGCGCGTGAGGCCGGGGATCAGGCTGCGGCGCAGGCGACCCGACTCGGAGTCGATGGCGTTCGCGAGCACCATGCTGGCCGCATCCGGGCCATCGATCAGGGCGTTGTCGGCGGCCGACACGAAGGGGTACGCGAGCACCTCGGTGAGTCCCGCGGCGGCGAGAGCATCAGCGACCGCGCGGCGCACGCGCTGAGGCCGGGTGAGGCCCCGCCCGGGCGGCGCGATCGGCAGCACGGCCGGGATGCGGTCGTAGCCGACGATGCGCGCGACCTCTTCGGCGAGCGAGGGGGCATCGACGAGATCGGGGCGCCAGCTCGGAGGTGTGATGAGCCAGCCGTCGGTCTCGACCGCGAGCGAGCATCCGATTACTTCGAGCGACTCGGTGATCTCGTCGAGCGAGTAATCGACGCCGACGAGCGCGTCGACGTAGCCCTCGGCGAGGTGGATCGGCGCAGGCTTCGGCACGTCGATCCAGAGCGAGCCGAGCGGGTCGGCCGTGCCGCCCGCGAGCTCGATGAGCAAGTCGACGACGCGCTGCGCCGCCGGTTCGGCCACGAGCGGGTCGACACCGCGCACGAAGCGCCGCGACGCCTCGCTCGGCAGCTTGTGCCGGCGGGCGGTGCGCGCGATCGAGACGGCCTCGAAGTGCGCCGCCTCGATGAGCAAGTCTACCGAGGACGACGAGATCTCCGTGCTCGCGCCGCCCATGACGCCCGCGAGCCCGATGGGGCCCGACTCGTCGGTGATGAGCAGGTCTTCGGGGTGCAGCGTGCGAGTCTGGTCGTCGAGCGTCACGAGCGTCTCGCCCGTGCGCGCCCGGCGCACCGTGATGCCGCCGCGGAGCGTCGACAGGTCGTAGGCGTGAATCGGCTGGCCGAGCTCGAGCATCAC
>SXMG01000108.1 GCA_005778835.1 Actinomycetota bacterium
CATGACCATGGCCGACACCGTCGCGGTCATGAACAAGGGCCGTATCGAGCAGATGGGTGCTCCTCAAGAGCTCTACGAACTGCCGCACACCGCCTTCGTCGCGAAGTTCCTCGGTCAGTCGAATCTCTTCACCGGAGATGTCGTGTCGAGCTCGAGCACATCGATCGTTGTCGACGCCGGCGGCACCAAGATCGAGGTTCCCCTCGAGCGCGCGCAGCGCCACAGCGGTCGCATCACGGTCGGAGTGCGCCCGGAGAAGGTCAGCCTGCACGACAGCGCGCCGAAGGCCGACTCGGCACGCAACGTCATCGGCCCCGGCCGCATCACCGACGTCTCGTTCAGCGGCGTCAGCACACAGTACGAGGTCACGATGCCGCGCCACGGCGCCATCACCGTGTTCGCGCAGAACACCTCGATCTCGACTCTGCACCACGACGGCGACGAGGTCTGGCTCAGCTGGTCGGTCGACCACGCCTTCGGGCTCACCGACGAGGCCGAGGGCGAGCCGGTCTCTCGGTTCCACGCCGACCTCGACACCTCGATGATCGCCGTGCAGTCTCGCAAAGACCTCGAAGCGGAACTCGAGGAGGCCTAGGCCATGGCCTTCACCGCTTTCTCGAGCTCGACAGCGGTGGTCGAGCCGGTCGCACGCCGCAAGAGCCCGATCGCGCTCTTCCTGCTGCTGCCGGGCATCTTCTACCTGATCCTGTTCTTCGTCACGCCGCTCATCTCGCTCGTGATCACGAGCCTGCAAGAGCCCGACCCGCTGATCTTCGGCCAGTTTCAGAACGCCTTCAACTGGCAGAACTACGTCGTCGTGCTCGAGACCTACTGGCAGCAGGCGATCCGCTCGGCAGGCTATGCGGCCCTCGCCACCCTGTTCGCGCTGCTGATCGGCTTCCCGCTGGCTTACTTCATCGGCATCACGCTGAGGCCCTATCCGCTGCTGCAGGCTCTCGCGCTCGTGCTCGTCATTGCGCCGTTCTTCATCTCGTTCCTGCTGCGCACCCTTGCCTGGAAGCAGATCTTCTCGACCGAGGGGCCTGTCTCGGGCATCCTGTCGTCGCTTGGAGTTCTCGGCCCGGGAGAAGCGATCACGGGCACAGCGTTCTCGGTGATCTTCGGCCTGACCTACAACTTCATCCCGTTCATGACACTGCCGATCTACGCGACGCTCGAGCGGTTCGACCTGCGTCTGATCGAGGCGGGCAACGACCTCTACGGCAGCCCGGCGACGACGTTCCGCACGGTCACCCTGCCGCTGTCGGCCGCGGGAGTCATGTCGGGAACCCTGCTGACCTTCATTCCCGCAGCGGGCGACTACATCAACGCCTCGCGCGAGTTCCTCGGCTCGGCCGACACGACCATGATCGGCAATGTGATCGAGACGAACTTCCTGGTGCTGCAGAACTTCCCCGCCGCGGCCGCGCTGTCGCTCGTGCTCATGGCCTTCATCCTGATTCTCGTGAGTCTCTACGTGAAGCGCAGCGGAACGGAGGAGCTGCTGTGAAGGGCTTCGGCAAGTACGCCATCTGGGTCTACTCGGCCATGGCGTTCGTCTTCCTGCTCATTCCGATCGTCTACACGATCATCTTCTCGTTCAACGACGCCCGGCGCACGAACATCATCTGGCGCGGGTTCACGTTCGACAACTGGCTCAATGTGTGCGACGCGCAGACGGTCTGCCAGGCGTTCGGCAACAGCGTGCTCATCGGCGTCGTCGCCACTCTGCTGGCCACAACGCTCGGCACCATGATCGCGATCGCCCTCGTGCGCTACCGCTTCCGGTTCCGCAACACGACGACGCTGCTGATCTTCCTGCCGATGACGACTCCCGAGGTCGTGCTCGGCGCCGGTCTCGCGGCGCAGTTCCTGCAGGCCGGGGTTCCGAAGGGCCTGGGCACGATCATCCTCGCCCACACGCTGTTCTGCTTGAGCTTCGTCGTCGTGACGGTGCGTGCTCGCGTCGCGAGCCTCGACCCGGCGCTCGAGGAGGCCGGTCGCGACCTTTACGGCAACCCGCGGCAGGTCTTCTGGCGCATCACCTTCCCGATGCTGCTGCCCGGCATCGTCGCCGCGGCCCTGCTGTCGTTCGCCTTGAGTTTCGACGACTTCATCATCACGAACTTCAACCGTGGTGCCGAGGTGACCTTCCCGAGCTTCGTCTACACGGCGGCCGCCCGAGGCATACCCGCGGAAGCGAACGTCATCGCCTCAGCGGTGTTCTTCCTCGCGATCATCCTCGTGCTGGCGTCGCAGTTCTCGGCGGCGGCGCGGCGGCGCAAACTCGCGAAGCAGGGCTGACGCCGCGTTCCGATCGGGCCGCCTGACGGTCAGCGAGCGCTGACGATCAGGCGATGCTGACGAGCAGTCGCCCGATCTCGCGCCCGCCCGCGTGCACTCGCTGGCTCGTCTCGTCGATGAGTTCCCGGGCCACCGCGCCGTCGATCGCGCCGACGGAGGCGAGCAGCGCGAGAGCGACCGGGGTGGTGGCGCGCATCGTGCCGTCGAGCACCTTGACGGCCACGGCGACGCCCTCGCGGGTGCCGATCACGACGAGACCCTCGGTGCCGAGCTTGGCGAGGGCGCCGATGCGCTCGATGACGAGGGTGTTCGCCCGCCCGACGCCGTCGATCGCCCAGGGCTCCGCGAGCACGGCCTGCATGACACGACGCGCGTCGGGGTCGTCGCCGCGCGTGAGCCGCGCGATGCCGCGCGCGAGCCCGGCCAGGCTCGTGGCCGCCATGGGAGCACCGCAGCCGTCGACGGCGAGGTGAGCCAAAGGCTGCGCGGTGAACTCCGAGACGACGTCGCGAATGAGCACCTGCACCGGATGCTCTGCCTCGAGGTACTGCTGCGCGTCGGCTCCGAGCGCATCGCTCGCGCGCAGCATGCCCGCGTGCTTGCCCGAGCAGTTGTTCGTCAGGCGCGAGGGCCCGAGCCCGGCCGCCTGCAGGGCTGCTCGCTGCTCGGAGCCGAGCGGCCACAGGGGAGGGCACTGCAGGGAGTTCTCGTTCCGGCGGTCGTCGGCGAGCATCCGTTCGACGATCGCGACATGCTCAGGGCTGCCGCAGTGGCTCGAGACCGCGAGCACGAGCTCGACGTCGGTGAATCGCGCACCGGCTCGCAGCAGGGCGACCGCCTGCAGCGGCTTGAGGGTCGAGCGGGGGTAGATCGTCGCGTCCACGTCACCCACCGCGCGCAGCACGGTGCCGTCGGCGTCGACGGCAGCGGCTGCGCCGATGTGGCGCGATTCGACGAGCCCGCTGCGCTCGATGCGGGCGAGCTCGACCGAGCCCTCGACGTCGAGCGCCCGAGCACCCGCGGCAGACACTGCCGGCGTCAGGCCGAGAGGGCGTCGTCGAGCACGCTGATCGCCTCGCGCAGCAGCTCGTCGCTGATCGTGAGCGCGGGCAGGAAGCGGATGACGTTGCCGTACGTGCCGGCGCTCAGCAGCAGCACGCCCTGCTGGGCGGCCGCGGCCACAGCCCGCGTGACGATGCCGGCGTCGGGCTCGTGCGTCTCAGGGTCGACGAACTCGATCGCGAGCATGGCACCCATGCCTCGCACGTCGCCGATGCGCGGGTGCTTCTTCTTGAGGTCGTTGAGCAGCGGCAGCAGCACCGACTCAATGTGCTTCGCGCGCCCGAGCAGGTCGCGCTGCTCGATCTGCTCGAAGACGGCGATCGCGGCGGCGCACGCGACGGGGTTGCCCCCGTAGGTGCCGCCCAGGCCGCCCGCGTGCGAGCTGTCCATGATCTCGGCGCGGCCGACGACACCGGCGAGCACCATGCCGCCCGCGATGCCCTTGGCTGTCGTGATCATGTCGGGCACGAGGCCGAAGTGCTCACTCGCGTAGTAGGCGCCCGTGCGGGCGACGCCCGACTGCACCTCGTCGGCGATGAAGACGACGCCGTTCGCGGTGCACCACTCCTGCAGCGCCACAAGGTAGCCCTCTGCCGGCACGATGAAACCGCCCTCGCCCTGAATGGGCTCGGCGACGAGGCACGCCAGGTCGTCGGCGCCGACGCGCTTCTCGAGGTACGAGATGGTGCGCTTCGCCGCCTCGGCACCCGAGAGTCCGTCGTGGAAGGGGTACGAGCTCGGGGCGTGGTAGATGTTGCTCGCGAACGGTCCGAAGCCCAGGTTGTAGGGCATGGCCTTGAAGTTCAGGGCCATCGTGAGGTTCGTGCGGCCGTGGTAGCCGTGGTCGAGCACGGCGACACCGGCCCGGCCGGTGTGCTTGCGCGCGATCTTCACGGCGTTCTCGAGAGCCTCGGCGCCCGAGTTGACGAGCACGACCTTCTTGGCGTGATCGCCGGGGGTGTGCTGCACGAGCAGCTCGGCGACGCGCACGTAGGGCTCGTAGGGCGTCACGGTGAAGAGCGTGTGGGTGACCTTGGCGACCTGGGCCTGCACCGCCGCGACGACCGCATCGTTGGTGTGGCCGGCGCCCATGACGCCGATGCCACCGCCGAGGTCGATGAAGTGGTTGCCGTCGACGTCGACGACGATCGCATCGTGCGCGCGGTCGATGTAGACGGGCAGGGAGGTGCCGACGCCGGCGCTCACGACGGCGAGGCGGCGCTCGTGCAGGGCCTGGGAGGCCGGGCCGGGAATCGCGGTGACGACGCGGCGTTCTTGAGCGACGGTCGGGGCGGAGCCCTCGAATGACGGGGCTGCGGGCGCAGAAAGGGTGTCAGTCATGGTGGGATGAGTGTACTCCCGGCCCCTGCGTCGAGCCCGGGTGCGAGAGGAGCCTCCTGTGCACGATCGACACCACTTCGCGGTCGCGGTGCAGTGGACGGGCAACCGGGGCGAGGGCACGGCGACGTACCGCGCCTACGGTCGCGACCACCGCATCCACGCCGCCGGCAAGAGGCACGAGATCGAGGGCTCGAGCGATCGGGTGTTCCGGGGCGACGCCGACCGCTGGAACCCCGAAGAGATGGTCATCGCCGCTCTGTCGCAGTGCCACATGCTCAGCTATCTGCACGTCGCCGCGGTCAACGGCGTCGTCGTCGTCGACTACCGCGACGAGGCGAGCGGAACGCTGCAGCAGGAGGGCGACGGCGGCCGGCTCATCGAGGCGACGCTGCGGCCGGTCGTGACGCTGGCCGCGCACCACGACGAGGCGGATGCGCACCGGGCCGAGCAGCTGCATCACCGCGCGAGCGAGCTGTGCTTCATCGCCAACTCGGTGAACTTCGAGGTGCGGCACGAGCCGACCACGCTGATCGAGCCCCCGCAGGGCGCGCATCGAGCCTGAGCCAAGGTCGGGCGTGGGAGGATAGCCCTTTCGTGCCCGCTCCGACGTGAGGACCCCCTCGTGCGCCGCCGTTCCGCTCTGCTCTCCTCCGGCCTCAGTGCCGCACTGCTTCTCTCGCTGGCCGCGTGCGCGCCCGGTGAGGCCCCCACCGGCGATGGCGCGTGCGCTCCCTCGGGGGCGGCCTCCGACGCGATCGGCGTCGACGGCGCGTTCGGCAGCGTGCCGACGATCGACTTCGAGGGTCCGCTGACGGCCGAGGCCACGCAGCGCACCGTGCTCGAGCAGGGCGAGGGCGACGCAGTCGTCTCGGGCGACATCGCGCTCATCGAGTACTCGGTCTTCAATGGCGAGACGGGCGACGAGCTCGCCACGACGGGCTTCAGCGGCACGAACGCCGAGCGCTTTCCGGTCGACACCGAGAGCCCGCAGCTCGTCGGCTTCTCGCTGCTCATCGAGTGCGCGACGCCCGGCACGCGCCTGGCCGGCGTGATTCCGCCGGTCGACGGCTTCGGCGAGCAGGGCGTGCCCGAGCTCGGTCTCACGGGCTCTGAGTCGCTCGTGTTCGTCATCGACGTCGTGAGCATCGTGCCGCCGCCTCTCGAGCGCGCCGAGGGCGAGTCGCAAGAGGCGCCCGAGGGCTTCCCGACCGTCGAGCTCGCCGAGAACGGTGCGCCGACGATCACGCTGCCCGGTGGCGAGCCCTTCACCGAGTTCGACCTCGCCGTGCTCATTCTCGGCGACGGCCCCGTCGTCGAAGACGGTCAGACCGTCACGGTGCAGTACACCGGCATGAACTGGAACACCGGCGAGATCTTCGACTCGAGCTGGGAGCGCGGCGCGCCCGCCGACTTCCCGACGAGCGGTGTGATCCAGGGCTTCCGCGACGCGCTCGTCGGCCAGACGGTCGGTTCGCAGATCATCGCGATCATCCCGCCCGACCTGGGCTACGGCCCGAGCGGCGGCACCCCCGACGGATCGATCGGCCCCGACGATGTGATCGTCTTCGTCGTCGACATCCTGGCCGCCTCCTAGAGGGCCGGATGCTCGCCGCGCGTCGGGCATGATGAGAACCATGCGCGACATCATGGTGCTCGGCTCGACCGGCTCGATCGGCGTGCAAGCGCTCGAGGTCATCGCGGCGAACCCCGATCGGTTCCGCGTGGTCGGTCTCGCGGCCGGCCGCAACCGCGAGCTCGTCGAGGCGCAGGCGCACGAGCACGGAGTCGAGCACCTCGCCCTAGGCGCCGAGGCCGCGGCCCAGCTCGTGCGCGACGTTCACTGCGACGTGGTTCTCAACGGCATCACCGGGTCGGTCGGTCTCGCGCCGACCCTCGCGGCGCTGAACGCGGGGCGCATCCTGGCACTGGCCAATAAAGAGAGTTTGATCGTCGGCGGGTCGCTCGTGACCGACCTCGCTGCCCCCGGCCAGATCGTGCCCGTCGACAGCGAGCACTCGGCGATCGCGCAGGCGCTGCTCGCGGGCGAGCACCACGAGGTGCGCAGGCTCGTGCTGACGGCGAGCGGAGGGCCGTTCCGCGGCCGAACCCGCGCGTCGCTCGAGGGCGTGACGCCCGCTGAGGCGCTCGCGCACCCCACGTGGGACATGGGCAGGGTCATCACCACGAACTCGTCGACGCTCGTCAACAAGGGTCTCGAGGTCATCGAAGCCCACCTGCTGTTCGACGTGCCCTACGACCGCATCGACGTCACGGTGCACCCGCAGTCGATCGTGCACTCGATGGTCGAGTTCATCGACGGCTCGACGATCGCGCAGTGCTCGCCGCCCGACATGCGCCTGCCGATCTCGCTCGGGCTCGACTGGCCGCGCCGGGTCGGGGGAGTGGGGGCGCCGCTCGACTGGAGCACAGCATCCACTTGGACCTTCGCGCCCCTCGACGACGAGGCCTTTCCGGCAGTCGCTCTCGCCAAGCGCGTGGGTCAGGCCGGCGCGACGTTCCCGGCGGTGTTCAACGCCGCGAACGAGCAGGCGGTGCACGCGTTCCACGACGGCCGCATCGGCTATCTCGACATCGTCGACACGGTGCAGGCGGTCGTCGAGACCCACGAGCCGCACGCCATGACGCTCGAAGGGGTGCTCGAGGCTGAGCGCTGGGCGCGGCGCGCGGCCGATGATCTCATCGCCGCCCGTTCGTGACCGCGGCTGGCGCGGCGCGCCCATAGCGATCGCCCAGCGGCCGCTGTGCGACCGGCGATAGAGTGACCGCTCGTGGAGACCGTGCTGCTGTACATCGTCGGCATTCTCGTCGTCGTCGTGGGGCTCATCGTCTCGATCGCGCTGCACGAGCTGGGCCACTTCGTGCCCGCCAAGATCTTCGGGGTGCGCGTCGGGCAGTTCATGATCGGATTCGGCCGCACCATCGTGTCGTGGCGCCGGGGTGAGACCGAATACGGCTTCAAGTGGATTCCGCTCGGCGGCTACATCTCGATGGCCGGCATGTACCCGCCTGTGGCCGGCAAGGCGGCGCGCACAGCCTCCACGGGCTTCTTCGAGACGCTCGTGCAAGACGCCCGCACGGCCTCGGCCGACACGATCGTCGAGGGCGAGGAGCACCGCACGTTCTACCAGCTCGCCGTCTGGAAGCGCATCATCATCATGCTCGGCGGGCCGTTCATGAACCTGGTCATCGCGATCGTGCTCTACGCGGTCGTGCTCGTCGGCTTCGGCGTCGCGCAGCCGTCGACGACTCTCGGCGGCGTCAACGAGTGCGTGCTGCCCGCGACGAGCGAGCGCCAGGAGTGCGAGCCGGGCGACCCGCTCGCTCCCGGCGCCGAGGCGGGCCTGCTGCCGGGTGACCGCATCGTCGCCATCGACGGCCAGCAGATCGACTCGTGGGATGCCGTGCTCGCGACCGTGCGCGATTCGGCTGACCAGCCGCTCGAGTTCACCGTCGAGCGCGACGGCCGCACGGTGTCGACGACGCTCACCCCGCTGCTCACCGAGCGCTACGTGCTCGATGATCGGGGCCAGATCGCCGAGGGGCCGGACGGCGAGCCGCTCACGCAGCAGGTCGGCTTCGTCGGCATCGCGTCGTCGTTCGAGACCGTGCAGCAGCCGGTCACGGCGGTGCTGCCCGCCGTAGGCGACAACGTGTCGGCTGTCGTCGGCATCATCCTCAATCTGCCTCAGCGCATGATCGATGTCGCGAATGCCGCGTTCGGGCCGGAGGAGCGCGACCCCAATGGGCCGATCAGTGTCGTCGGCGTCGGGCGCATCGCCGGCGAGATCGCGAGCATCGACACGATTCCGGTGATCGAGCGCATCTCGTTCTTGACGGGGCTCATGGCCTCGCTCAACGTGGCGCTCTTCGTCTTCAACCTCATTCCGCTGCTGCCGCTCGACGGCGGCCACGTCGCCGGAGCGCTGTTCGAAGGCGTGCGCCGGTGGTTCGCAAAGCTGCGAGGCAAGCCCGACCCCGGGCCGATCGACACTGCGAAGCTCGTGCCCATCACGCTCGGCGTCGTGCTCGTGCTCGGCGTCATGAGCGCCCTGCTGATCTACGCCGACATCGTGAAGCCGGTCACGCTCTTCTGACACGGGCCGAAGGCCCGGTGGCCGTGCTGCTTCATGGGCAGTCGGTCTAGGAGACCGACTCGAGCAGCAGCGCCTGACCCTGGCCGCCGCCGCCGCACAGCGAGATCGCGGCGCGTCGGGCATGCCCCGCGTGCAGCATGTGCGCGGCGTGCACGGTGAGTCGGGCACCGGATGCGCCGACGGGGTGGCCGATCGCGATGGCGCCGCCGTGCGGGTTCACGATCGCCGGATCGACGCCGAGGTCGCGCGTCGACTGGATCGAGACCGCGGCGAAGGCCTCGTTGATCTCGATGTGGTCGAGGTCGTCGACCGACCAGCTGACGCGGGCGAGGGCTGCCTGGATCGCGCGTGCGGGCTGCCCGTGCAGAGAGTTGTCGGGGCCGGCGACCTCGCCCCAGCCGGTGATGCGCGCCAGAATCGTCGCGCCCTGCTCGCGCGCCCAGTCTTCGCGGGCGACGACGACAGCGGCGGCACCGTCGCTCAACGGCGAGGCATTGCCCGCCGTGATCGTGCCGTCGGCCGTGAAGGCGGGCCGCAGGCGGCCGAGTGACTCGACCGAGCTGTCGGGGCGCACCCCTTCGTCGGTGTCGACGATCGTGCTGGCGCCCCGCGCGGCGACCTCGACACCGATGATCTCAGCGCCGAACAGCCCGTTGGCGTGCGCCTCGTGAGCTCGGGTGTGCGACGCCGCGGCCACAGCATCCTGCTCCTCGCGCGTGATGCCGAGCCTGCCGACGTGTCGTTCGGTGCTCTCGCCCATCGAGATGCCGTCGACGGCATCGCGCAAGCCATCGTGCGCGAGGTGATCGAGCGCCTCGACCGAGCCGTAGGCCCAGCCGAGGCGGGCACCGGGCAGCAGGTGAGGCGCGTTCGTCATGGACTCCATGCCGCCGGCGAGCACGGCATCGGCTTCGCCGAGACGGATGAGTCGTGCCGCATCGGCGATCGCCCGCGCTCCGGAGAGGCAGACCGAATTGACGCTCGAGGTCGCGACGGCGGGGGCGATACCGGCGCCGAGCGCGACCTGTCGGGCCGGGTTCTGGCCGCAACCGGCCGGCAGAACTTGACCGAGGATGGCCGCGGTGATCGCGTCGGGGGCGAGCCCGCTGGCATCGAGCGCGCCCTGCGCGGCGGCGATGCCCAGCTGAACGGCGGTGAGGCGGGCGAGAGAGCCGCGCGAACGACCCTGCGGGGTGCGGGCCGCGGAGATGATGACGACGTCGTGGGTCATGGTGGCTCCTTTGCCGGTGCGAGTCGGTGGGTGCTCAGTTGACAGTGTCGAGTATGGCCCAGTACGGTTTGCTGAAACCTGAATCGTCTGTCAGGTTAGCAGTCACATCTCCTTCTACGGCAGCAGGAAAGGCACTCCCATGCGAACGACGAAGTTCATGGCCCCGGCGCTCATCGCGATCGTCGGCCTCACGGTTGCGGGCTGCGCGCCCACGGCCACCGCGCCCGAGAACGGCGGCGAGGAACTCGCGCCCGTCTCGGTGGGCATCATCACCTCTGAGACCGGCCCGCTCGGCGCCTACGGTGCCGCCTACCTGGCCGGTTTCGATGCTGGTCTCGACTACGCCACCGACGGCACCGGTACTGTCGACGGCCGCGAGATCGACCTCACGATCTCCGACGACGCCGGCGACACCGACACCGCCGTCAACATCGCTCGCGACCTCATCGGTCAGGGCGTGAAGATCATCGCCGGCACGGCATCGTCGGGCATCGCGCTCGCCCTTGCCGAGCAGGCAGCGCAGAACCAGGTGCTCTACATCTCCGGCCCGGCGGCTGCTGACGCGATCACGGGCATCAACGACTACACCTTCCGCTCCGGTCGGCAGACGTACCAGGACGTCGCGACGGCCGGAACCTTCATCGGCGACCCCGCCGGCCAGAAGGTCATCGTCTTCGCGCAGGACACCGCGTTCGGTCAGGGCAACCTCGCGGGTGTGGATGCGGTGCTCGGCGGTGCCGGCGCGACCGTCGAGGGCATTCTCGTGCCCGAGGACGCGACCGAGTTCACCCCGTTCGCGCAGCAGATTCTCGCGGCCGAGCCCGACCTCGTGTTCGTCGCGTGGGCCGGTGCGACGAGCGGCGCGATGTGGCAGTCGCTCGACCAGCAGGGCATCTTCGACGCTGTTCCCGTCGTGACCGGACTCGGTGACGTCGCCACGTTCGGCGCCTACGCCGAGGCGAGCGACAAGATCAGCTTCCTGAACCACTACTTCGCGGGTGCTTCCGGCACCGACGTCGAAGCAGCGATGCTCGAGGCGCTCGAGGCCGCCGGCGCGCAGGGCGACCTGTTCTCGCCCGACGGCTTCGTCGCGGCGCAGATGATCGTGCAGGCCATCCGCGAGGGTGGCGGAGACGACGTCGACAGCATGGTGGCGGCACTCGAGGGCTGGACCTTCGAGGGGCCCAAGGGCACGATGACCATCCGCGCGGAAGACCACGCGATGATCCAGCCCATGTTCCAGGCGCGCCTCGTCGAGCAGGACGGCACGTGGGTGCCCGAGCTCATCGAGGTCGTCGACGCCGACACGGTCGCCCCGCCGGTCGCCGGCTGAGCATCCGAAGGCTCGAGACATGACTGACCGACCCGTGCTCGCTGTCGAGCAGCTCGTTCTGCAGATCGGAGGCGCACGCATCATCGATGACGTGTCGCTCGCGGTGGCCGAAGGCGAGATGCTCGGAGTGATCGGCCCCAACGGGGCTGGCAAGACGACGCTGTTCAACCTCATCTCAGGAGTGCTCCCGCCCACCAGCGGCCGCGTTCTCGTGAGAGGCGACGATGTCTCTTCGCTCTCGATCCAGCGGCGAGCACGGGTCGGCCTCGGTCGCACCTTCCAGACCTCGAGCCTCTTCGCCGGGCTCAGCGCCCGAGAGAACGTGCGTCTCGCGGCGCAGGTCGCACTCGGCGGCGAGCTCTCGCTGCTGAGGGCGCCCCGCCGCACCGATGCCGCAACCTCGGCTGCCGACGAGAAGCTCGACGAGGTCGGGCTCGCTCATCACGCCGAGACCATCGCAGGGTCGCTCTCGCACGGTGACAAGCGCAAGCTCGAGATTGCGATGCTGCTCGCGACCGATCCGAGCGTGATCCTGCTCGACGAGCCCATGGCGGGAGTCGCCTCAGGCGACGTGCCCGGTCTCGTCGACGTCATCCGCCGCGTGCACCAGAGCGGCCGCACGGTGCTCATGGTCGAGCACCACATGGATGTCGTGCTGGGTCTCGTCGACTCGGTCGCGGTCATGCACCACGGCAGCCTGCTCGCGCACGACACCCCCGAGGTCGTCATGGCCGACGCGACGGTGCAGGCCGCCTATCTAGGAGAGTCGATATGACCGACGAGGCCCGGAAAGCACTCGGCCCCATTCTTCGTGTCGCCGGCCTCTCGGCGAGCATCGACGGCCAGCAGGTCGTCGAGCAGGTCGACTTCGAGGTTCCGGCCACAGGCGTCACCGCCGTGCTGGGACGCAACGGCGTCGGCAAGACGAGCACGCTCAAGGCCGTGCTCGGCCTGATCTCCCGCTCGGGCGTCGTCGAGTTCGACGGCGAGCGCATCGACAGCGAGCCGACCCACCGCATCGTGCAGCGGGGCATCGGCTACGTGCCCGAAGACCGCGAGGTCTTCGCCTCGCTCACGGTGGCCGAGAATCTGCGGCTCGCCGAGCGCGGCACGACGCCGCACCGCGACATGGTCGACGAGCTCTTCCCCGACCTGATCGCCCGCTCGGCGCAGCGCGCGGGTTCGCTCTCGGGCGGTCAGCAGCAGATGCTGTCGCTCGCGAGAGTGCTCATGAACGACAACCGTCTGCTCATGGTCGACGAGCCCACGAAGGGTCTCGCGCCGCGCATCGTGACCGAGGTGGCGGCGGCCCTCGAACGCGCAGCGGCGGTGACCCCCGTTCTGCTCGTCGAGCAGAATCTGCCCGTGGTCAGGCGCCTGGCGCACACCGTTGTCGTGATCGAAGGCGGCAGGGTGATCCACGCCGGCCCCGCGGCTGAACTGCTCGATGACGACGAGCGCACCCAGCAGCTGCTGGGAGTGCACTCCACTGACCACGGCGCCCCGAAGGGCGACACCGACCACGGCGCCCCGAGGGGCGATACCGAACACGGCGCCTCTAAGGGCGCCGACGAATCACGCGAGGAGACGCCATGAGCACCGTGCTGCTGCTGCTCATCACCGGTCTCGGCCTGGGCGCCCTGTACTTTCTGGTCGCGAGCGGTCTCTCGCTCATCTACGGCCTCATGGGAGTGCTCAACTTCGCGCACGGCTCGTTCCTGACGCTCGGCGCCTTCCTCGGCTGGGAGGTCGCCCGCCGCATGCCCGACGGCTCGTGGCTCACCTTCGGAGTATCGATCCTCGTCGGAGCGGTCGTCGGAGCCACCGTGGCGACCCTCACCGAGCTGCTGCTGATCAGACCGCTCTATCTGCGGCATATCGAACAGGTGCTCGTCACGGTGGGCCTCTCGCTCGCCACCGTCGCCCTCTTCGAGGGCATCTGGGGCGTCGACCCGATCTACGTCGTCGGCCCCGAGTGGCTCAACGACACGACCGACATCGCTGGCGCGCTCATCCCGAATGATCGCTTCGTGCTCATCGCGGCGGCCGTGATCGTGCTGCTCGGCCTCGTGGTCTTCCTGAAGCGCACGCGCTACGGCCTCATCATCCGTGCCGGCGTCGAGAACCGTGCCATGGTGACGGCACTCGGAGTCGACGTGCGTCGTGCGTTCACGCTCGTCTTCGCGATCGGCGGCGCCGCCGCCGGCATCGGCGGCGTGCTCGCCTCGCACTACTTCGGGTACGTCTCGCCGCTGATCGGCGGGTCGCTCTTGATCTTCGCCTTCATCGTGACGGTCATCGGCGGCCTCGGCTCGCTCACGGGTGCGGCGATCGCATCGGTCGTGGTCGCGGTGCTGCAGCAGTTCGCCAACTTCTATCTCGGAGGCACGGGCGACTTCATGGTCGTCGCGCTTCTCGCCGTGGTGCTGCTCGTCAAGCCCACCGGACTCCTCGGGAGCAAGGCATGACCATGATTCGCCGTCTGCGCACCTCACCGATCACGCCGTGGGCCACCGGGGGGCTGCTCGTCGCCCTCGTCGCCGTGCTGCCGCTGCTCGACCTGAGCCTGCCGGGAGTGCTGCCGGGCTCGACCTACACCCCCGGCACCCTGCAGCTGCTCGCCTTCGCCATGGTGTTCGCCGCGCTCGCGCTCAGCTACCACCTGCTGTTCGGCGTCGCGGGCCTGCTCTCGTTCGGCCACGCACTCTACTTCGCGCTCGGCGCCTACGGCCTCGGCATCGTGCTGCGCGACACCGAGTTGGCGCTCGTGCCGGCCATGGCTGTCGTGCTGATGGCCGCGATCGCCGTGGCCGCGGCCCTCGGCGCGCTGAGCCTCCGAGTCTCGGGCATCGCTTTTGCCATGGTCACGCTGGCGTTCGCGCAGGCCGGCTCGGTGCTCGTGCGCCGCAACGCCTCGGTCACGAACGGCGAAGAGGGCCTGCCGCTTCGGGTCGACAACATCCCGGCCGAGCTCGTCGGCGTGCTCAACACGCGCAATGTCTACTGGCTCGCGCTCGTACTGCTCGTCGTGGTGTTCCTGATCGTGGCGTGGTTCGAACGCTCGCGAGCAGGGCATGTCGTTGCTGCGACGCGCGAGAACGAGCTGCGGGTGCGGGTGCTCGGCATGACGCCGTTCCGCGTCAAGCTGATCACGGTCGTGCTCGCGGGCGGCCTCGCCGCCCTCGTGGGCATGGTCTACCTGCTGCTGCAGAGCGGGGTTACTCCCGCCGTGACGACGCCCGACTTCACGCTGACGCTACTCGTCATCGTCGTGCTCGGCGGCGTCGGCTCACGGTGGGGCGCCGTGGTCGGCGGGCTCCTCTACACGCTGCTCGATCAGCGTCTGACGGCGCTCGCGCGCTCGGAGGCCATCCAAGACCTTCCTGAATTCTTGCGTATTCCTCTCAGCGAACCGCTCTTCATACTCGGAACCCTCTTTATCCTGGTCGTGGTGCTGCTGCCGGGTGGTCTGGCGGGCGTTGCCCGCCGAACCCTCGCTCGCGCCGACTCAGCCCGCGCGCGCGCCGGGCGCAGTCTCGACGAGGAGGCGACGCCATGATTCAGACCCCGAGCACGAGTGAGCGGGCACACGGCCTGCACACGCTCGGGCGCTGGACGGCCGACCGCGCGATGGCGACGCCCGACCGCGTGGCGATCGACGACCGCGGCGTCGTCCTCAACTACCGCGATCTGCATGACCGCAGCACGAAGCTCGCCACTCGCCTCGAGCAGGCAGGCTACGGCGTCGGCGATCGCATCGCGACGCTCACCGGCAACAGTGCCGACCACGTCGTGCTGTTCTTCGCCTGCGCGCAGGCGGGCCTCGTTCTCGTGCCGATCTCGTGGCGGCTGTCTCCGCGCGAGATCGCCCAGCAGCTCGAGCTCGCCGAGCCCATGGCTCTCGTCGTCGAAGACGAGTTCGCGTCGCTCGGCGCGGCTGCGGCCGAGCGGCTGCTCGACCCGCCCCCGCAGGCTGCGCCCGGCATGCGCGGCATCGAGCGCACGCCTCCCGCGCCACGCCGATCGAGCCGTGAGAGCACGCCCGAGCACCGGGCCGTGCGCGACGACGACCCGCTGCTCATCATGTTCACCTCGGGCACGCAGGGGGCGCCGCGCGGGGCGATTCTGACGCACGCCAACTGCTTCTGGACCAACCTGGCCCTCTCGCGCACGATCGAGATCACGAGCAACGACACCGTGCTGGCGGTCATGCCGCAGTACCACGTCGGCGGCTGGAACGTGCAGCCGCTGCTCGCCTGGTGGACGGGCGCCACGGTCGTTCTCGAGCGCACGTTCGACGCAGGCCGCGTGCTGCACCTCATCGAAGACCGCGGCATCACGACGATGATGGGGGTGCCGGCGAACTACCTGCTGCTGGCCGAGCACCCTGCCTTCGCCCGCACCGACCTGTCGACGCTGCGGCACGCGGTCGTCGGGGGCGCGCCGATGCCCGAGCCGCTCTTGCGCACCTGGCACGCCCGCGGTGTCGCGCTCGTGCAGGGCTACGGCCTCACCGAGGCGTCGCCGAATGTGCTGTGCCTTCCCGATGAGGATGCCCGCTCGAGGGTCGGCTCAGCAGGCCGGCCGTATCCGCACGTCGAGGTGCAGCTCGTCGACCCGGTGACCGACGAGGTCATCGAGGGCGCCGGCTCGGGTGAGCTGGTCGTCCGCGGGCCCAGCGTGTTCCCCGGGTACTTCCGCGACGAGCTGCGCACCGACGAGGCCCTGCGGGGCGGCTGGCTGCGCACGGGTGACCTCATGCAGCGCGATGCCGACGGCTACTACCGCGTGGTCGATCGCTTGAGCGACATCTTCATCACCGGAGGAGAGTCGGTGGCTCCTGCCGAGATCGAGCGGGTGCTGTTCGAGCACCCGGCCGTCGCCGATGCCGCAGTGGCGGGGGTGCCTGACGACCGGTGGGGCGAAGTGCCCGAAGCGTGGATCGTCGCGCGGCCGGGCGTGCCCGTCGACGAGACGGCCCTCATCGAGCACTGCGCAGCGCGCCTGGCGAAGTTCAAGGTTCCGCGCCGCGTGCGCCTCGTCGAGCGCATTCCGCGTTCGGGCACCGACAAGGTGCGCCGGCGCGAGCTGCTCGAACTCTGGCACCACGAGCAGCTCGAGGCCCTGCCGCTGGCGAGCAACCCGGTGACTTCGTGAGCGCGGCGCCGCGCACCGCGAAGGGCGAGCGCACGCGTCGGGCCCTGCTCGACGCCGCCGAGGCGGTGTTCGCGACCCACGGCTACTCCGATGCCTCGATTGTGCGCATCACCGAGCGCGCGGGAGTCGGTCAGGGCACCTTCTACCTGTACTTCGACAGCAAGCTCGAGATCTTCGAAGAGCTCGTCGACGATCTGAACCGCCGCGTGCGCCACGCGATGACGGAGCACGCGACCGAGAGCATGACGCGTATCGAGCGCGAGCGCGAGGGCTTTCGCGGCTTCTTCCGCTTCACGGCCGAGCACCCCGCGCTCTACCGCATCGTGCGCGAGGCCGAGTTCGTGTCGCCCCGGTCGCTGCGCCTGCACTACACCCGCATCGTCGAGGGCTACATCGACGGTCTCGAGGGCGCTCGCGAGCGCGGCGAGATCGGCGACATCGACCCGACGGTGGCCGCGTGGGCGCTCATGGGCGTCGGCGAGATGATCGGCATGCGCTGGGTGCTCTGGGGCGGCAACGGTGAGGCCGGCGATGCCGCCGACCCGCTCGCGAGCGGCACCGCCGAGATTCCCGACGAGGTGTTCGATCAGATGATGCAGTTCATCGAGAACGCCCTTCGGGCGCAGCGACCCGCGATCAGCGCCGACGAGCCCGCATCGATGTCAGAGCAGAAGGGCTCATGATGAGCAGTTCGACACTCACCGGCCGACGCGCGATCATCACGGGCGCCGCGAGCGGCATCGGCGAGGCGTGCGCACGCGCCCTCGCCGAGCGGGGGGCGACCGTCATCGTCGCCGACCGCGACGGTGACGGCGCTCGCCGCATCGCGGCCGAGATCGGCGGCGAGGAGTGGACGATCGATCTGGCCGATCTGGATGCTCTCGCCGAGGTCAGCCTCGACGCCGACATCCTCGTCAACCACGCCGGCATTCAGACAGTGAGCCCCATCGTCGACTTCGACCCGGCTCGCTTCCGGCTCATCATCGACCTCATGCTCGTCTCGCCCTTCTTGCTCACGCGTGCCGTGATGCCCGGCATGATCGAGCGCGGTTGGGGCCGGGTCGTCAACATCAGCTCGGTGCACGGCCTGCGGGCGAGCGCCTTCAAGTCGGCGTACGTCTCGGCGAAGCACGGGCTCGAAGGGCTCTCGAAGGTGACAGCGCTCGAGGGCGGCCCGCATGGCATCACGAGCAACTGCATCAACCCGGGCTACGTGCGCACGCCGCTCGTCGAGAAGCAGATCGCCGATCAGGCCCGCGTGCACGGCATTCCTGAAGACGAGGTCGTCGAGCGCATCATGCTGACGGAGAGCGCCATCAAGCGGCTCGTGGAGCCGAGCGAGGTCGCGTCGCTCGCCGCGTGGCTCTGCAGCGACGATGCCGGCATGGTCACGGGAGCGTCGTACACGATGGACGGCGGGTGGAGCGCCCGATGATCGAACTCGGTCCTCCCCGCGTGAACGTCGCCGTGCCGGGCGGCGACCTGGCCGTGGGCATCTACAACGCCTCGGTCGTCGAGTGCGTGCCTGTGCTCGCGGTGCACGGCATCACCGCGAATCACCGGTGCTGGCCGCTCGTGGCCGAGGCCCTGCCCGACGCGCGCATCATCGCCCCCGACCTGCGGGGCCGCGGCGGCAGCAGCGCCGTCGAGGGCCCGGCCGGTCTGCGTCGGCACGCCGACGACCTCGTCGCCGTTCTCGATGCGCTCGACGCGCCCGCGGCGCACGTGGTCGCGCACTCGATGGGAGCCTTTGTCGCGGTGCTGCTCGCCGCGGGGCACCCGGAGCGCGTGCTCTCGCTGACACTCATCGACGGAGGGCTGCCGCTCGATCCGCCTGCGGCGGGCACCTCGGTGCTCGGACCCGCGGGTGACCGGCTGAGCATGACCTTCGCGAGCGTCGACGACTACCGCGACTTCTGGCGACGGCATCCCGCCTTCGCCGAGCACTGGTCGCCGACGGTCGAGGGCTATGTCGACTACGACCTGCTCGGCACCGCGCCGCACCTGCGGCCCTCGGGGGTGCTGGCCTCGGTCGAGACCGATGCGTCTGAGCTCTTCGGCCCCGCGTGGTACCTCGAGGCGATGCAGGCGGTGGATGCTCCCGCCGTGTTCCTGCGCGCCCCCCGAGGCCTGCTCGACGAGCCTCGGGCGCTCTACGCGCCGGGCCGCGCCGACGCCGAGCCCCGGCTGCGCGGCATGAGGGTCGTCGAGGTGGATGACGTCAATCACTACACGATCGTTCTGGCGCGCGAGGGCGCGAGTGCGGTCGCCGCCGAGGTGCGGCGCACGATGCAGAGTGCACACACGATCACGGAGGGAATCGCATGACGATCGACAAGACAGTGCCCGACGTCGAGACCGCCGTCGCCGGCATCAGCTCGGGGTCGAGCATCGCCGTCGGCGGCTTCGGTCTCTGCGGCACGCCCATGGAACTCATTCGCGCCGTGCTCGCGACGGGTGCCGACGGCCTCAAGGTCGTCAGCAACAACTGCGGCGTCGACGACTGGGGGCTCGGCGTGCTGCTCGCGGCCGGTCGCATCGCGAAGATGACGTCGTCGTACGTCGGTGAGACCAAGGAGTTCGAGCGGCAGTACCTCTCGGGCGAGCTCGAGGTCGAGCTCACGGCCCAGGGCACGCTCGCCGAGTAGCTGCGCGCAGGCGGTGCGGGCATCGCGGCCTTCTTCACGCAGACGGGGGTGGGCACGCAGGTCGCGGAGGGCGGGCTGCCCCGGCGCTACGCGTCCGACGGCACGATCGCCGAGGCCTCACCCGCCAAGCCGGTGCAGACCTTCTCGATGCACGGGGTCGAGCGGCAGTTCGTGCTCGAAGAGTCGATCACGACCGACTTCGCGCTCGTGCACGCGGCCGTGGCCGACCGGCACGGCAACCTCGTCTTCTCGCGCTCGGCCCGCAACTTCTCGCCGCTCGCGGCGATGGCCGGCCGGGTCTGCATCGCGCAGGTCGAGCGGCTTGTCGAACCCGGCGAGCTTGACCCTGACGCCGTGCACCTGCCCGGCGTCTTCGTCGACCGCGTCGTCGTCGTCGGCGAGAACGTCGAGAAGCGCATCGAGCGGCGCACCGTGCGGTCGAACGAGGGGGGCTGAGCATGGCGCTCACGAGAGACGAGATGGCCGCGCGAGCGGCCCGTGAACTGAGCGACGGTAGCTACGTCAACCTCGGCATCGGACTGCCCACCCTCGTGCCCAACCACGTGCCGGCCGGCATGACGGTCGTGCTCCAGTCGGAAAACGGCATCCTGGGCGTCGGCCCGTACCCGGCCGAGGCCGACGTCGACCCCGACCTCATCAATGCCGGCAAAGAGACCGTCACCGTGCTGCCGGGTGCTGCGTATTTCGACTCGGCCTTGAGCTTCGGCATGATCCGCGGCGGCACGATCGACGCCGCCATCCTCGGCGCGATGCAGGGCTCTGCGGCCGGCGACCTCGCCAACTGGCTGATTCCCGGGAAGATGGTCAAGGGCCCCGGCGGGGCGATGGATCTCGTGCACGGTGCCGCGCGCGTCATCGTGCTCATGGAGCACGTCGCGAAAGACGGCACCGCGAAGATCGTGAACGAGTGCTCGCTGCCGTTGACCGGCAAGGGCGTCGTCGACCGCATCATCACCGACCTCGCGGTGATCGACGTGACCGCGACCGGGCTGCAGCTCGTCGAGGTGGCACCCGGCGTCACGGTCGACGAGGTCGTCGCGGCGACCGAGCCGCCGCTCAGCATCCCCTCGTCCCTGCGCGGGCACTAGCCCGCCCCTCCAGCCCGATCACCCGTGTCGTCCCCCGAGAAACGAAGGAGTCTCTTGCCATGACCGATCACCTGCTGCCGGGCATCCACGCCCACGACGTGTCGACGCCGCGACTGCGTGCGCGCGTGCTCGAACGACCCGCCGCGTCAGAGGCGGCATCGACCGTCGTCTTCGTGCACGGCAATGTGTCGAGCTCGCTGTTCTACCAGCCGACGATGCTCGCGCTCGCGCCCGACGTGCGCGCCCTCGCCGTTGACCTGCGCGGCTTCGGCGAGAGCGAGACGCTGCCGGTCGACGCCACGAGGGGCTTGAGCGACTTCGCCGATGACGTGACCTCCGTGCTTGACGCTCTCGGCGTGGGGCAGGTGCATCTCGTCGGCTGGAGCATGGGCGGCGGCGTCGTCATGCAGCTCATGCTCGATGCGCCCGAGCGCATTGTCAGCGTCACCCTCGAGTCGCCCGTCTCGCCCTACGGGTTCGGCGGCACGGCGCGCGACGGCTCGCTGCTGTCACCCGACGCGGCGGGCACGGGCGGCGGGGGAGCGAACCCCGACTTCGTCGCCCGGCTCAACGCGAACGACACCTCCGCCGATGAGGCCACGTCGCCGCGCTCGGTGTACCGCTCGGCCTACGTCGCCGCACCCGATGCGCTCGAGCACGAAGACCTGTGGGTCGCGTCGATGCTCACGACCGCGACCGGACCCGACAACTACCCGGGCGACAGCACGCCGTCGGAGAACTGGCCGGGCTTCGCGCCGGGTGGGCGCGGGGTGCTCAACACCATGGCTCCGACGCACTTCAACGCGAGTGGCATCGTCGACCTGGCTCACAAGCCCCCGGTGCTCTGGGTGCGCGGCACGGCCGACGCGATCGTCTCTGACACGTCGTTCTTCGACCTCAACATGCTCGGCCAGGTCGGTGCGATACCGGGCTGGCCGGGCGCCGAGATCGCGCCGCCGCAGCCGATGGTGACCCAGACGCGCGACGTGCTCGACCGCTACGCCGCGCAGGGGGGCACCTACCGCGAGGTCGTCTTCGACGGCTGCGGTCACTCGCCGCACCTCGAGCAGCACGACGCGTTCGTCGAGGCGCTCAGCGCCCACCTCTCCACCCCGCAGTGATCGACTGCCGGGGCGGGCGCGGCGGCCCGATGCCGCGCCCGCCCCTGCGGCGCGCGTTCAGAGCGATTGCGTAGACTGACGCCCGTGCCCGCTGTGAATCTCGGAATGCCCAAGGTCCCTGAGACCCTCGCCCCTCGCCGCAAGACCCGCCAGATCAAGGTCGGCAAGGTCATGGTCGGCAGCGACCACCAGGTCAGCGTCCAATCGATGACGACGACGCCGACGACCGACATCAACGGCACCCTGCAGCAGATCGCCGAGCTCACGGCCACGGGCTGCGACATCGTGC
>SXMG01000109.1 GCA_005778835.1 Actinomycetota bacterium
AACTCCCGAATCCATCCTTTGACAGTCTTGAATGCATCCATGCGCGTATCTCCGTGCGGGGGATCTGTCCCGCTGTGCTAAGGGCGCGGAAGTCCGCTCAACAAGAGCGGCCGAGGCAATCCAGCCGCGGAGGCGCCTACCTACTGATTCGGTCTGACTAGGTTTGTTTGGCCAAAACTTCTCGGACGACCCGAGGCGGCACGCAGTCCTATAACAGGGCCGTTGTTGAAATCAGATAGCCCGAATCGACCGTAACCACGTTTCTGTGAACAAGTTGCGTCAGCGGGCCCGGAGG
This sequence comes from Actinomycetota bacterium, assembly GCA_005778835.1. GTDB lineage: Bacteria > Actinomycetota > Actinomycetes > Actinomycetales > Microbacteriaceae > Microcella. The sequence continues at coordinate 296 of SXMG01000109.1, forward strand.
GTATCCCGACCGCGAATCCCGTCAGTAGTTAGCACATGAGCAGAGGTATCTACCTCGGCGTCGTAGGCCTGGTCGCCGAAATAGCCGGCGGTCCCGAACGGAGTGCCGCGCATCCAGAGGCCCTTCTCGACCAGACTGGTTGATGCCTGCTGCTTGGTCACCTGAGCATCCGCCGCCATGCACGAAGCCATTGGCAACAATGAGACATGGCCGTCGAAGTACAGCGTGGCAGGCGTGGAGTTCAACCCCTGATTGAAGGTCCACTGTGATCCACCGCCAGTGAAGTTCACATTGAGCGGCCCGCCGTCCTGATTCTGCAGCCACCAATGCTCGGTCATGCGAGTCTTCAACTCGGGGAACAGGGACATGCTCGAGGACGGTGACCGCCAGGCGCCGGGCAGAGTCGGTGGTGACTGGAACCCGTATCGGCCGGAGAGCACATCGGTCGCCCACATTGCCGCCGGGCTCCAGCAGTAGGTGGGGAAGTGCAGGCCGAACTCGGCGTTGTAGGTGAACTCGTTCGGGCTCTGGAAATATGGCTCGCACTCTTCCAGACCGATCCTGTCTTTGGGCGCCCAGAAGATGCGGTCGTAGTAGCGCCCGCCGACATAGTTGTTGAAGGCCTGCACTGAGGGGCCGCGCCACAGGCCGAAGCCGCTGTGGGTGGGCAGGTCCCATGCATTGGGCTCCAGCACATACCAGTTCTCACAGGTAGTGGTCACTAGTGGGCAATCGCTGGCGTTGCCAATCCAGATGTTCCAGTAGAAGTTGCCATCCCACCCCACCATCAATGGTGGCAGGCAAGCGTTCGCGTTGATATAGCTGCCGCAATCCCCCCAGAAGCCGAAGTCATCCGGGCTACTGGTGAACTGCCGACCGTCCCAGTCGACCTCGTAGGAGGCGTTGGCGGAGGCCAGATTGCGCAGGTTGGTCAGGCTGTTGGTGACCATCGCGCTGTCGCGCGCCTTGCCGATCGCTGGCAGCAGCATGCCGATGAGCAGGGCAATGATCGCCACCACGATTAGCAACTCCACGATTGTGAAGGCCCGCAAACTTTGGCAGAGAGTGCACGATCGCGTTCTAGGCATCCCGCTGGGCTCCTGACGTCAAAGTAGCCCATTCAGGGGCCAGTCGCAACGGATCGCTCCCTAGTCCGACGATCGTGCAAAGTTTCACAAAGCCGCCGCGTCAGCAGTTTCTGCTTCGGCAGACGGCTCGTGCGCTTGCGAGGAAAAATACTCCGTACCGCGCTGGCTTGGTCCAAGGAGCTCAATCTCGAGTCGGCGAAGTTGGCTCGACTGCGCGGAGCCTTCCCAGCGGGCATCGAGGCTGCGGATTTCATAGTTCTTGGAGTCGGCCACCACCCGCACCCGAGATGGCATACGCCGACTCGGGGCGGCACCACGGGCGACGGCCTCGACCACAATAGTTCCCGGCGCCGACCCATCGCCCGGAGGCACAAGTTGAACCTCGTAACCACGCTCAAGGCGTTCAAGGATCGGTCCGAGCATGAGCAGATCCGGGTCGTCATCGTCTTCGCTGCGAGAATCGGCGTCGGGGGTTGCTGAAGACGGACGCTGACGCGTGCGGCCATCTGGGCCGATGACCCAGTGAGACTGGCCATCGAAACCGAAGACCGGAAGGTGGCGGCGCCAGGTGGCCCCGTCAGCGTGCCAGCGGGTGGCATCCCCAGGATGACCATCCGCGCGAGGTCCATCGCCGCGGAACTTGGAGCCTTCGGGCTTATGACCTGAGCGATTCCCCTCCCGAGGGCCAGCTCCATGCGGTCCCGCCCCGCCCATGAGCGCCAGCGCCAGCGCCTGTGGGCTCACGCCATGGCTGTTCATGTTCAGGAGATACCGGCCGCTCTCACCCAGTTCGAGTGTGGCCCGCGAGGACTGAATCCGATCCGTCGGGCCGCGTTCCATCGTGAGCTGGTAAACCCGGTTGCTCGAGTCGCGGCCGGCCTTGACCACCGACTGCAGGGTGGCAAATGCTCGCGTTTCACCCGTGCCAGGAATAATGAAGATTGCCAGCGCCACCAGTGCCGCCAGTGAGGCGACCCCGGCGACGCGGCGGACATCGATGCGACCCAGAACGCCGGACCGACGAGACTGAGCGCGGATCTCCGCCATCGCCCGATCGACACGGCGATCGATCTCGGCCGCCTCTCCTGGCCGAAGCAGCGACAGGAATCCGTGCACCGTCAGCGAATCGGCGCAGCGGGCTGGTGAGTCGGCTGCCGCGCCGCGATCAAGGTCGGTGGCGAACTGGCGGTCGGGCTCGGGAGTAGGGCGGTTCATGCTGGCACACCTTCGATCACGCCCTTGCCCCGCAGGCATTCGGCCAGCGCCAGTCGAGCGCGGTACAGCCGCTTGCGAAAGGTCTCCTCGGTGAGTCCGGTGACCTCGGCAGCCTTGGTGGTATCCAAACCGCGCAGATAGACCAGATCCACTGCGGTGCGGTGGTCCTCGGCCAGTCGGCCAACGCAATCCCGCAGTTCGTTCAGCCGCTCGGCGAAGGTGTCCCCGGATCGCGACTCGGCGCGACTGACCTGCTCGGCGATGCGGCGCTCGAGCAGGACATCGATGTGTGCGGAGTAACGCTTGCGGGCCCGGGCCTTGGCCAGCAGTGTGTTTCTGCCGATTCCCCTCAGCCATGGGCCGAATGGCCGCTTGCGATCAAACTCATCCAGGCGGCGCCAGGCGGTGACCAGCGTTTCCTGAAACACATCATCCACCAGCGATTCGTCGAAGGCCAGTGATCGCAGGTAGGCGGTCAGCATCTCGGCGTGCTGACGGACAAGAATGTCGAAGAGGTCCTCAGTTCGCATCGGGGTTCCCGGACATCATTGGCCGGTCGGCGGGGGTTCGGACCCTCTACCGGGGGGAATCGGGGTTTCGCATGGTTCCTAGCCGGGCTTGACCATCGATTCCGGTCGCACCACCCGGTCGAAAGTGGCCGGGTCGACATGGCCGAGTTCCAGCGCTGCCTCCCGCAGCGTCAGTCCCTTGTGGTGGGCGTGCAGGGCAATCTTGCTGGCCTTGTCGTAGCCGATTACCGGCGCCAGAGCGGTGACCAGCATCAGCGACTGGCCCATGAGCCATCCAATTCTGGCGCGATCGACCCCGAGGCCCCGGGCGCAGAACTCATCGAATCCCCGACAGGTCCCCGCCAGCAGGGCGCAGGAGTGCATGAAGTTGTGGGCCATGACCGGCTTGAACACATTCAATTCAAAGTTGCCCATCGAGCCCGCCAGCGCGACCGCGGCGTTGTTACCCATGACCTGCACGCAAACCATGGTCATTGACTCAGATTGGGTTGGGTTGACCTTGCCGGGCCTGATCGACGAACCGGGCTGCAGGTCGGGAATGTGCAGCTCGGCGAGGCCCGTGTTGGGGCCCGAGCCCATCCAGCGGATGTCGTTGCAGATCTTGGTGAGCGAGACGGCGATGACGCGCAGCGCACCCGAGGCCTCGACGAGCCCGTCGCGGGCGCCCTGGGCCTCGAAGTGGTCGAGCGCCTCGGTGATCGGCAGGCCCGTCGACGAGGCGAGCTCGGCGATGACCTTCTGCGAGAAGCCGAGCGGGGTGTTGATGCCCGTGCCCGTCGCCGTGCCGCCGAGCGGCACCTCGGCGACGCGCTCGATCGTCGAGCGCACGCGCGCGACACCGAGCCGCACCTGGCGCGCGTAGCCCGCGAACTCTTGACCGAGGGTCACGGGCGTCGCGTCCATGAGGTGCGTGCGGCCCGCCTTGACCGCGGTCTTCCAGAGCTCGGCCTTCTCCTCGAGTGCTTCGGCGAGGTGCTCGAGCGCCGGAATCAGGTCGCGCAGCAGAGCGTCGGTCACCGCGAGGTGCACCGAGGTCGGAAAGACGTCGTTCGACGACTGCGAGGCGTTCACGTGGTCGTTGGGGTGCACGGCGAGGTCGTCGGTCGACGCGAGCGTCGCGAGCACCTCGTTCATGTTCATGTTCGAGCTCGTGCCCGAGCCGGTCTGGTAGGTGTCGACGGGGAACTGGTCGTGGTGCTGACCCGCGATGATCTGATCGGCGGCGCCGACGATGGCGTGCGCGAGCGCAGCATCCAGAATTCCGAGCTCGGCGTTCACGAGCGCGGCCGCGCGCTTGATCTGCGCGAGCGCGACGATCTGCCCGGGCTCGAGACCCGAGCCCGAGATCGGGAAGTTCTCGACGGCGCGCTGGGTCTGAGCGCGGTAGAGAGCGCTGCGCGGCACGCGCACTTCGCCCATGGTGTCGTGCTCGATGCGGAAGTCGGAGTCGGTCGTGTCGCTCACGGCAGTGTGATCCTTCTGGTCTGGAGGGTGTGCGGTGCGCAGGTCAGAGCCGACCCAGCGCGACATCGGGCACGACCCGGCCTTCGAGCAGCCGGTAGTTCGCGCCGACGATTCCCAGCGTACCGGCGGCGACCTCGTCGCTGATCAGCTCGCTCGCCGCGAGCAGGGCCCCGACGGTGTCGCGCAGATGCTGACGGCCGACCTCGTGAGCGTCGAGCGCCGTCGTGGTCGTCGTGCCGGCAGCGAGCCGCACGCGCTCGACCGCGGGAGCGATCTGATCGACGATGCCCTGAATGTGCACAGGCAGCGGCGGGGCCTCGGGCGCCTCGGCGTCGATCGCCGCCTTCACGGCACCGCACTCGTCATGGCCGAGCACGACGATGAGCGGCACTCCCAGCACGGCGACGGCGTACTCGAGCGAGCCGATGACACTGTCGCTGATCACCTGACCGGCGTTGCGCACGACGAAGAGGTCGCCGAGGCCCTTGTCGAAGATGATCTCGGCGGCGAGGCGCGAGTCGCTGCACCCGAAGAGGGCGGCGCGCGGGGCTTGGGCCGCCGCGAGCTCGCCACGGCGGTCGACGTCTTGCCGTGGATGCTGGGGCTCGCCCGACACGAACCGCTCGTTGCCGCGCAGCATCTCGTTCCAGACCTTGTCGGGCCGGGGTCTCTCGTTCGTCATCACGCTCCTGCCAGACGCTCAGCGGCCGGGCCTAGGGCTTCAGCCGAGATACGAGCGTAGCCGCCTCAGTCGGCGGCGGCGGGCACATCGGCGGCGACCGCCGTGGCGAGCAGGGCGAAGTCGTCGTCGACCGCGGTGCCGTAGAGCACGATCGTGCTGCTGCCGGTCTCGGTCACGAGGGCGTACTCGCGCAGGCCGACACCGTCGACGCCGCGGCGGTCGAACCGCTGCCACGTGAGCCCGGCGATGTCGACCTCGTCGCCGTCGCCGGGGTCGCGCAGGGTGTCGCGCAGCCACGTGGGGTTCGCGTCGAAGCCCTGCACGAAGCCGATGAAGGTCTCGTCGGCGGTGATGAAGCCGATCGTCCATTCGTCGACGCCGCCTGAGCCTGCCAGCTCGGCGCGATTCGCGACCCACGTCGGCGGCACGATCGGTGCGGCGACGGTCTCGCCCAGGCTCTGCTCGGCCTCCGCGGCGGCGGCGAGGTGGTCGATGAGGAGGGGTGCAGGGTCAGGGCGCACGACCACGAGCACGAGAAATAGCACGATGCCGAGAGATGCGGCGATCGAGAGCACGAGGTTCTTGGTGGTCTGGTTCGACCGCCGTCGTCGACGCGCCTCGGCGAGGCGGGCCGCCTTCTCGTCGGGGGTCTCGGGCCGGCCGAGCTCGGCGACGATGGGAGGTTCGTCGGGCATGCGGTCAGCCCTCGACCGCGGCGCGAGCCGCGTCGAGCCTCTGCTTCGCGCCGATCAGCCACTCTTCGCACCGTCGGGCGAGCGCCTCGCCGCGCTCCCACAGGGCGATCGACTGCTCGAGAGTGGCGCCGCCCTGTTCGAGCTCGGTGACGACCTTCACGAGCTCGTCGCGCGCTTGCTCGTAGCTGAGGCCCTCGGTATCGAGGTCGCCGGCGGGTGCTGCGTCGTCAGCGGCGTTGTTCGGGGTCACGGTAGCCATGCTAGGCGGGCCTTTCTGCACTGTCGGTGGGAGTCTCGACGATCGTCGCGACACGACCGTCGGCGAGCGTGAGCCGCACTCGAGAGCCGGGCACCGCGGATGCTGCTGACCGCAGCACGGCTCCATCGTCGGTCTGGGCGATCGCATAGCCGCGGTCGAGCGTGCGCTGCGGCGACAGCGCGCGCAACTGGGTGCGCCGCTCATCGAGGTCGACGCCCGCGCGCTCGAGCAGGCGGTGCGTCAGCTCGACTCCTCTGGCCACGGCGCGAGTGAGCTCATCGGCGCGGGTGTCGACGATCCACGCGGCTTCGGCGAGCACGGGGCGCGACCTGATGGCCGCGATGCGCTCGACCTCGGTTGCGATCGTCGTGGTCACGCGCGACAGCATGCGCGAGCGCGCCTGCTGCACGCGCGAGAGCTCTTCTCCGACGTCGGGCACGACGCGCTTGGCCGCGTCGGTGGGGGTCGAGGCACGCAGGTCAGCGACCTCGTCGAGCAGCGGCCGGTCGTTCTCGTGGCCGATCGCGCTGACGAGCGGGGTCTGGCACGCAGCGGCCGCGCGCACGAGGCTCTCGTCGCTGAAGGGCAGCAGGTTCTGGAAGTCGCCGCCGCCCCGGGCGACGATGATGACGTCGACCTCGGGGTCAGCATCCAATTGCCGGATGCCCGCTGAGACCTCGGCGACCGCCTTGTCGCCCTGCACCGCAGCGTGCACGACGCGGAAGCGCACCGACGGCCACCGCAGTTGGGCGTTGCGCAGCACGTCTTTCTCGGCGTCGCTGTCTTTGCCCGTCACGAGCCCGATGCACTGGGGCAGGAACGGAAGGCGCTGCTTGCGCTCGGCGGCGAAGAGCCCTTCGGCTGCGAGTGTCGCGCGCAGCCGTTCGAGCCGTTCGAGCAGGTCGCCGAGCCCGACTCGCCGCATCTGCGACACCTGCATCGTGAGCGTGCCGCCCTTGACCCACCAATTCGCCTTGACGAGCGCAGTCACCCGGTCGCCCTGACCGAGGCCGTCAGGCAGCGTCGCCCGCACCGACGACCAGATGACGAACGAGACCGTCGCATCCATCGAGACATCTTTGAGCTTGCCGTAGACGTTGCCGCCCGAGACGCCCCATTGCGCGATCTCGCCGTCGACCCAGACCTGGCCGAGCCGGTCGATGTAGTCCTTGAGCTTCGCCGAGAGCTGGCCGACGGGCCACGGGGCATCGGCGCTCGACGCCGCGCCACCTGGCGACGGGGCGGTCGGGTCTTCAGCCATTCGCCCCTCCTTGCATCGATCGGCGGTGTTCGCCAGGGTAGTCGAGACAGCCGACCCCCCGATCGTTCGGAGAAGCATGACCACGCCCACCCCGCTCGTCATCGACTCGCTCACCAAGGTGTACGGCGAGGTGACGGCGCTGCGCGACGTGTCGTTCTCGGCGGCGCCGGGGCGGGTCACGGGCTTCCTCGGGCCGAATGGCGCCGGCAAGACCTCCACGTTGCGCATTCTGCTCGGTCTCAACCGGCCGACGGCAGGGTCCGCGCTCATCGACGGCCGTCGCTACCGCGACCTCGAGAGCCCCGCACGCCGGGTCGGCGGCTCGCTGTCGGCCGATGTCTTCCACCCCGGGCGCAGCGGCAGAGCGCACCTTCTCGCGCTCGCGCTCGCGGCGGGCATCGATCGTGCGCGCGTCGACCTCGTGCTCGAGCAGGTGGGTCTCAGCGCGGCGGCGCGTCGGCCCGTCGGCGGCTACTCGCTCGGCATGCGCCAGCGGCTCGGCCTCGCGAGCGCCCTGCTCGGCGACCCCGCCGCCCTCGTGCTCGACGAGCCGATCAACGGTCTCGACCCCGACGGCATCCGCTGGATGCGGTCGCTGCTGCGCTCCCTCGCCGACGAGGGCCGCACGGTGCTGCTGTCATCGCACGTGCTGAGCGAGGTGCAGCAGACGGTCGACGATGTCGTGGTCATCCGTCACGGCCGTGTCGTCTTCGACGGCCCCTTGACCGCGCTCGAAGCGGGCACCGCCCGGGTGCGGGTCGATGCTCCCGACCGTGACGCGCTCGCCGCCGCGCTGCAGCGTGCCGGCGCCGAGGTCGAGGTCGGCCCGACGGGCCTCGCCGTGCTCGGCCTCGACGTCGCCCGCACCGGCGAGGTCGCGCGCGACGCGGGGATCGCGCTCACGCACTTGAGTGACGAGACCGACGGGCTCGAATCGGTCTTCCTCACCCTCACCGCCGACGACGAGGCCGCAGCGTGAGCGCCGCAGGCATCGCGGTCGGCTTCGGGCGCTCGGTCGCCGCCGAGACGGTCAAGGTGCTCTCGACCAAAGGGTGGTGGCTGCTCGGCCTGGTCCTCGTGGCCTACGTCGGCATCACGGCCGCAGGGCTCGCCTTCTTCTTGAGCGACCTCGGAGCCGAGCTGGGAGGCACGGGGGCGAGCGGCCTCGACGACGTCGTGTCGGCGAACCTCGTCTACAGCAGCGTCACGGCCGTGGGCCTGGTGATCCCGCTGCTGTTCGGTGCGCTGCTCGCTACGAGCGAGTACCGGTATCAGACCCTTACTCCCACAGTGCTCGCGCAACCGCGTCGCGGCATCGTGCTCGCCGCGAAAGCCATCGTCGCCGTGCTGTTCGGGGCCTTCTACGGCGTCGTCGGGCTCGTCGGCTCCGTCGGGCTCGGCGCGCCCGTGCGGCTCGCTCTCGGTGAGCCAGCGGCCCTCGACGAGCCCGAGGTTCTCGGCGTGCTGCTGCGCACGATCGTCGCCATGGCCCTGTGGGCCGTGCTCGGGCTCGGTCTCGGGGCGCTGCTCACCAGCCAGATCGCGGCGATCGTCATCGTGCTCGCATTCACGCAGTTCGTCGAGCCGATTCTGCGGCTCGTGGCGAGCGTGTGGGAGTGGTCCGCCTCGATCGGGCGCTTCCTGCCTGGAGCCGCCACCGACGCTCTCGTCGGTGCGGGCATCCTGAGCGCGCTCGGCGCGCTTGATCCCTCCGTGCCCTCCGCCGAGGTGGATGCTCTGCTGTGGTGGCAGGGCGGCCTCGTGCTCGCGGCGCTCGCCCTGGTGCTGCTCGCGGCAGCCTCGCTCACGACGATGCGCCGCGATGTCGAGTAACCACGCGGTCGAGTCGAGCCTGCGGCGGGGCCGAAGCTCGCGTGCAGGCGGCCCCTCGTAGACTGGCTGATGTGAGCACGATCTCGAACGGCGCCCTCGGCTCGACTTTGATGACCCCGGTGATCCCGCAGCGACGCGATCGCCTCGTCGCCCTGCCGGTCGATCGGCCCAAGCGCGTGCTGCTCGCCGCGCCGCGCGGCTACTGCGCCGGCGTCGACCGTGCCGTGATCGCCGTCGAGAAAGCACTCGAGCAGTACGGCGCCCCGGTCGACGTGCGCAAGCAGATCGTGCACAACATCCACGTGGTCACCGAGCTCGAGAAGCAGGGCGCGATCTTCGTCGACGAGGTGGCCGAGGTTCCGCCCGGCTCGCACATCGTCTTCTCGGCCCACGGCGTGAGCCCGGCCGTCGTGCAGGGCGCCGCCGACCGCGACCTGCAGGCGATCGATGCCACCTGCCCGCTCGTCACCACGGTGCACCGCGAGGCCGTGCGGTTTGCGAAGCAGGATTACCGCATCCTGCTCATCGGCCACGCCGGCCATGAAGAGGTC